>JANQFB010000471.1 GCA_028278085.1 Chitinophagales bacterium
TGATCTTTGAAACCAGCGATGCTGATTTCGGCTGGGATGGCACTTACCGGGGCAGGCCACAGGAAATAGGTATCTATACGTTTATTATAGAGTCCCAACATTCCTCTGGCAGTAAACGGATCATGGAGGGGAATGTGACTTTGCTGCGGTAGGACGCCTGTAGGCTGGCAAAAATTCTTGGCCTCATCCGGGTCACCAGCCCACCGGCGGGACCCGGATGTATGGAAGGGCATTATCGGATCGCATACCAGCAGTGTCCCCTTCGGTGGCGGGTGAAACTGCTTACATGCAATGGTCGGGTAGCCGATCCGTACTATTGAACCACCAGCTTTTTCACGACCTGTTCATCTCTATTGGCGGATGTGATCACCATGAAGTAAATACCGGCGGCAATACCGTTCAGATCGATCTTCAACTGATCATCCGGCTGTACCGTCGTTCCGGTTTGGCGGAAAAGCTCCTTACCGTAAATATCATGCACCACCAAGTCGATTTCCGCGGCCAGTTTCCGGAAAGATCTGTACTGTAAAAACACCTGATCCTGTGTGGGATTCGGATAGAGCACGATCGAACGGTCGTTCAACACCGCATCCGGTTCCTGGTTTTCCCAGACATGTCCCGGTTCAAAACCATGTTTCGGTACAATATCATCGCTGATACACATAGAGAAAGTGCAGCAGTAGTCAGAATCAAACCAATGATCAGCCGAGATATAATAAGTATTTCCGATGGATAAACTTGAATTCTGTATGGTAATGTCCGAATTGGGACCGGTAAACCGGGCACAGGACAATTCCGTTAAACCATCATCCCACAAAGCCAGGAAGGGATACCGCAAGCTACCCTCGCTGCCCCCGGTTTTCATGGTGATCTCGATCTCCGTGGTGGTCGCGGTAAATTTAAACCACCGGTTGTAGGTCGGCCCATGATCCCAGCAGGAACCTTTGGCCTGATCGGCAGATGCCCCAAAAGAAGTGTAGGCGGCATCGGTGGAACAAAAATCATTCAGATCCGTGAATTCTATTGCCCCCTGATAATAATCATAGGTCCAAGTGATATTATCGAACAGGCAAATGCCGAAGTTACCGGGGTAATTGACATTATCGAAATTATCCACAGCGATATAATAAGTTTCGCTGACCGTCAATCCTTCATACAATATCTCGATGGAATCATCTTCATCATAATACCGTTTACAATCCAACTCCGTCAGATTATCGTCGTACAAAGCGATATAAGGATATTCGAGATCGTTGACGCCGTCGTCCATTTTAAGGATGGCATGGACTTCGGTAGTGGTGGCCACGAATTTGAACCAAACATTTTCATTGGGCCCGTTGTCCCAGCAGGAACCTTTGGATTCATCGGCTGATGCGTTGGCATTGGAATAGGCATCCAGGGCAGAACAACCGGCATTGTGAGCCAGGGTAACCGCTCCTGCAACATAATCATTGCTGAGCTCATCGATACATAAGGTAAAACTACCTTTATAGTTCTTTCCAAAATAATTATCTACAGCAATGTAATAGTCATTCCCCTGAATAAGGTTGGTTGCCAGGATCTCCACGGAATCGTAAGGACTGGAATAAACATCGCACGCAATTTGAGTGCTGGCATTATCCCATAATCCAACAAAGGCATACCTCATATTACCATATGAGCCTCCGGTTTTCACTTTGATGGAGATCCCGGTCGATGGAGCGGTAAACTTATACCACTTATTATAATTAGGGCCATTGTACCAACACGATGCTGCTGCATCATCCGCACTACCGTCAAAGGTGGTATAGGTTGCCAGGGGTGAGCACCAATCCGAAAAGTCGGTCAGTACCTGTGCACCGTCTTTGTGGTCATTGTTAAAGGCGATGGCATCGTCGAGGCAGAGGGTAAAAGTACCCCAATATTGCGCACCGGAGTAATTATCGACGGAGATATAATAGTCATTACTGACCGTCAGGCTCTCATTAATGATCTCCAGGTCTTCGGTCGGTGTATTATAGGAAACACAATTCAACTGGGTGAGGGTATTATCCCATAATGCCAGGTAAGGATAACGCATGGAACCTTCGGCGCCACCCACCTTCAAATTGATATGCGCGCTGGTTGACGTCGCTGTAAATTTGAACCATTTATTATAATTCGGGCCTTCCACCCAACAGGAACCCGCGCTTTGATCGGCCGTTCCACCCACAGTGGTGTAAGCGCCATTGGCCGAACAACCCACATTATGCGCCAATACAGTTGCACCGAGCTGATTGTCTGAATCATAAGTGATGTTATCGTCAATACAAAGCGTGAATGAACCTTTGTAATTAACGCCGAAGTAATTGTCGACGGAGATATAATAATCATTACTGACCGTTAAGCCGGCATGCTGTATTTTCATGTCATCATAGGGCTCCGAATATCTTTTACAAGCCAGTTCTGTACCACCTGCGGTCCATAAGGAAAGAAAAGGATACCTCAGGGTTCCTTCAGCGCCACCGGTTCTAAGCTCAATTTCAACATCAGTGGTCGTAGCGGTAAATTTGAACCAATGATTATAGTTAGGTCCGTTGTCGGCACACGCACCTTTCGATTCGTCAGGTGTTCCAAACTCGGTAGAATACTGGCCATTGGAAGAACAACCGGCGTTATGCGCAATGGTCTCCGCACTGACTTTATAATCATAACCCACATCATCTGTTATACAAAGCGTAAAGGTCCCGGCATAGTTAGCCCCGAAATAGTTATCCACCGAAATAAAATAATCATTACCGGGTGTCAAGGTTACGCTCAGTACTTCCAGGTTATCATGGATCGATGTGTACACATCGCAATCGATCTCCGTAAGGGTGTTATCCCATAGTGTAAGGAAGGGGTAACGCATCGTTCCTTTCGAGCCCCCTGTTTTCAGCGTAACTTTAATGGCTTCATCTGTTGCGGTGAATTTGAACCATCTGTTATAGTTTGGCCCGTTGAACCAACAAGAACCGGCTGACTCATCGGCCGTACCTCCGATGGTCGTATAAGCCTGATTGGCCGAACAAAAATCATCCAGGTCGCTCAAAGTGGTCGCACCGGGCTTGTGATCGTTATTGGTAATCGCATTGGCCACGCATAAGGTGAATGTACCCTGGTAGATGGATCCGTTATAATTATCTACTGAGATAAAGTAAGTTTCACTCACGGTTAACCCGGTATAATGTAATTCGACATCACTGGTGGCATTGACATATTTTTTACAGGCCAGTTCCGTGCCGCCATCCGTCCAAAGCGATGCGAATACATATCGCATGGTGCCTTCACTTCCGCCTACCTTGACATCGATCTGGACGTCTGTAGTCGTGGCAACAAATTTGAACCAACGATTGTAGTTCGGGCCATTCACCCAACAGGCGCCGGCGGATTCATCTCCGGTGGCTCCGATGGACGTATATGCAGCGTTTGCAGAACATCCTTCATTGTGGTTCAATAAAGTAGCGGCTGCCTTATTATCATTGGCACTGAGGTTAAAACTAATGGAAGCGAAAAGCAGGATACTTAATATCCTGTTACAGAGTCTAGGGATAAGCGTTGTCATCATTTTTATTTTTTTACGGTACAATAACTTCAATAAAATTTGCCATGCGACAAACACAGCGTGCTCACACTTTTACTGATCATTATTTACCTATAAGAAGGGGGGTCAAATATAGCAAAATAAATAAAATGTACCAAGCGTAAGCACATGTCTATTTTATTTATATTAATTGAATAGACCAATTAAATCATACTAAATACTGTTTAAATGTCTTTCTCGCTCATCATCCGATATTCCAAATGTGATAGACTTCAAAGAACCGGCAAGATAGTATACCGTCCGGAAGGGTAGAATAGGGGAATTCCCTTATAATGGCTAAAGAAGAGGTGTGCTTTATCGGATCCGGAAAGATGTCATTGAAAACAATTACGTACAAGTATGGATTTTTGAAACTTTTTTAAAATCATTTAAAATCTTACAGATAAACAACATTAGGATACTATCTAGTAAGATCAGCAACATATATTGCAGTTTTTTATCTACACAAATTCAATATTTTGTACTTTTTTTTGAAGGCCTAAACCGGTAATTTTGAAGAAACTTCACTAGCGGCAACATCATGACAACAACACATGCTTATGTAGGGCAACTTTTGCTTAAACTTGAAAACGCTCAAAACGGAAAAATCTTCAAACGGATCAAAACCTGGTCACTGGCATTTTTGATCTTCCTGAACCTCGGTATACTTTCGATCGTAGCTTTGGGAGCATTGGAGTATTATAAATCCACGGCCATGAAAGCTTCGGGGCCGGCTACCATTGCCGTGAAACGATAGACGGTTATTTCCGCCGAATCTTCCGGCTATAATTCAGCGGCCAATTCTTCCACCCTTTTCAACAGCCAATCCAGACTGGTGATCTCCTTATTCATTTCGATCTGCTGTTTGAGTGCCTGTATATCATTTTCTTTGACCGAGCGGGGTTGAATAAGCATCCTAATTTTCAGGCGGAATGCTTTTTTGGTATACCTCACCAGGTTGGAATGAACTTTCCTTTGATAATCCGAGATCAATTTATTCCGGCGCAGATAGATCTTGAAGGCATCCATCAGGGAGAACAAAGATTCTTCTTCATCCAGGTCGTAATACATCTTCAACAACATGGATTTCGCCCCCAAATGATAGTATACATCGGTGAATTCAACCGACTGCAGTAACTGAAGCGCTTTGTCGTAGTTGTTACTGCCGTAATAATAAGAAGCCAGGTTGTAAGTATAGGCATTCTCCCGGTGTTCGGGAACGATCTTGTGCCGGAATTTTTCAATAAAACCGGCCGTCCAATCATATTCCCCAACCCTTAAAGCAGCCGATACGATGTTTTTATAGTGCCACTGCGAAACATATTGCCCTTCGAATATATCCTGCTCGATCTGCAGCTTATACAAGCCGAACAATTCCTCCAAAAACCTAAGATTACCGTTGTTGACGCATTTGACACAGTAGTTTTGCGCATAACCATACATGGCGCTGGCTTCCTGCCGGGTAAACTTATTCGAATGTTCGGCCAGTAGTTGTTTGAGATGTTGAAAATGATCTTCTCCTTCAGGGGTCGACAAGGTGACAATGACCTGGTAATAGATACTGATCGCCGGCACGTTTTCGAATTTGTCCATATTCCGTTTCACATAATCCAGCAATTCGTCGAGCATGCTGAACTCGAATTCACCGGCAACAATGTTCTTCCGGTTGATCATCTCACAGATGCTTTTCAGCTTCGCCGATAGGTAGAACAGATCGAGGTTATCGACTTTGCGCTGCAGGCTCTCATCCTGTTTGCGTCGCTCATGCCGGATAAAAAAGTAATCGGCCTCCCGCTCAAACAGGTACTGGTAATAGAAGAAATGCTCATCCCGGTAAATATTCTTTTTTTGCAAGGCTTCTGCAGCTTCGCGGGTTCTGACAAACTGTTTATCCATGCCTTTTTCCCGGAAGGCTTTTAGCAACGACTGCTTTTTCAACAGTTCATCTTCATTATAATAAGCAAAGGCCAGGAAGTCTTCCAGCAGCTTTACCAAATACGACATCAGATCCGTAACCTTATGCTCATTATAGGGCTGACCCGGAAAGATCTCTGCGTAGACCGCTTCCTTGGCCAGGTTTTTTTGCATAAACGAAGGATATGACTGTTGAAGCATATCGACCAGGCTCCTGAGTTTGATATGCTTGTTATGCAAAGGAGAGTGGACAAATTCCCCGAATTGCCGCATTTCTTTAGCCGATAAAGTTTTCAGGGTTTTGATCAGCTTACTTCCATGCATAATGTTCGGGGGATCCGGAATAATGAGTCATATACAAGTTTACCTGATGATGTGTAGGTGGGTTTTGGAAAAATTGTCCAAAAAACAAAAAAAGTGTTACAAAAAAATAAAAAGATAAAATATTGATAATCAGCCTAAAATGTTGCAAGTCTCCAATTAATAAATCCTTTCGGTCTTTAAAAATAACCCAAAAATATTTAAAATAGTACTTTTCCGTAAGTAATTCTCCCGTTATTATTGTATCATCAAATAACCTTTAGGGTGAAACTCAATTCATGCGGACGATTGTTACTATGATGATACATAAACCTGATCAGCTACACATTTTTGGCAAATCATACGTTGTTCTCTGGTTTTCTTGCCTCTTCCTCCTGGCTGCTCTTCCGGTAGAGGCCACACATTTTGCGGGTAGCACACTTTGCTATGAGTTTATAACGTTCGACACGGACAGTAACAAATATGCCTATAAAGTAACCGGTAAATTATACCGCGATCCCACCGGAACGGCCTGGCCGGTTTCCCTGGATATCGACATCCATGAAAACGACGGGCCATTTACCTACTATGGCAGCCGTACCCTGCCTCAAACCCTTACGGACTCCATCTTTCCGGTTCCTTATGCCTGCATTTACGATCCTTCCCAGGTGAGCAGCCTGTATTATGTGGTGAGCACCTATGAAGATACCATTTGGCTGGATGCCAATCTCCAGGGTTATCACCTGGTCCATACCGGATGTTGCCGTAACGGAGGCGTCGTGAACCTGATCGACCCGACCAGCACCGGCTATTTGCTCACGGCATTTGTTTCCCCTACCCCCATGGAGAACAGTTCACCTTGTTTTGCCGATCCGGTTATTCCTTTTATCTGCCGGAACGAAACCATTCATTTTTCCAACCTGGTCAGCGAGGCCGATGGCGATAGTTTGGTTTACCGGTTTATCGCACCGTATGACGAAAATGCCGGAACCGGCCCGCCATTCGACACCGTTGCTTATAATACGGGATTTCATAAGCTTCAGCCTTTCGGTCCGGGCAGTTCAGCCAGCCTCGATCCACAAACAGGGGTTGCCTCCTTCCGGGCGCCGAATACCGGTCTTTACCTGGTAGGGATTGAAATTGCCGAATTCCGGAATAGTACGGAGATCAGCGCCATCCGGAAAGAAATAATGGTTATGGTTTATGATTGCGCCCCCATGGTCAACGACTGTGTATGGCCCGGCGATGCCAATACCGACGGAATAGTAAACGTGTATGACCTGCTACCCATGGCAGTGGGATTTAGTACCACCGGGCCAGTGAGAACCGACGCTAATTTGAACTGGTACGGACAAAACGCTCCGGATTGGAGTAATAATTTTTCCTATGGCCTTAATTATAAACATGCGGATTATAACGGCGACGGTATCATCAACCACCAGGATACCACCGCCATTGTTCAGAATTACAACCTGACGCGCAGTAAATCCTTGCAAAAGAACGATCGGTCGTCCCTTCCCCCATTGTACCTGCAATTCCAGGAAGACAGCGTTGCCGCCGGCGATACCGCCCATGTGGACATCTTCCTCGGAACCGACAGCAACCGTGCGGATAGTGTATATGCGTTGGCATTTCGGTTGAATTATGATCCGATGATGGTCGATTCCGGATCATTTACCTTCGATTTTTCAGGCTCCTGGATCGGTGATTTCGGCAACGACTTTATCACCCTCATCCACGACGATCATACCTCCGGAACGTTGGAAATGGCTATGGCCAGGATCGACCATGTTGAACTGGATAGTTTCGGCTCGGTGGCCGCTTTTAATATCATTATGATCGATGATCTTTCCGGGAAAGACCTGATCGCCAGAACCTTTGCCATGGAGATCACCGATCCGCTGCTCATTTCCAGTCAATACGATACCATATCCGTATCGGCTTTTGGAGATTCCGTAGTGGTATATGACAGATCTTCCGGGCTTCCAGGCCCCAAGCAAGCCCGGTTGAGGGTATATCCCAATCCTGCCACTCAACAAATATTTGTCGAATGCGAAACCTTATCGGATCTCCGGATCTCCGGTCTGCTCGGCGAAATTATGTACGATCGGCCCATCTATGGCCAAAGCAGGGTTACCATCGATACCCATCAATGGCCGAACGGGGTATATTTTATCCAGGCGGAAACGCCGACCTCCCGCATCAGCGGAAAATTTATCATTATTCAATAAGTCAACCCATACACATGAACAGGTTTTACCTCCAAAAACCGAACATTGCTTTCGGAATCCTCCTACTGGGCATATGCCTGTCTTTACCTCCGGCTTATGCGACCCATGAAGCCGGAAATACGTTATGCTACGAATACTTGTATTACGATAATATCACCGGCAAGCATATTTATAAAATAACCGGTTATGTGTACCGGGATGTTGCCGGTATCAACCTGCCTTCGACCTTGCCGATCAATATTTTCAATGATGATACCGCTCATTCCTATTTCGGTTCCAAAACCCTTCCTTTGATCAGCACGGATACCCTGTCACCGCTGGCTTATGTGTGCACCTATGATCCTACCCTTTTCAACACTTATATTTATGAAGAAGGGATCTATGAAGATACCCTTGGCTTACCATCGACACTGATCGGATTCGATCTCGTTTCGGTAAGCTGTTGCAGGAACAATGGCATTACCAATCTTGCCAACGCGGGCGGTCAAAGCTGGACCATGCATACGACCATACCGCCCTATATTTATACCAATAGTTCGCCCTGTTTCCTTGAACCTATCACCCCGTTCAATTGCGCCAATACCCTTGTCAATTTTTCCAATATCGTCCGAGAAACCGACGGCGATTCCCTGGTCTTTAGTTTTGAAGCGCCCTATGCCGATAATCAAAGCCCGCCGGTGGTTAACACCGTTACCTACAATGCCGGTTATAGTGTTACCATGCCTTTCGGTCAGGGCGGTACGGCCACGATCGATCCGGTAACGGGTGTCGCGTCGATATTCGCGCCTAATACAGGTTTTTATGTTTTATGTGTGCAGGTGAAAGAATACCGGAATAATATTTTATTGAGCACGGTCCGCAAAGATATGCAGGTGGTCGTCTACAACTGTACGGTCATTTATTCGGATTGCGTCTGGCCGGGTGATGCCAATAGCGATGGCATAGCCAATTACCTCGATTTTCTGCCGATCGGGATCGCCTTCGGGGATACGGGATCCATTCGTCCGGGCGCTTCCACGGACTGGTACGCTCAAAACGCACCTGACTGGACGGATACTTTTGCCTTCGGTCCAAATTATAAACATGCCGATTGCAATGGCGACAGCATCATCAATGAAATGGATGCGAATGTGGTTTATCTGAATTACGGCAATGTACATTCCAAAAGCCAGGAACCCGCTACCGGCCGGATGACGGATCCCCCGCTACAAGTAAAACTCGCCGCCCCCACCATTCCTGTAGGCGGGAATACCTCTTTTTCGGTTGAATTCGGATCAGGCTCCCTGCCGGCTACAGATGTATACGGGATCGCTTTCAGGATCTACTATAACCCATTATTGATCGATTCGGGATCCGTGAGTGTCGATTTCAGCAAGGCCTGGCTGGGAGATGCTTCCTCGAACATGATCACCCTGGCGGTCGACCAATACGATAACGGCCAAATAGACATCGCCCTGACAAGGATCGATCATATCAATCAAACAGGATCGGGAGAGATCGCGCGGATCGACCTTAAAGTTATCGACGACCTGGCCGGAACGGGATACCAGACCGATTCACTCGACCTGACCATTGGCGGGGTAAAAATTATTGCTAATAATGAAGATACGATTGCTTTCAATCCGATCGGAAACAGCCTCGAGATCTACGAGGGAACACCTCCAGATACTTCTACCGGTATGGGTATACTGCCGGTAAGGCGGGGGTTGACCATTTATCCGAATCCTGCGGATGATGTCTTCCACATTGATCCGGGTCAATTGGATGTCCGGGAACTGGTACTGTATGATCCCATGGGAAGAGTACATTTCCGGCAAACTGCCTTCCGGTCGGAACGGTACAGCTTACCGTCGAAAGCATTCAAACCTGGTTTGTATTTTGTGGCGGTCAGAACGGGAAAGGGATGGGTAGCCCAACGGATATCCATAATCAGATGATCCTTGGCAAGGAGCATCCCGGGTGAATTCCTTACCCGCCCGGAATGCCAGCCGATCCCGGCCCGTTCTGCCTTATTCCCAAGGATAAGCGCCGCCGTTTACCATCTCCGCACTTATATTTTCATGCTCCGGCTCATTGCCGATGGTTACATATGTATCATTGCCGGGTTGTTTGATCATTCCCCACATGGCCAGCAATACATTGATCAGTATCAACCCGATCAAAAGTCTTTTTTTCATTTCGGACCGGTATTGCCGGATAGCCTTTTTTTTGAACCTGGTGCTCATAGCTGTTGTCGTTTGTTAAGGATAATTGATTTTATATTTTTTCCATTCCCCGATCATCGCTTAACAAAGGCTTATTCGGACTGGGATTGTTCAGGCGGTAGCTAACAATCCGATACTCAGGAAAAAGATCAGCAGCATGATAAACTTCATGCTCAGGCTTATCCAGGCGAACCAATCTATTTTATGTAATTTAACAAGCATTATATGATGGGCTTAGTTCTTCCGAACCAGGAACTATGATTAGACTATTAAGACCACGAAAAGTTTAATTTTACCGGCAGGCAGTTATCATATACTTAAAACCGACCGGCTTATGCCCCATAAATCCAGCGATAATCCTTTACAAATATCCTATTCGGACCATATACCGGATCTGCTCCGGCAATTGAAGTGCTCCTTGGTTATCAGTACCTACCAGGCCGGGAAAGTGATCTTTCTTTTTGCCGGTAAGGGTGACCGGCTCATCCAATTACCCAAGCACCTGAGAAAACCGATGGGTATAGCCATCGAAGGTGACCGGATGGCCATTGCTACCCTCAACCAGGTGATACAATTCAGGAATGCTCCGATGTTAACCGCCAACTACCCGGTTACGCCCAACTTCTATGATGCTCTATTCCTTCCGAGGGCCTCTTATTACTGCGGACATATCGATCTCCACGATCTGCATTGGGGCCAGGATGGATTGTGGGCGGTCAATACCGGATTTTCATGTTTGTGTCTGATCAATGATCAATATAGTTTCCAGCCGGTATGGCAACCGCCGTTTATCTCGGAATTAATGCCGCAAGGCCGTTGTCACCTGAACGGCATGTGCATGGATAAGGGGAAACCCGCTTATGTCAGCGCATTAAGCCAAACCGATACCCATGAAGGTTGGCGAAAGGATATCACCCGGACAGGCGTGGTCATTCACGTCCCCGACAATGAGATCATCCTGGAAGGTCTGCCTATGCCCCATTCCCCACGTTTATATGACGGTCAACTTTACCTGCTCCTCTCTGCTACCGGGGAGTTGATGGTCTATGATCTCCAAAATAAAACCGAGCAACGGGTTACTTTGCCGGGCTTCGTGAGGGGAATGGCCACTTGCGGGGATTATTTGTTTATCGGTTTATCCAAGATCAGGGAAACCAGTAAAACCTTTAATCAACTTCCGGTCAAAGATAAAGCCACCTATGCCGGGATCGTTGTCCTCCATAAACCGACCCTGTCCATCATCGGAGAGATCAGGTATCACGATACCGTTCATGAGATCTACGACGTACAGGTACTGCCGGGCATGATACGCCCCGGACTGGTTTGCCCGGATAACAATGTCCACGAACGTTCGATCCATGCCCCGGATCTTAATTTTTGGCGTAAAGAAAAAAAGCCGGACAAATGATCCGGCATCCGGTGAGCCGCCAAAGCCTTATGATCACTCAACATTCCCGGATAGTTGAATATTTATGATAAAGTTTTTGTGTCTTGAACGTAATCCGTTTTCATTTTTTTCGTTATATTTCCGTTTCCAAAAACAAGACTATGAGCGTAACCAGTAAACAAAAACTTTATGCCCTCACCACCGCTATAGTGGTTTTCAACTTTGCCAGTTGTGGTAAATACGAAGACGGCCCGAAATTCAGCCTTAGATCCAAAGATGGCCGGTTAACCGGTAAATGGGAATTAAAAGGCGGTTCGATCATGGATGACCTCGATGATGGGGATGTCGACATCATTTTCGAATTTGAAAAAGACGGTGACTTCAACTATGAGATCAGTTATAGTTATGACGGCTATAGTTATAGCTATGATTATGACGGCGAATGGGAGTGGGAAAGCGGCAAAGAATCCTTTACCTTGACCCTCGATTCCGATGAATCGGAATTTGAGGTTAAACGGCTGACCAACAAAGAATTAAATTTAGAGGACGAATATTCCTATACCTGGGAATTTGAAAAGCAAAAATAGAAAGGCCTCTACTCCTGTTGTCAAGCCATACCTTCCCCAATTGTTTCATTTCATGCAAATGATCTGAATACCGGCATCCATTTATATCGCTATCGGGTTTATCTATAGGGAACTCCTCCCATAAACGATGGGACGTTTTCGACCGGAAAGACAGTAGCAACCTGTTTCCAGGACCGCAGCGCATTTTATTGACGATCCCCGGATTGTTGTTTGATGCCCTGATCAACGGGTCCGATATTTGAACGGTTAGTACTTATTTTCGCTGATAGATGCAAATTCGCTTATTCACCAAAAAATCTTTCCTCATGAGAAGTTCCCTGCTGGCTATCGTATGGGTATGCCTGTACATGCCATTATTTGCCTCCGAACAAGAACCCCGGGAGATCACATCGACGATCCGGGATGTTACCGTATTCTTAACCGGCGCCGAGATCAAACGATCGGCAAACGCAGACCTCCAAACGGGTATCAATGTGCTGCTTTTTACACATTTATCCTCGAATATCGATGTAGAGAGTATCCAGGCTACGGCAAGCGGAAGTGTAAAAGTGATGGCCGTCGATAAGCTGGTTGATCATAACTATATCGAAGAAAAGATCAAGGATGAGGTCCGGCTGAAAAAACTGAACGATTCGATCGCCTATCTAACCAAGGAGATCAAACGGCTGGGCTACGAAAAAGAAACCTATGAATCGGAAAAATCCATGCTTCGCCACTATGACCGCATCGGGACCGGAGAGACCGGGCTTACGGTACTGGAATTACAGAAACTACTGGAAGCTTATCGCAACAGCCTGTTGAGCATTAACAAAAAGATCTATACACTGGACCTGAAGATCAGTGAACATGTTCAGCTACAGGCCAAATACAAGGCAGCTATTGCCAATCTGAAGGTGGCCGGGAAAAAGATCACGGACCATCAGATCAAGGTAACCTTGCATGCAGCAGCCGCAGCATCGTCCAATATCCGGCTGAAATACCTGGTGGGCGGAGCCGGCTGGGGTCCGAAATATAACATCCAGGTAGCCGATGTCAGAAGTGAAATAGAAATTGAATATAAGGCACATGTGGTTAACCAGACTGGTATCAACTGGGATAATGTGAAACTGACCCTATCCTCTGCATTACCGCTCGAATCACAGGAAAAGCCGGCTTTGCAGCCATGGACCCTTAATTACCGCAACCGGACCACTTATGAAGGCCGCCTGGATAACTACCGTCCCAAAACCGTTTCCAAGGAGGTTGCACAAAGGCAACATGGTTCGCTTAAGATCCTGGAGGGTGTGGAATACGCGGAGATCGATATTCCATCCATCGGTATGGAATTCGATATCAAGGATAAATATTCCATCCCGGCAGACAGTAAACCCTACCTGATCGATGTGGAAACCTACCGCTTACCGGCCACCTATGTTTATTATGCGATCCCCAAAGTAGACCAGGATGCCTTCTTACTGGCACAGATTACCGGATGGGAAAAACTGAATTTGCTGGAAGGAAAAACCAATATCTATTTCAAAGGAACCTATATCGGGCATTCCTACATCCGGCCGCAATACGCCAATGATACCCTGGATATCTCTTTGGGCCGGGATAACAAAGTTATTTTCAACCGGGTGAAGGTAGAAGACAAACATTCCAAAAAGGTGATCGGCTTGCACAAAAAAGAAACCTTTACCTATAAGATCACCGCCCGGAATACGAATAAGAACAAAGTGCTGATCACCCTGATCGACCAGGTTCCGGTATCCCAGGAAAACGATATCGAGGTGGATCTGGTCGAACTGTCGGAAGCCAGGCGGGATACCCTAAGCGGGCAGCTCAAATGGCGGTTCGAGCTCAAACCGGGTAAGGCCAAAGAGTTTACGGTATCGTTTTCTGTGAAATATCCCAAAAACAAACAGGTGCATATCCGCAGGAGCCGAAGGATCAAAGGCAAGATCTCCACGCCCAGGTTTTATGCCCCCTAAGCAAACGGCTGGGAAGATCATGTTGTTCCAGAAACGAGGTGTTAAAAAAAAAGCCCTCCACCGGGCTGGCAGAAGGCTTTTTCATTACCCAAAAAACAACGATCTTATATCAGCGTAGCAATAACCAACGCTACTACGGACATTAATTTTAACAGGATATTCAAGGAAGGTCCTGAAGTATCTTTGAAAGGATCGCCAACGGTATCTCCTACCACAGCAGCTTTATGTGCTTCGGATCCTTTTTCCAGCTTTTGACCGTTTACTTCGAAGCCTTCTTCGATCATTTTTTTCGCATTATCCCAGGCGCCACCGGAATTAGACTGGAACAGGGCCATCAAAACGCCGGATACCGTTACACCGGCTAACAATCCACCCAACATTTCCGCATTGATGGTTCCTTCCATGAAAAATTTCGGTACAAAACCAACGATTACCGGTACCAACACAGCTACTAAGCCGGGGAGCACCATTTCTCTAATGGATGACTTCGTGGAGATCTCCACACACTTGCCATATTCGGCTTTGCCATCGGCAGCTTCAAAGGTTTTTTTATCTTCTTCCGACCATTGGTCGAATTCCTTATCACCATTATTGTTCATCACATCCAGGGCTTTCCTCAATTCCGGAATGTTGTTGAACTGACGCCTCACTTCTTCGATCATCGACATGGCTGCCCGACCGACCGCCTGCATCGCCAAAGCTGAAAACAGCATGGGCAGCATACCACCGATAAATAGAGTAGCCATAACAAATGGATTCGTAATATCGATCCCGGTAATGTTCTGCTCATGGGAAGCATTGTAGGCCGTAATGAAGGCGGCAAATAGGGCCAGCGCCGTCAATGCAGCGGAGCCGATCGCAAAGCCTTTTCCGATCGCAGCAGTCGTATTACCGACGGCATCCAGCTTATCTGTTCGCTGACGGACCTCTTTTGGCAATTCACTCATCTCCGCAATACCACCGGCATTATCGGAAATAGGACCATAAGCATCTACCGCCAACTGGATACCTGTATTGGAAAGCATACCCACGGCAGCGATGGCAATACCATATAATCCCGCCAGTTGATAAGCGCCGATGATAGCGGTGGCAATAATTAGGATCGGAATAGCTGTCGACAACATACCGATACCTAATCCTGCAATAATATTAGTAGCCGAACCGGTAACCGATTGGCGGGCGATCGACTTAACCGGGCCCGTACCAGTGCCGGTGTAATGCTCAGTGATCATACCGATCAGCAAGCCGGCGGCCAGGCCGAATATAGTCGCGGCGAACACACCTGTTGACGTATACGTTTCTCCGGCGAACTTCCAGGAATCGGGCAACATCATATCGATCAGGAACCAGGAGGCGATCAGCATAATAGCCGAGGATCCGAATTCTCCGATGTTCAGGGCCTTTTGAGGGTTACCCCCTTCTTTTACCTTCACAAAGAAAGTTCCGATAATGGAGGTTACAATGCCTACACCTGCCAGGACCAGGGGAAGCAGCACGGCTCCCAATCCTTCGAAAGCACCGGCATATTCCGGCAAGGCAATAAAGGCGGCACCCAATACCATGGTTCCGATGATAGAACCGACATAAGATTCGAAAAGGTCGGCTCCCATTCCGGCTACGTCACCCACGTTATCACCGACATTATCGGCAATGGTAGCAGGGTTCAAAGGATGATCTTCCGGGATACCGGCTTCCACTTTTCCTACCAGGTCAGCACCGACGTCGGCAGCTTTGGTATAGATCCCTCCACCGACACGTGCGAATAAGGCAATGGAAGAAGCCCCGAACGAGAATCCCGTGATAACGGTGATCACTGTGTTGATATTAGCTATATCTTTTCCGAACATCGTGCTAAAGATCGCGAACAGCGATCCCAATCCCAATACACCCAAACCGACCACACCGAGGCCCATCACGGAACCACCGGCAAATGCAATTTCCAGGGCTTTACCCAGGCTATCCCTGGCAGCATTGGTTGTTCTCACATTAGCTTTTGTGGCCACACGCATACCTATAAATCCGGCAAGGGCCGAACAAATAGCGCCAACGATAAATGAAATGGCAATAAATGGGTGTGACTGGGGATTCGTCATACCTCCGATCAACAGCAATACCGCCACGCATATGACGAAAACAGACAAAATCTTATATTCAGCTTTCAGGAAAGCCATCGCACCGTCGTAGATATTGTTGGCAATCCTTCCCATCTTTTCAGTGCCTTCTTCTTTGCCACCGACCCATGTCGATTTCCAAAACGTAAAGATCAATGCCAGCACGCCAAAGGCCGGGATGATATAAATAATACTGTCTGTTGTCATCTTCTGATTTTTTGATTTACATAAAATTCGCCCGCAAAATTAGTATATCTATTTACTTTATCCAATACAAGTGGACTTTTTTTTACCCCTTGGGAGGAATTTATTTAGTATATTGCTCTTCAATTTATTACCTATGATCAAACCTTTTCTTGTGGTTGTGCTGAGCCTGTTAGCGATCGGGACGGCCATAGCCAGCAATGAGTTTTACACGATCGGAGCAAGGGCCAAAGGCATGGGCGGATCGTCGGTGGCCATGCAAGGCGTTTTTTCCACCCATAACAACCAGGCAGGCCTGGCTGCTTTCGAGCATATGGCCGGAGGCATTTATTCCGAAAAACGGTTCTTTTTAAATGCCCTGAACCTGCATGCCGGTGCGGTAGTGGTGCCTACTGCCAATGGGGTATTCGGTTTGGGCATTTCCTATTTCGGCTATAAGGCCTATAATGATAAAAAGATCGGCCTTGCCTTCGGGAAAAAATTCTCGGACCGGTTCTCAGGCGGCGTACAACTGGATTATCTCAGCACTTTTATCAGCGAATTCGGGAACCGGTCGGCCTTTACTGCCGAAGCCGGGATCCAGGCCAGGATCTCGCGGACATTCCTACTGGGCGCCCACCTGTTCAATCCTTTCCGGATCAAGGTCAGTGAATTTGAAAATGAAAAAGTGCCGACCACCTTACGGGTGGGGCTGATCTATACACCCTCGGATAAATTACTCTTCACCGTGGAAACGGAAAAAGACATCGACCTCAAACCGGTCGTCAGGGCGGGTATGGAATACCTGATCGTTAAAAAGCTATTCATTCGTACCGGCCTTTCCACCAACCCGGTGGTCAATAGCTTCGGCATCGGCTTGAACCTCGACCAGTTGAAAATGGATATCGCTACCAGTATTCACCCGGTCCTGGGCATTTCCCCGCATTTTTCCCTCCTTTACCTATTGCACAAAGAAAAAGCTGCGAATGAATAGGCAGTTCGGGTTAGTTACTACCGGATGGATGATAGGTTTTTTAGCCGTCGCTTACCTGGTATTTTGCCCCCGGAACGCTCATGCACAGACCGGTGATCTCATGGAAGAACCGGAAATGCAGCAGCTCCTGGAAAACCTGGTGGAAGACACTGACAGTGATTTTGATTTCGATACTTTCCTGGAACAATTGATCTATTTCAGAGACCACCCGATCAACCTCAACCGGACCGACCGTGATGAGCTGATCGCCCTCGGTTTATTAACCGACCAGCAGATCTTTTACCTGCTCCGGCATATCGAAGTACATGGAAAGCTCATCACCATCTTTGAACTACAGGCCGTGCCATTGTTTAACCTGGAAACCATTCGCAAGATCAGTCCTTTTGTGAAGGTAAGCGGCGATATAGACGACTATAATGTGCCCCTGAAAAAAAGATTGACGGATGGACAACATCAATTATTTGTCCGGTACCAGCAAGTGCTGGAAGATCAAAAAGGATTTGAAACACCCGCCGACCCCGGCGCCTCCAGGTATTTGGGCAGCCCGGCCAAAACCTATGCCCGGTATCGATATAATTTCGGTTCACGGGCGAGCTATGGGGTCACCATGGAAAAAGACGCCGGCGAAGAATTTTTCACCGGATCCCAGAAAAGCGGTTTTGATTATTACTCCGCTCACTTTTTTATGCGCGACCTGAAACTGATCAAGGCATTGGCCATCGGTGATTATGAAGTAAAACTGGGACAGGGATTGATCCTTTGGTCAGGCTTCGGTTTCCGGAAAAGCCCTTATGTGATGGACATCAAGAAAAAGGAAAACCCGCTGAAACCTTATACCTCGGTTAATGAAAACCAATTTATGCGTGGCGTCGCCACTACTCTTGGGAAAAAGTCCGTTTCTTTCACTGCTTTTGCTTCCCGGAAAGCCATCGACGCCAATATTACGCAGATCGATACCCTGAACGAAGAAGTTACAACTGTCTCCTCCTTCCAGCAATCCGGTTTCCACCGCACACCCACAGAGATCAACGACAAAAATGCCATCACGGAAACCACTACCGGGGGCTATTTCAAAATCGACAAGGGTAATTTTCATATAGGTTTGACCGCTGTTCACAACCGTTTAAGCGCATCCATTATCAAAAACATCCGGCCTGATAATCAATTCGACTTTTCCAATGATGTTTTAACGAGCACCGGCTTTGATTACAGTTGGATCATACAAAACCTCCAGTTTTTCGGGGAAACGGCCCATAGCCTCGATGGCGGGATCGCAAGCCTGAACGGATTGTTAATGAGCCTGCACCCCACCCTGCAGATCTCGATGCTATACCGGTATTTTGAGAAAGATTACCAAAGCCTGAAAGCCAATGCTTTTGCAGAGAATACCAGGCCCTCCAATGAACAAGGTATGTATACCGGCTTGCAATGGAAACCCGTTCGCAAATGGAAACTCGATGCCTATTTCGATACTTACCGGCATCCCTGGCTCAAATTCAACATCGACGCTCCTTCCAAGGGCGTGGAATATTTTGCCCAGCTCACCTATAAACCCAATAAAAAGCTGGAATGTTATGCCCGGCTAAAAAACGAGGTTAAGGAAAAAAACACGACTACTGACGACAAAGCTATCGATTACCTGGTGGATACCCGGAATACACGCCTGAGGTATCATATCCGGTATAAAGTTACCCCGGCAACTACCCTCAAAAGTCGCGTAGAGCTTTCCCGCTATGAAGACGGCACCAATGAGCCGGAACTCGGTTACCTGGTATACCAGGATATCAATATAGCGCCCAAAAGCTCCAGGCTGTCCTATGCCAGCCGGTTTGCATTATTCGACATTGAAAGCTATGATGCCCGGATATATGCGTATGAGAATGACCTGTTGTATCTTTTTTCAGTTCCGGCTTATTTCAACAGGGGCTCCAGGTTTTACCTGATGGTTAAATACAAGATCAAAAGAGGTATCGATTGCTGGATCAGATTTGCTCAAACCTACCACGCCAATAAAGAAACGATCGGTTCCGGACTGGACGAGATCCAGGGCCAGACCAAATCGGATATCAAAGCACAGATCCGGTTTAAATTTTAATACCTTTCAGGTAATAAGCTACCCATCCACCCAGGTGGCGGACATGCTCCGGTGAACCGTTCATGGAGGTCAGAATAGGAATACCAAATTCACCAAAACTAAGAAACCTACAAGCAATAAGAAGAAATAGAAAAAGACGCCCAGGCGGGCATACCAGGCTTCCGCCGAGGTTCCCCCAACGTCTTTAAGACCATTCTCTCCAATGCTTTTTTCGTTGTCTAATTCCATGTAAACCATTGAATATGAGGCTCAGGTTTAAGATCCTATTCCTCTGTACAAAAAGTATTATTACTCACAATATCAGGTATTCAACGGGAGAAGCAGGATCACTAACTTTTCCCTGACTTCAAAAGAGTTTGAATACCACTCCAATGATTAAAATAGCCAGTAGGAATACTATGGTATAGGAAATGACTTTAGCCCATTTGTTGTGGGCAAGAATGGCGTCATCCAATGATTTATACATTTGATTCGACCAAGCATTTTCATCATCCATAACCTTAGCGTTTGCGGAAGATCTTTCAAAAGGTCCTTCCATGTTAACAAATTAAAGCAATTTCACAGGTACTTTCAATCCTAATACTTACGTATTTGCCGTGCGGGTTACTACGTACATAACATTGATATTCTTAACATAATAGCCCTTCAACAGACCGATCTTCAGGATATACCATCTATTTA
>JANQFB010000545.1 GCA_028278085.1 Chitinophagales bacterium
TATTTTCCGGCCGGATATTGGCGTGGCGGTTCAGGCAAATGGCCTGTTTGTTGCCGGTAAGCCTGGAAAAGTTTTTCGAGTAGTTTGGTGGTGGAGGGAGCGGCTAACATAGCTCATAAATATAAGGGGCCCGGTTCCATGATCCGATGACATTTGTTAACCTGAAAACTAACCTTTGTTTGCTCCTGCTTATCCACACTGCTGTAAATAGTGGGTCATCAGGTGTAGATATTTTTTCACCTCATTGGCATACTTGTTCAACTGGCGGGCTGATATTGCCTGCATCGCCCGAAAGGCATTTACTTTGGCGCGAATATTAGCCCTGTACGCCTTATAATAGGTAAACAGCTTTACTTCACGGGCGCTCCTGATGCAGGGCATCCGTTCGAGGTAGGATCCCATAAAGTGTTTGCTTAGATCCCAGCGTTCATGGGCTTCGAGATCCATACAGAAAAAGGCTACTTCGTTCAATACATCGATCTGCCGGAACGCATCGTTGAACTCGATACAATCGAAGATAACCGGATCGCGGTAGAGAAAGATATTTTTGGCATGCAGGTCACCATGTCCGTCGCGCTGAAAACCCTCCTCGATCCTTCGCCGGATCAAATTGCCATAACGGTCGAGGAAGGCATTGCTTTGTGCTATGGCTTTCCGGATCTGGCCGGTATGGGATTGCCCCAAATGGGATCCGGCCCAGTCAGCGATGGTTTCAATATCGTTGAAATCGATTTTGGACCGGGATGGATCAAAGGCGGTGCGAATAATGGTGGTATGCTGGTGGAAATGAGCTATTTTTTTGGCCAGGCTATCCATGTGCATACGGCTGACCTGGTTTTTCCGGAGCCTGACATCCATTTTCTTGGCGGCCTGGAGCTTCTTCATGCGAACGGCATAGTCGATGGTTTTTCCGGCCCCTTTACCGATAACCATTGATCCCCCTTGTTGCCGGATAGGAAGTACATCCAGGTAAATATCCGTCAGCCGTTGGTTGAGCCACAGCTCTCTTTCACAATAAAACTTCCGGTTGGCAAGGGTTGAAAAGTCGAGAAAGGAATATTGCATCGGCTTCTTGATCTTGAAGGCATATTCCCGCGTCAGGATCACCCAGGATATATGTGTTTCGATCAGTGTGCCCCCGATGGGTTCTCCCCGGAATAAGCCATGATCCATTAATTGTTCAATGCTATTTGTTTCCATCGGCTTGGTGCAGGTAATTACTTGCCTTTTTGATCATATCACTGATATTATCTTGCGTGGAGTTGAGGATGAGATGCTTCGTTGACAAGGGTTCAAAAACGTTTTTTATCTTTTCATACACCTCATAATCTGCCTCGCTATATTCCCTTTTTTTGCTCAGCCGCTTTCTGATGATCTCCTCATCTGCCCTGACTTCTATGAAGCGAATGGATTGACCGTATTTTTCAGCGGTATCTGTAAACAAGCGCCGGATATCTTCCTGGTAAAAGGTGGCATCCAATACCAGGGAATTGTTGCTGCGCAGGGCTGTTTCCATCTCGCTACGCATCTCTTCATATACCTGCATTTTTTCATCCGGCGTATAATGCCGGACGGCAAAGCGTTCTTTCCGGATCACATCACTGTTCACGGCCTTTATTTGTAATGTTTTCGCTAATGCCGAGGCAAAGTAGCTTTTCCCGGAACCGGGCAATCCGAATACGATAATGATCATGAGCTTGCTTTTGTTTTAAATAGTTTATACAATTCTCCCGCCCACAACACTGCCGATGATAAGGTGAACAACACTAAGATCTCCGTGACGGAAAGCGCTTCAAAATGTAAAATATCCGCGAGCCATGATAGCTCCGTAACGGCGATCAGCAAGATCCCGGAAATCACCACAGCCCAGTTGACAGAGCGGTTGGAGAAGATCCCGATGGCAAATACGGATTGCCTGAGCGAACGCAGGTTGTAGACATTGAACAACTGTGTTACCGTCATCACCATAAAAACTCCGGTACGGGCCTTGTCGAGGTTTTCATCCAGGAATTGGTAAAATACCGCCAACGACAAACCGGCCATGATCAGCGCATTGATCACCAGGAAGGGGATGACCTCTTTATTCAGGATGTTCTCCGACTTCCCCGGCGATCGGGTGGCCGTGATGTCCTGGTGTCCCTTTTCATTCGCCAGGGCAATGGCGGGAAAACTGTCCGTAACCAGGTTCAGCCACAGGATCTGGGTAGCCAGCAAGGGTATCGGCAGCCCCATGGCAATGGCTGACAGCAGGGTAATACTTTCGGCGAGATTAGTGGTTACCAGGAAGAAACTGGTTTGCCGGGAATTGGTAAACACGATCCTGCCCTCTTCAATGGCATTCACGATGGTAGCGAAATTATCGTCCGCCAAGACCACATCCGAACTGTCGCGGGCTACATCCGTGCCCATGATCCCCATGGATACGCCGACATCCGCCTTTTTCAGGGCCGGAGCATCATTAACACCGTCACCGGTCATGGCGATCAATTGGCCCATGGCTTGCAAACGCCCGGCTATCTTCAGTTTCATCGCCGGTGTGAGGCGCGCAAAAACCGGGATATTGCGTATCGCTTCGTCGAACTCATCATCGGCCAGGGGTTGTAATTGCTGCTCGGTAAGGGCGATGATCTCGCTGGTGGGGTGCTCTTCAATAATACCGGAAGCTTTGGCAATGGCTACTGCCGTGTTGATATGGTCGCCGGTTACCATGATCACCCGGATGCCGGCTTGTCTGCATTTCTCCACCGCCTCTTTGGCATCGGGCCGGGGTGGATCGATCATACCGGTAATCCCGGCAAATACAAGGTTATCGATAGCATCTTTATCGATGCCGGTGGCCGGATGTTTTTTATAAGCCAGGGCGATCACCCGCATCGCATGGTTCGACCATTCGCTTATCTTTTGCTGGATCGCCTCCTCCAAATCAGGGCTTAGCGGCTGTTCGCCTTCCGGCAGCAAGACCGACGATGAACGCTCCAGCAGTTTTTCCGGAGCCCCGGTTACATACAGTTCCTGCAATTCTCCTTCCCTGACCAGGGTGGCTCTCATTTTTATGGCCGAATCGAAGGGGAGGTCATCCACCTTACGGGATTGCATGGGCTCCGGTAGGATCCCACCTTTCCGGGCCAGCACCGAAAGCGCCCCTTCCGTGGGGTCGCCGATCAATTCATAGGCATTGGTGTCGGGATCATGCCGGAAGGTGGAATTATTGGAAAGGGCTGCTATTTTCAGGAGCTTTTGTAAGCTGCCGCTTTCATGGGTATCGATAATGGTATCATCTTGCAGGAAATTGCCTGCCGGAAACCAACCCTCCCCGGTAAGCGTATATTCCGGCTCACCGGGGACAAAAACCTTTCTGACCGTTAGAGAATTTTGTGTAAGGGTACCGGTTTTGTCGGTTAATATCGCCGTTACCGCACCCAATGTTTCGGTTACGGAAAACTCCCGGATAATGGCGTTTTTCTTGGCCATCCTCCGGGCGCCCAGGGCCAGCACAATGGAGATGATGGCAGGCAGCCCCTCCGGCACGGCAGCAACAAGAGCGGCAATTGACGTCAGGAGGATCTCATTGATCTCGAAATTCCTGAAAAAAAACCCGACAATGAACAAACCCGTTGCACTGGCAATGGCAATAACCGACATCTGCCTGGCCAGTACATCGGTTTTTCGCATGAAATTGGTTCGTTTTACTTCGATCTCCCCCAATGATCTGGAGATATCCCCGATTGCCGTATGCGCTCCGGTGCCGGTAACAATGGCCCTGGCATAACCTCCGGCTACAAAGGTGCTTTTCCAGACCATGTTTTTTCGATCTGCCAATGCCGTATCCGCCGGAAGCGGATTTTCCATCTTGGAAACCGGAAGCGATTCACCGGTCAGCGAAGCCTCCAGGGTCCGGAAATTCTTATTTTGTATGATCCTGCCGTCAGCCGGAATGCTATCCCCTTCCTCCA
>JANQFB010000549.1 GCA_028278085.1 Chitinophagales bacterium
TGGGCCAGCATTGCCGCTATATTTTTTGCGGTAATTACGATCAGCATACCGATATCACCGGGGAGTCTTTTCAGTTCAGGGGTCAAGGCATCGAATCCATCATGCGGGATATGGTTATCCGGAATATTCGACTGATAGGGAATTGCCTGGGGCAAACCAGTGACCTCCGGGCAGCCGTACAAGACCTTGCCCACGGTAAAACAGATGTGATAACCGACCACCTGTATACCGGCAACCAGGTAAAGGAATTCTTCACCCGCACCTTCCTGGATACAAACAGATTCGGAAAAGTGGTATATCAGTTTTGAGTTTGAGATTTGAGCAAGAGGTTAACTTTTCAGTTGGCAGTTGAGAGAGTAGGCAGTTGGCAGTGGGCAAGTTTGAAAAGGATTGCCCCACTGCCAACTGCCTGCTAAACTACTGCCCACTTACACCCTCTCTCCACACTCACCCTCCCTACTCGCACTCTACTAAATCGACGCATATTTTTCAAAATAGACATTATTCAATTAAATTTATTCTTTTTATTTCATATCATAATATTTATTAATTTAAAATTGGCCACCCACCCCTTATTGTATAATATAGCCCTGACCCTGATCCCGGGAGTGGGAGATGTGTTGGCGAAAAACCTGATCAGCTATTGCGGCAGTGCACAGGCCATATTTCGGAGCCCGAAACAGAAATTGGTAAAAATTCCAGGGGTTGGCGCTAAGATTGCCCAGGCGATCTCCGGCCAGAACGTACTGGAACGGGCCGAGGCGGAGATCGAATTTATCGAAAAAAACAACATTGAACCGATATTCTACCTTGACGATGCTTACCCGGTCCGTTTAAAGCATTGCCACGACAGCCCCATTTTATTATACTACAAAGGTAATGCGGATCTGAACCGTTCGCATGTGATCAGTATCGTGGGTACGCGGAAGGCCTCCGCCTATGGCAAGATCGTATGCGAACAGATCGTAGAAGCCTTATCGGCCTACCAGGTGCTGATCGTAAGCGGGCTTGCTTATGGGATAGATATATGCGCCCACAAAGCCGCGCTACGCCAGCAAATGGATACCATAGGCGTACTCGGCCATGGCCTCGACCGGATCTATCCCTACCGGCATAACGAAGATGCCCGGAAAATGATCATGCAGGGAGGTTTACTGACAGAATTTCCCAGCCAAACCAAGCCGGACCGCGAAAACTTTCCCCGGCGCAACAGGATCGTCGCCGGTATGTCCGATGCCACATTGGTTATCGAAACCGCTAAAAAAGGAGGCGCCATGATCACCGCCCACATTGCTCATTCCTATAACCGGGATGTTTTTGCCATTCCCGGAAGGATCAAAGACGGCTTATCTGCCGGAAGCAATCAATTGATCAAAAGTAATATCGCCGCCCTTGTCGAGTCTGTAGAAGATATTGTATATGCCATGGGTTGGGAGCAGCCGGCTACTGCCGATATTCCCGCAGGGGAAGGACAGCAGCTACAAAAATCCTTGTTGTTGAATATGAGCCAGGAAGAAAAGAATATTTTGGAGATATTGAAGGATCATGCGGATGCCGGGATCGATGAAATAATTTTCCGGAGCCAAATGTCTACCAGCACCGTGGCGAGTGTTTTGTTAAACCTGGAGTGTTCGGGGATCATCAAAGCCTTGCCGGGCAAAAGATATCAATTGACCTGAGCATCCGGCCGTTTTCTGATCTGCAGGGATTCGAGGGTTGGAAACGGAAGAAGTGCATAGAAATTTCCCAGATTTTTTGCCATACATTTCATATTATTTTAAAAATCATTATATTGCACAAGTTTTCTATTGTCGCTTTATTTTGGTGATATTTCCTTAGTTCCTTTTTAGAAGGTTTTGTGAATGCTATTCATGAGGTCATAGGTAAGTGGCTTCCATGGGATAGTTATTGTATTATTTAATTTTCTAAGGAAAATGAATATTAGAGCACATAATTTAAAAGATTTCAAGAAGCAACTAAAGGCCTTAATAAAAGAAAATGAAATTATTCGCTTTGAGATCAAGGTAATGAAAGACAGTTATGATTACCTGGCTTTGCTGGATAACAAGGTATTACTGGTAGGTATTCCCGATAGCAAGCAGATTGAAGATGATGAATTTCAAGTAAGTTATCGGTCGATCAACCGGAAACGGCATACGCTTAAGATCTTTATCAGCAAAAGATTGAAAAGTCAGGGTCCGAACAACAATGGCGTCCATTAGTGTCAATTCCGACATACTCCGTCAATCGCTATATTGAATCTAATCAAAGGTTTACTTATTAAAAGATAAATTTGAATTAGTCAAATTTAGAGGGCAACTTATGTTGTATACCTAATGCAGGCTTCTTAATTTTAGAGCAATCCGGTGTTCTTCGGGGATAGTGGGAAATGGATGATCAACGTTTGGAGGTTGTCCATTTTCCTTTTTTTGGTTAAAAAACCGATCGTTGTTTTTAAGGGTTACGGAAGTAACCCTTTTTTAATATCCCTTGCCCAATCCTAAATAAGGTTGACCTTATCTTATTCAGGGATGTACATCAATCCTAAATCATCAATCAAAAATCATCAATCCCAAATCAAAAATCTACACCTCCCCCTTACCCTGGGATACCTTATGGTAAAACCATTGATCGAAACGAACGATCTCAAATCCCAGCGGGTTCCAACTGTATTCCTTTTCCGCTTTTTGCAGTAAGGTTATATCCGATTCAACTTTTTCAAAGGTATTGCGGTAATGGAAGCTTTGTTTGTACAACACATCCAGTACACGGAACGTGAGCTTTACCCGTTTATTGGTTTTATCTTTTTGCCGTTGCAGCAGCTTTTTGAAGCTATCCAGCCGGTAAAAGAGGATGTCATGATCTTTGAGTTCGATGAGGTTCAGGATTTCCAGTAATTGCCAGCCCATATACCATCCCGATTTATCTTTCATCAGGGAAGTATTGTGTCGCAGGATCTTGATCGAACTTTCGTATTCGCCCTTTAAAAACTCCAGGTTAGCCTTAAAATAAAGCCATTTTTCTTTCTGGAAATTGCTCTTCAGCAAGCTTTTATTCTTAAAGGCCTTGGCAAGGATATTTTCCGCATCCGGGTATAATTTGCGATACAACTGGGCAAAAAACAACACTTCGAAAGCCACCAGTTTTCCGGATGACCCTTTGGAATAAGAATCGAGTCCCTTTTGTGCATAATCCACCGCCCGTTTGTATTGCTCCAGCTTGATGAGCAATCCGGCGATCTGTATATTAGCAGTAGCTACCCGGAATTCGGAAAAAATTGCTGCTTCTTTTTCGATCAGCTCCAGGAACTTCAACGCATAATCCAAACCTTTCTTGAATTCCTGTTTGATCTCTGCATAAAAGATCGAGATATAATAATAGTGATAACCGATATGTGGCGATTCTGTCTCGTCGTATTTGGCCTTGATCTCCCGGATGGAATTTTCAGCGAATTGTTGATATTCCTGTTCCTTATTCTTATAGAACTGATTCGGCAACCCGATATTGATCAAATATTCCTTGGCCCGCATGATATCTTCCAACAACTTGATCTGGTCGTGGATACTGTCTTCGAATTTTTTAAAGGCCTGCAATCCTTGCTTGAAACCGAAATGTGTGCGCAGCAGATCCTGTATGATGATCTGTTCCAGGGTTAGGTGATACTCCGCGGAGATCTTGGCAGCCTCTTTCAGCGATTTTTCGCCTGCAATATTGGCGCCCCTGTTCAGTAGCATTTCTCCGGCCATATACAGTTTTTGGCAATTAAAAGCCGCTTGCCGGTAGGGCGCCGAATATTTACTTTCACCACTTTGCAGCAGCAAAATATTCAGGATATCCGCTTTCAACCTGGATTTCAAATGGGAGAATTTCGACCCGGGTTTGGAATGATACAAATGGGCGGATGCTTCTTTGTTGGATTTGGCTATCCCCTCCCTGATCAGATCGAAAAGTTCCAGTCTTTTTTTGTGTTCATTACCCGCTTCTAACTTGTAATGCTTTCTTATCAATCGTACTTCACTGGCATTTAGCACGTTAATTATCTCTGTCAATTCCTGCATAGAGAAACTTTGTTTAAATAGCTGATAATCAAATGTAAAAAAAAATTTACTCTAAAACAAATCTGTCAAAATTCGATGTGATTTTTCTCAAGTTTTGCAACATATTTGCTTGATTTTCATAAATACATTTTCTAATTTAGGTCCATTGATTTGCTAATCGTAAACCAAAAAACCTAATTATGGGAGATTTACTGCTACTAACCATTTGGTTGCTTTGTACAGGGCAATTCGACCCCAATGGAATCGACCCCCGCTTAACTCCTGACCCTGATGAAATTTGCCATCAAACTTGGATGAAGGATCCATCATTTCAACGGTTTTTAGTTACCGGGAATTACCTTTTATTATCGGATGATCTTAAAGCTGACATTAAAAAGCATATAAGAGATCACCTGATCGATCTTGACTACCTCAAACATGAAGATGACCTCATTGATTTGCCGAAAATTATTTTGGTAAATGAAGTGGAAGGTCGTCAGCATAAGTAGGTATCATACCACATTAATACAAACAGAAGAGGAACATTGCCCCTGTATTACTTTGTTGCTCTTCTGTTTTTTTTATCCAGTCTCCTGCTGTAATACCTTTTTCTCACCCGGCCCGATCTCCTGTTCTTAAATGATCCAGAGAGGGATCATCCTACCATACCCATAACATCTCTTCCGGTTTTTACCAGCGTATTTAAAATGGTGTCTGAATAAGGGCTGCCAAGGCCAAAATCTCCGTAAGTTCTCGATAATCCAAATCAATTTGGGTCAACACACTTCCGCAAAAGCTTTAACACAAGTGATTTAGAAAACTTGCTAAAATATAAGAATTATAATATTGGAATTTAAATCCATTCTATCCGGATTAAATTTGTATTATCATAGTTATATATAATACTCAGAATTACTGATATATTGAACATAGTGATTTAGGTAAATGTATTTAGAAAAATCTACGTAGTTACACGTATTTTTTGACAAATTTTATAACAATTTATTTAGTTGATTTCTTAGAAAATATTGCTAATAATTACTTGACTAAAAGTGTTTTATAGTTTTTAAAATATCATGACATATAGATTTATGCAATATATCTATGTTTGGAGAATGAAATAAAACAACTAACTTTGGACTATTATTTTAAGATAATTTAAAATTCAATGAGATTATGAAAAAGTTAGATCACTCCAAAATGGAACAAATCAGGGGTGGCTTTATGTATGTAGATACCTACTTGGCGACTGACCAAAAAGGTAATCCGCACAAAGTTGCTATCTATGCCGCCTGTAATAATGGTTCCCAGTGGGACAAAATGGTCAATCATGGAGACTATGGCCATGAATGGTATGTAAGTGGTGCAATGGGTGGATTTTCCGCTTTCTTGTTCCTCAACTTACTGGTTTTCGTCGATTGTTCAAACAAAAGACCGGTAACCACCGTATTTGCTTTATAATAAAAGCGTAAAGCAAACCAAACAAAAAATAAAAAATTCGAAGCCGGCGTTAACCAACGCCGGCTTTTTTTTGCCCCTTGATTGCCCTCCGGTTACTTCCTTCCCAGCCTGGAACATTTCTTCCCTTCCGATGAGCCGATTCCTGCCCCACTTCATTCGTAAAATTATCCGTTAACCATTCATAGGGGCTTTTTCAGTTCGACAACGTTAGCCAGGTCTCTACCATCCGGATAGGAAAACGGAGCACGGTCCATTTACATTAAACATTAGAATTTATTTGATGAAATCTACATGTAAATATTTATACTTGTGATAATTTCATATGGAAGAATTTTTATAAATCTACGTAGTTACACGTATTTTTATACAAAAACATACGTAGATAGAGGTGAAAAAAGTTCAATTTCCTGGATAGGAATATTAATATAATTAGTTAATTAACAATTGATAATAAATTAAAAATTATTTTTCCAAATGTCAGAAAACATCATATACGCGATTTGCATTATCCCTAAAAGCATTTACCTTTGATATAACCTCGCGGTTTTGCGGGAAAACTTAAACCCTTTCATCATGAAAAAGCTAGATGCAACTCAAATGGAGAATGTATCCGGTGGAAGCCACATTTGGCATGATCTGATCACCTTAACTAATGAAGCTGGTGATCCGCATTATGTTTGGGCTTGGGCAAGGTGTTGGAATCGTCCATCTTCACAGAAGTCTTGGACCGGTCCTTGGGGACATGCTTCCATTCTTTCTGTTAAACAAGAGAACGGTGCTCTCGGCGCTTTTCTTTTTATGAACCTGTTATTGTTTGTGGATTGCACAGGAAGTGAAATAGGCGTAACTGCTTTCATCCTGTAAAAAAAAGTCAGCCAAAAAAAGGCGACGTAAAAAATCAAAAATTTAAAAGCCCTTCCAATTTTTTGGAAGGGCTTTTAATTTATAGGTATACCCAAACAGGTTTATCATTGATCCGATACATTTTTACTATGGAGTAACCGTATGCATTTTCCCGGAAGTATTGGACAATTTCGTATAGGATATAGGTTATATAAATTCAATTAATTTATTTTTTTAATATTTTGCCGTCATTTGACGGCTCTTACCCAAATTATTTGTATACTTGTATGCTTAATATATTGGGATATTCCAATACACCGGTAGCCCACGCTACCTAACCCACGATCCGATGAATTTGGTATTCGGCCAATTCAAATTCTTATATCAAGTCGACAAAAGGATATATTTCGCGCTTTTATGCGGGATCAACGCCTTGGCCCTCTATCTGAAGCAGGAATCGGTGTTGACCGACGAAGTGTATTTTCGCACACTGGGCGAACAAATTGCTTTCGAACAATTGGAAAAGGCACTGGCCATGCGCAAATCCAACGACTGGATGTTCTATTCGGCGATACCCCTCCAGCTCTTGTTTAAGGTTTTTTTAGTAACGATCTGCCTCAATATCGGAACCCTCTTTGCCAACTATAAGATCGGTTTCGGCCGGTTGTTCAAAATTGCCCTGTGGGCCGAAGGCCTTTTCGTCGTCATTGAATTATTACGGATGATTTGGTTTGCCTATTTTTCAACCGTCGAATCCCTGTTTGATGTTCGCTATAACTATCCGCTATCCGTGATCAGTTTTTTTGATGCCGAAACCATGGCCTCCTGGCTACGCTACCCATTGGTAACCCTCAATTTCTTCGAGTTACTATTTATGGCCCTGATAGCCCTGGCCCTGCATTGGGAAGTGGAGAAACCTTTTAAAACCACCCTGTTGATCAGCGGTGCCTCCTACGGGATCGGTCTCCTGGTTTGGTTGGTATTCATATTATTTATCAGTTTGAACTATGTCGTTTTCTTATAAAAGCCCGTCAAATGCTTAAAACCATCAGTGGTCGGCGCATGAAGAAGATCATCGTTTCGACTGCCCGGTTTCCCTTATCCGAAAAACGATAAAACCTTGAAAAAGAAGATCATCATTATCATTTGTCTCATCATAGGTGTAGGAGCGATCTATATGGGTTGGAATGTTTTTAAAAAGATCCAGCATAGAATTGCCTTCGACAAGAAATTGGATGAAAACACCCCCATGCCTGCTTTTACCTTTAAAACCCTCGATAGCCTGGCCTATACCAAAGATGACCTCAAGCCCGGAACACCGGTCATGGTGTTCTACTATAATCCCACCTGCGACCATTGCCAGGAATATGCTGCCAACATACAACAGCAACTGGATCTCTTCCGGGATACTCAAATATTAATGGTCTCACCGGAGCCTGCAGATATGATCAGTGAATTTGTTACCTATTTCGGATTCGATACCCTGAAGAACGTGTCGGTGATACGGGATGAAAAAGATGAATTCTTCGGGATCTTCGGGGCGGCTTACTATCCGACTATATTTGCCTATAATAAAGATCACCGGCTGAAAGGACATTACCGGGTTTCGGCAGGGCTGGATGCGATCCGGAATGCCATGAACAGGCCATAAATGGGGAAAACCTTGATATATAAGCCTGGCGGGAGTACCAAAGATCAGGCATATAACTAATTGCTAAAGTAATCAGCAGTTCTGATATGAAAAAGATATATAAGAATGCTTTTGTCAGGCAACTGGACCATACCGATTGCGGTGTAGCCTGTTTGGCAACCATAGCCAAATATTATGGCGGCGAATTGATGCATGAACGCATGCGGGAATTGAGCGGAACGGACCGTCAGGGTACCACCATGTTAGGTTTATTACAAGCGGCCCGGCAGGTTGGTTTCGAAGGAGATGGCTTTGAAGCGGAGATCCCTGACCTGAAAGAGCAGGATACACCCTGTATTTTACATGTGGTTAAAGACGAGATCCTGAATCACTATGTGGTCTGTTACGGATTTGAAGAAGGGAAATTCATCATTTCCGACCCGGCGACAGAGGTTTCCCTGATGGAAGAAGATGAATTGGCGGAGATCTGGAAAACCAAAACCCTGCTGCTCGTAAAGCCTACCGAAGATTTCAAAAAAACCAGGACGATCTGGTATGAAAAATGGTATTGGATCAAGGCCCTGATAAAGGATGACGTGAACCTACTTGCCATTGCCCTGGTTATCGGGGTGATCATCTCCATATTAAGTATGTCGACGGCGGTTTTCTCCCAAAAGCTGATCGATAATATCCTGCCCAGCGGCGATTCTTTCAAATTAGCCGTAGGTTTAGCCATTTTATTTTCCCTGCTGATCGTTAAAAGCGGTGTTGGCTTTATCCGGTCATTTTTTTTATTGCGCCAGAAAAAAGATTTCAATAACCGGATCCTTAATTATTTCTATGGCACCTTGATGTTTTTGCCGAAAATGTTTTTCGATAACCGGAAAGTAGGGGAGTTAGTAGCCAGGATGAACGATACTTCCAGGATCCAGGGATCGCTTAGTTATTT
>JANQFB010000588.1 GCA_028278085.1 Chitinophagales bacterium
TCTAACTGGACGGTCGTAGGATTGAGCGGTAAAGTCGGATATTCCTCTGATTCTCCCTTACTGTCGGCAAAATAAGCTAATTGATTGTCCTGGAATTCCATCATAAATTCCCGATAACTGTCTTCCGTATTGGCTGTCACAATATTGGCCTGCCAATCGGTTGGGCCACCGTCATCAACTTTTAGCGTCGTACCGGTGGGTTTGCTGTTCTTGAAACTTACCGGTACTTTTCTATCCTTACCAAGCGTAGCAGTACCTAACTGTTCTCCGGTTACCGGGTTGATCCAGGTGGAGTTAGCCGGTTCGATGAGCAAACCGGCATATAATCCGATCTGCTGATGGGTAGAAGGGGAAAAGTGATCATGGGTAAATACGGTCCTTAATGTACGGTCTTCGCCCAGGTTATTCAGGAGCGGATCGGAATACCAGCGTTGAATGGTTGTTTGAGCGCCTGTCCAATCCTGGGTGGCCGGCGCTTTTCCCCAAACCGGATTTGGGGGCTGAGCTTTCAATGTATCTTTGGTGTTCGTACCGCTTTCACCGATCTGCTTGATGGTTTTACCGGCCTGGTAATTATAGATCACCCGTTTTCCTTTAATACTGTCGCCCTGGTTGTTGATGGCTTGGATCCTTACCCTTACCTCATCGGGGCTAAAGGTTCCATCCTCATAATTCCAACCATTGGCAGCACCGTCGGAGGAGGTAACGTCAAATTTAACCAGGTGAATATGTTGTCCGAGAATGTCGGTCGGGGTGCGTACCTGGAAATCATCCAAATCGTAATAATCCGGAACCAGATTAGTATGCCAGTATTCTATGAATTCGCCGGAATTAGCCCTGAAAAAAAACGGCTGTGGCGGACGGTAACCGCTGATGGTGGAAGCAACATCTCCCCAAAGGGCGATCATCCGTTGTTGGGGATAATGCCATCCCTTTTTATTTAAAATAACATCCATTTGGATATTGGCAGCCTTGTAACGGCGCAATTTCCCGGCCGGAAATCCAAATTCATCTACCGCAGGATCGGCAAAGGGCGCCCCTTGTACCGGAGGCCTTCCATTTAAGATAAAGCCCCCGTCAAGCCCCGAAGGGGTAACCGTCTGATGGGTTCGGGTGGCATGTGCCCTCATCGCTACTCGTTCAACCGGCGTACCGCCTTCCGGCAATTGCACCACCTGTAAGACATTATAGATCTTCGTCCAGTCATACTGGGTCTCATTATGAAAAACAACATTGCCATTATATACCACATTCCGGGGCAATCCGCCATCCAGGGTAACCGGTTTCCCGTCGACAGTGTCGACAGCAAAATCCAGCGGGGGATGCGGAGCCCGGCTGCCGGCAATACCTGGAATATAATAAGGAAAACCAGGGTTTTTAGTGGTATCCTCCACGACAACCTGACCATTCTCGATGCTGATCTTGGAAGGCGTCGGCGCCATAGGTAAGGTAGGCATCGGTACAATAGCCGGTTTGGCCTGACCGGCAGCAATTTCCCCATCCGGAAGCGCGCGGCTGCCGGGTAGAGGAATGAGGTCATCATTAAGTACTGTTCCGGCTTCAAAAACATCATGAACCCGCCATAAAGCCCACATTCCCTGGGCAAAATGCGGATAAAAATGACAGTGGAAGATCTGATCACCGACCGTTTTGTTCAAGTTGCCGCTGCCTAATTTTACAATCTCCATCGTATAAGAGGTACCCGGGCTGATGGTCTGGCTATCGAGATAATGTCCGTCGTCACTATTCGGGGAATGCAGCCATTGGTGGGCATGCTGATGATGCACATGCGCAACGCCTGCTCCGCAATGATTGACCCGGAACTTCACATGATCATTCATGTAACTATGGTATACGTTGGAAGGATCATCCGGATAGATAACCTTCGAAGCTTTAATAGGCGGATAGCTGCTGGTGATATCTCCCTTATCAAGGGTCGCCCAATCGAACATATTTTGCAAAGAAGTTTTGGCGCCTGTCATGGTAGCTTTGGTCGCATTGGCAGGGATATCTACGATGGCTGCCGGATCACCACAAGGCCATGAGCTCAGGAAAAACTCCTCATAGTTACAATCGATACAATTCCGCATGGGCCCGGTACCGATACGGTTGGCATAGATCTCTGCACCAATGCCGCCGGTTCCGTAGTTGATGGCAAAAAGGTCCATACCTCCGGCTTGCAGCGTTTGCGCTATGGATCCTTCATAATAAACCGGAAAGGCCTGTACAGCAAAGGGGGCCTCATGATAATGAATGGCAAATTCCCGGTAAGGCTGTCGCCGGTCGGGATCGCCGGGTACATTGAAAAACACCGGATCATTTTCATCGGGTGGGAACCTGCCGGCATCCGGACCGGTAATAATGGCTGTCAGATCAGCATGCACCAGGGTCCTGACGCTTACACCGCCTGTTTTCTTTTCCGTATACATTTTCAGGATCGGCACACCTTTCCTGGGACCGGACCCATATATGGCGTTATAATCGATCAACGGTAAACCCGGAACATTGAGCCTGCTGTCGGGATCTTTGTATTTCTCTTTGGAAACAGTTTTGACCGGATGCAGGGTATTATCGGTCACTAAAGCATATTTCGTGGTAGCCAGGTACAAATCTTCTTCGGTAACCTGGCTTCTGTACCACTCCGCTCCAACGGGCTGAACCGTGATAGAACCAAACAAGCCACTGGATATCTGGCCGCCATCGATCGCAGCAAATCCCACATCATCTGCCGGACTGTATGCAATATAGGTGCCTTCCTCTTCACCGAGCAGAACATAGGTCTTGGTTTCACCCGGTGCAGCCATACTGTTTTCATTGGCGCCAGCCCACGAACCGTCAGAATTGATCGATCCGACCATTTGCATACCCATGACATGAAAGCCTGCCATCCGGGTTACGGGATACACACTTGTGGCATCATTTTGGGTAACTTCGCTTTTTACCGGTGGATAAGGTTGTACGACTTCACTGGCCACATAGGGGCGGAGATAGTTGGTGAATTTGATCTTAATGATATTTCCTTTATTCATCCGTAAAACGATTGGCCTGGGCCTTTTATAGGCTTTGAGGGTAACATTACCGGGCGCCAGACTTTTACCGTTTATGGGCTCCACGTCGCTGCGGAGGGCAAATATCATACCCGTAGGCTGGGCGGCTCCCAAACGATTGTACAGAAAAGGTTGATCGAAAGCCACAACATCGGCTACTACCGTATCCGGCTGTGCATGCATTTCAACCATAAAAAAAACAGCGATCAGGGTTAGGACAAAGAAGCGACCAAATTTGTGGGGGATCAGATTCATTTTTTTGGGATTTAGGGATGAAGATTTAGGCCCCTAAAGCATAAATTATTTCAGGATATGTAGAAAAAAATATGCTATTATGGCCATATACAAATATAGTACATCTGACAAAAGATAAAAGTTATTCGAGTTAAAAATTCAGCTTAATTTTGATCACCCTTGTAAGCATCTATATTTCAATGATTTTAATAGCTTAATTTTTACCAAACCGGATCAAATAAAAATGTTCATTAATTATTTCATAAATTTAATGATCGAGCCCTGCTGCAATATAGTCGATGATAGCTGCTAAAATGAGCACAAAAGCCTGGCTGCTACTCATAGCGGTCTCTCTTATCTGGGGTAGCTCCTTTATTCTGATGAAAAAAGGCCTGATCGCTTTTTCGGCGGATCAGGTGGCGGCCCTAAGGGTATTTATGGCCAGTCTGGTGTTCATCCCCTTTGCGGTCAGGCGCATAAAATTGATCTCCCGGCAAAACCTTATCTTCCTTATCCTCGTAGGTTTCCTGGGAACCGGGATACCCCCCTTCCTGTTTACCGAAGCTCAAACAGCAATCAACAGCACAACTGCAGGCACTTTGAATTCATTCACCCCGGTGGTGGCGCTGATCATTGGCTCCTTGTTTTTCCGGATGAAACTCACGATCTATAATATCGGTGGTGTGCTAACCGGCTTTACCGGGGCATGCCTGTTGATCCTGTTCAGAGCCGGCGCAGGTTTCGACCCCAATTTTCATGGGCTTTATGTTATTTTGGCAACCGTCTGTTATGCTTCCAGCACCTTCCTGCTCAAACATAAATTACAGCAATTACAACCTTTTGATATTACCGTTTTGGCGTTTTTACTGATCGGTCCGCCGGCAGGTGTTCACTTGCTGGTCACTGATATTATGACTCCTTTTCAGCAAGGATCGCAGGTTTGGTTCTCCTTCGGCGCCATACTGATCCTGGCGCTGGTCGGTACGGCCCTGGCCACCTTTTTATTCAATACCCTGGTCAAGGAGTCGACAGCCATTTTCGCCCAATCGGTAACTTATCTGATGCCTATCGTGGCCCTGCTATGGGGATTGGTGGACCGGGAAGATCTTGCAATGACCGATTACTTAGGCGTAATCCTGATCATTGCAGGGGTATATTTGATAAATTTGCGTAAGCAATAACCTGATATTGAGCTAATTAAATTAGGCAATTTAGGACCACTTAGCATGAATACCCATTCCTTAGGCCTCTTAAAGCTTTCGGTTTCAATGCTGCTGCCCATGCTGTTTGCCGGGCTGCTGCTGCAAGCCTCTGATCGTAATCACATTACAAGGTTGCAGTACGAGCATTTTTCCATGAAAGACGGACTTTCGATGAACCCGGTGATGGCGATTGTACCGGACCGGGCAGGTTTTATCTGGTTTGGCACCCAAGACGGCCTGAATCGTTATGACGGCTATCGTTTTAATGTATTCCGCCATGAGGAGGCCGATCCGACCACTATCTCGGCCAACTTCATTACCGCCTTATACCTGGACCGGAAGGGGAATCCCTGGATCGGAACGCTGAATGCCGGGGTTAACAAGTTCGAGGTCGGTGAAGAGCGATTTTACCGCTACGGCGATCAACCCGGCCAGAGAAATACACTCGTCAATAAATCGATCTGGGCCATTTATGAAAGCAGCGACGGCAAGTTTTGGCTGGGTTGCGAC
>JANQFB010000074.1 GCA_028278085.1 Chitinophagales bacterium
TACCTTTTTGCAGGCTGCCGACGGCCATGCCTGGGGAGGTGTTCATGTGCTGATCGATCCGTCACCGATCGGATACCCGAATTCCCTGAACGACCTGGATAATGATGTGAAGTTCATCGATAACTTTACCATAGGCAGCACGGTGACCTGTACAGGAATTGTTACGGATTTCTCGGACAATACACAGGTAGCTTTATTACCTATCCAATCGACCGCAATTGCCGGTGGGTTAACCGATACTATGGTCGTTACCATCGACCAGTTTATGCAAGGCACCTTCCCGGGAACGATCCAGCATACGACCGGCGAACAGTGGGAGGGTACCTATGTGGAGATCCGGAATGTGGCGATCTCCGATGTACAGCCCAATGGCGACCGGTTCAATATTACCCTGAAGCAGGGTTCACATGAAATGCAGGTTCGTGACGTTTCGGGTCATTTGAGGAACGATGATTTCGACAAATTCTGTACCGGTTCTTCCGAAACCCCGACCATCTTTACACCACCGGCGATCGGTAGTTTCCTGGCCTATGTCAGGGGCGTGATCGTTCATGCAACCCTGAGCGGCAACGAACAATACCTCATCGCACCGATCGTGCCCAGCGATTTCGGACCCCAGACGCAGGCTGTACCTGTAGTCAGCGATATTATCCGGGATCCCATTGTTCCGACTTCCTCACAAACGGTGGACCTGACCGCTACGATCGTCGATCCTGACGGTACGGTTACTGCCGCAGATCTTTATTATTCCTTCGGATATGGCAATACTTCCTTCAGCATGGTGAGTATGACCGATATTGGCAATGATCAATGGATGGCTACTGTGCCTGCCGTAGGACAGGACAGCGCCTATGTCAATTACTGGATCAGGGCTTTTGACAACGATAACAATCATTCGGATACACCCGATTCCCTGGCCACCAACTCCTTTTATTGGGTATTGGACGAAGGGATCACCTCCATCGGCCATATTCAGTTTACCCCGTCTACCAACGGTAGTTCGGTTTGGGACGGCGATTCCCTGAGCGGTATTTCCGTACGAGGTATCGTTACCGCCAGCGCCGAAAGCTATGATCTGGGCAGCGCTATCATACAGGATGGCACGGATCCCTGGCACGGATTGTACGTTTGGGGCAATGAAACCTTCGACTGGAACCGGGGTGATGAAATAGAGATTACCGCAGGTGTGGTGGAAGAAAGGTTCGGGATCACCCAAATGGATAATGTAACCTTTACCGTTTTATCGACAGGAAATGCCTTGCCTTCGCCGATCACAACCGCCAATATCGATTCTTTGGCCGCAGGGATCTTCGATCATACCGAGCCCTTTGAATCGATGTATATGCGTTTCGACAATGTAACGGTGATCGATACCAACGCCGATGCCCCCAGCAACTTCGGGGAATGGTCATTCCATACCAATGGAGGCGCCACCACCGGGTTGAGGGCGGATGATTTTTCCGATGATTTCCCCTTTGACTTCAATGTCGATTCTTTGGTAGAAGGCCAGACTTTGGGATTTGTGAGGGGTATATTTTATTTCAGCTTCGGTAACTGGAAGCTATTACCCCGGAATATGAGCGACATCGACGGCTTCAACACCCAATATCCCCGGAAGATCAATACGTTCAGTTTCATCCTGCAGGATACGACTTATTTCGGCAGTATCGATCAGAATAACGGTACCATTGGAGTAACGGTATTTTCGACGGTCGATGTTAGCAGCCTCACCCCGACCATCGAATATGACGGGGCCAGGGTAACACCGTCGTCAGGGGCAACGCAGGATTTCAGCACCCCGGTAACCTATACGGTTGTTGCGCCGATCGACAGCTCTACAAAGGACTATGTAGTTACGGTGGATACGGTAAGCCCGCCATCGGGTATCGCCGAACATCCCGCTGCACTCCGGAATATCAACATTTTCCCCAACCCGGCACAGGATGAAATTACGATCAGCCTGGATCTGAACAGTCCCGAAGATGTAACGTTAAGCGTTTATAACCTCCTGGGTGAATCGCTTTGGTCCGATCATCAATCCCTGGTTAAAGGGGATCATCAGATCGTTCTGGGATTAAAAGATCTGGCGGAAGGTGTTTACCTGGTGGAGATCAGCGGAGAAAACTTCCGGCAAACACAGAAACTGACGGTAGTTAAGTAAAAAAACAACGCAAACCGTGGCAGCGCTCGCTTCGCCATTGCCAGGCGAGCGCTGCCACGGTTCAGCGTAGCTAAGCGATATCGTTCAACGCCTTCCGGACATTGTTGTCGATCCTTGCCAGGATATCTTCCGTTTGGCCACGGTCAAAAGACTTTCCGGTGATCTTTTCATACAATTCCACATACCTGTCGGATACGGATTGCAGGAAATCATCCGTGAACTCCGGCATCATTTGTCCTTCCAAGCCCTGGAATCCATGATCGATGAGCCATTGGCGCACGAATTCTTTAGATAATTGTTTTTGTTTTTCCCCTTTTGCTTGTCTCTCTTCATAGCCGTCTGCATAGAAGTACCGGGATGAGTCGGGCGTATGCACTTCATCGATCAGGAAAATGATATCGTCCTTTTTACCGAATTCGTATTTGGTGTCTACCAGGATCAATCCTTGATCTGCGGCCATTTGGGTCCCTCTTTCGAATAAAGCATAGGTATATTCCTCCAGCTTACGATATTCCGCTTCGGATACCAGGCCTTGCCGCAGGATCTCTTCCCGGCTGATATCTTCATCATGTCCTTCGGTGGCTTTGGTGGTCGGGGTGATGATCGGGCTGGGTAATCGATCATTTTCTTTCAGGCCTTCGGGCAATGGAACACCGCAAAGCTCCCGCTTGCCGCTCCGGTATTCCCGCCAGGCATGCCCGGCCAGGTAACCCCTGATCACCATTTCGATAGGATAAGGCTGGCAGTAATGGCCGAGGCTGACATTCGGATCCGGTGTTTGGATCACCCAGTTGGGTACAATGTCGGCGGTTGCCTCCAAAAAATGGGCGGCGATCTGGTTCAGCACCTGACCTTTATACGGGATAGGCCGGGGTAAAACAATATCAAAGGCTGAGATCCGGTCAGAAACGATCATCGCCAGGTATTTATCCCGGATGGTATACACATCTCTGACTTTACCGTGGTAAACATTCGTTTGATCGGGAAAATTGAAATCCGTTTGGGCTATTGATTGAGCAAGTGCCATTGCTTCCATTTTTTTAGGGATTTTACGAAGTGAAAAAAATACTTGGAAGCAAAATTAATTGAAGTCAGCATAGCCGGAGCGCAACTCCGACTAAATATGTTAACAATTTTTCAACAATTTTTACCTTAGGAAGGCTTCCCGAATTGGAGATCAGGCATTTTCCTTGCCTGACTTAATTTCATCCTCCTTACCATATGCCTTGATGATCTCCTTCACCAGGTTATGCCGGATCACGTCCTGGGCGTCGAGCATTACGGTGCCGATGCCTTTAACGTTTTTCAGGACCCTCAGCGCCTTGATCAGCCCGGATTGCTGGTTTTTGGGCAGATCGATCTGGGTAAGGTCGCCGGTTACGATGCATTTGGCAGAAGGGCCCAAGCGGGTCAGGAACATTTTTAATTGCATGTCCGTAGCGTTCTGCGCCTCGTCGAGGATTACAAAGGCTTTATCCAGTGTACGGCCACGCATAAAGGCCAGCGGAGCGATCTCGATAGTCCGGTTGTTCATCAGGTATTCCAGCTTTTCGAAAGGGATCATATCGTCGAGGGCATCATACAGGGGACGTAGATAGGGATCGATCTTTTCTTTCAGGTCACCCGGAAGGAAGCCCAGGTTTTCTCCGGCCTCTACGGCCGGCCGGGTCAATATGATCTTGCGGATTACTTTTTCTTTGAGCGCTTTTACGGCCAAAGCCACCGCCGTATAAGTTTTACCGGTACCGGCAGGGCCGATGGCAAATAATATATCGTTTTTACTGCCCAATTCCACCATTCGTTTTTGATTGGGCGTTTTGGCTTTCACCACCAGTCCGCTCGGGCCATAGACCAGGGCATCTTCCGCATATTGTGAAATATCGCCGTTGATCTCTTGCTTGCCGGCTAAAATATTTTCGATCTTGCGTTCCGTCAGCTTGCCATAGCGGTCCAGGTACTGCATCATGGTTGCCATCTTATCCTCCAGCAGCCTGATCTCCTTGGCGCTGCCAATGGCTTTCACCTGGCTGCCCCGGGCGGAGATCCTTAGTTTGGGAAAAGCCTTTTTCACCAGCTTTAATTTGGAATGGTTCACCCCAAAAAAATCAATATGATCAACCCCCTCTATATTTATGACAACTTCGCTCAATTTTTATATTATTTTTGCCGTAAATTTAGCCATAAATATCCATTAAATGCCGGTATTGACCTTAACCACTGACCTTGGCACCAGGGATTATTATGTCGGGGCAGTCAAAGGCGGTTTACTGGAATCGTGCGCTGAAGCTACTTTGGTGGATATTTCCCATCACGTCGAGCCGTACAATATTGTAGAAGCGGCCTACATCCTCCGCCACGCCTACCCGGAGTTTCCCCAAAATACGATCCATATTATCAGTGTGAACACCCTCGATAGCAAGGATACCCGGCATGTGATCATTCACTATGATCATCAATATTTCATCGGGCCGGATAATGGGATCTTTTCCCTGCTGTTTGATGATTATCCCAAAGAGATCTACGAATTATCCCATAACTTATCCGCCTCCTCTTTTCCCGCCAAAGATCTTTATGTCGCGATCGCCGGTAACCTCTGTAATGGCCAACCGCCGGAATCGATGGGGAAAGCGGTCAATACCATCCAGGAAAGGACCATGCTGCAACCGGTGGTACAGGAATCTTTCATCCGGGGAACGGTGATCTTTGTAGACGGTTATGAAAATGTGATCTCCAATATTTCCAAAACTTTGTTCGACCAGGTGAGGGATGGCCGGAACTTTGCCTTGCTGTTCAAACGCTACGATACACTGCAGGAATTGAGTGAACATTATTATGATGTGCCGGTAGGGGAAATGCTTTGCCTGTTTAATTCCGCTTCCAACCTGGAAATAGCGATCAACAAAGGAAAGGCCAGCAGCCTTTTGGGATTACAGATCGGTGATACGGTGCAAATCGATTTTACATGATCATTCGCCTGGTAAAAATGACATTCCGGGAAGAAAAGATCCCCGATTTCCTGGAGATCTTCCGGGAGATCAATGAAGGGATTGCCAAATTCCCCGGTTGTACGCATTTGGAGCTATTGCAGGATACCCGCGACAAAAGGATCTTTTTTACCCATAGCCATTGGAGATCCGAAGAAGACCTGGAGAATTACCGGCATTCCGACCTGTTCAGCCACACCTGGAGCCGGACCAAACCCTTGTTCGCTGCCAAAGCCGAGGCCTGGAGCCTGAACCACCTGTAAGCTTAATAAAACATGACTTTCCGGTATGCCGGCGGATGGCTGCCAACCTGTAATTGCAGGAGATAGATCCCGTCCGGAAGATCA
>JANQFB010000080.1 GCA_028278085.1 Chitinophagales bacterium
CGATCTTCCCGTGGTCCGTTATGACCTCCCCCGCACGGGCCTTACTTTTCGGATCGCTGGTTTGAAGGGTAAACTGCATATTATCGAAAGGCCTTCGATCAGCACCAGGATAAAACTATTCTGCCGCTATGCCTTTTCTTTGGCTTTGTCAAAAATAGTATAATTTTAATCCGTGAAAACAAGCCGGCTTTGGATTTTCTTTCGATAATTTTTTGGGTCTTTGCTATGGTTGCCGGTATCCAGGTATTGTATTACTTAGGGATCTTTAGCCGCTTCGCTTTCGCTAAGTCAAAGACACCCCCAAAAAGCCCTGAAAAGCCGGTTTCCGTGGTTGTTTGTGCCCGGAATGAAGCCGAAAACCTCCGGATAAATCTCCCCCCCATCCTGGAGCAGGATTACCCGGAATTTGAAGTGGTCGTGGTGAATGATCAATCTGTCGACGATACCGCAACCGTACTACATGAATTACAAGTAAAGCATCCCAGGCTGAAGATCGTTAACCTGCAAATGGGATCGCGATCCCTGAAGGGTAAAAAATTTGCGCTGACCATGGGCATTAAAGCGGCCAAACATGAATGGCTGCTGCTCACCGATGCCGACTGCCGGCCCGGATCGACCCGGTGGATCCAACAGATGCAGGCTTATTTATCCGCGAAAAAGCAGGTATTGCTGGCATACGGCCCCCATGAAAAAAGAACCGGCTTCCTTAATAAGTGCATCCGCTTCGATACCTTTTACACAGCCCTTCAATATATGTCATTTGCGCTGTCAGGGCTGCCCTATATGGGCGTCGGGCGAAATCTCGGCTATGCCCGGACGCTTTTCCTGGAAAATCCGGTGTACCAGAAATATCCCCATTTGCTTTCCGGGGATGATGACCTTTTTATCAACCATGTTGCCCGCGCCGGGAATACCAGTGTTGTGGTCGACAAGGACAGCTTTATGTATTCCATGCCGAAAATAACCTGGCGAAGCTGGCTTTTCCAGAAAAAAAGGCATGTAACCACCGGAAAATACTACCGTTTTATCCATAAACTGCTTTTGGGGGTTTTATCGGCTACCCATATTTTGTTTTACGGGCTGGCTATACTCCTCCTCGCGACCGGCTATGAGTGGCGAACAATAGTTGTGATCGGGCTTTGCAGGCTGCTGCTGCAATACATAATTTTTTTCCCATCCATGAGAAAATTCGATGAAAGAGATTTATTTTTGCTATCGCCGGTATTGGATTTTTTATACGTATTATTGTACTTGATCTTAGCACCTGCAGTATTTTTGAATAAGCAACGAAAATGGAAATAAATCCGAATTTTTCTCCTCGGGCGAAGGAAGACTATCAATTGGTGCAAATGGCGCTGGAGAATGGAGATCAGCAGGCTTATGCCGAGTTGATGTCCAGGTACCGGGATTCCATTTATTTTATGATATTGAAAATGGTGCACAACCGCGACGATGCGGACGACCTCACCATCGAAGCCTTCGGCAAAGCTTTTGCCAATCTCTCCAAATACAGCCCCGATTTTGCCTTCAGTACCTGGCTGTTTAAGATCGCCATGAATAATTGCATCGATTTTATCCGCAAAAAGAGATTGGAAACTTTTTCCATCGATGAACCGGTGAGCTCGGATAAGGGTGATGAGATGACCATCGACCTGAAAGCCAATGTCCTCGATCCGGAAGAAAAATACATTAAAGAGCAGCGGAAACGCCTGATGCATTCGGTCCTGGATAAAGTCAACCCGAAATACAAACACCTCATACAATTGCGGTATTTTGAGGAGTTGTCGTATGAAGAAATTGCCGAGCGACTGGAAGTTCCCCTGGGAACCGTTAAGGCTCAACTCTTCCGCGCCAAAGAACTGCTATTTAATATTCTCCGAAAGTCGAAGGATCGCTATTGATTTTCGTGCCTCCACCCGAAGATCCGGTCCATGGAACTGATCCTGAAATACTTTCCTGATTTATCCCGGACACAACAGGAACAGTTTGCCAGCTTACCGGCTTTATACGAAGAATGGAATGCGAAGATCAATGTCATATCCCGGAAAGATATCCAGCATCTCTATCTAAAGCATGTGCTTCATTCGCTGAGCATTGCCCGGGTCTTTTCTTTCCCGCCCGGCACTAAGATCCTGGATATCGGAACGGGCGGAGGATTTCCGGGCATACCGCTGGCGATCCTTTTCCCGGAAGCATCGTTTTACCTGGTCGACAGTACCGGCAAAAAGATCAAAGTGACCACCGCCATTGCCCGGGCATTGGATCTCAGGAATGTGGCAACCCGGCATGCCAGGGTGGAAACCTTGAACGGGACATTCGATGTTGCCCTCGCCAAGGCCGTAGCCCGGTTACCTCGCTTGTGGGAATGGTGCGCTCCTTTGCTGACCAACAAGAAAACCCACCCCCACGGATTGATCGCTTTAAAAGGGGGAGACCTCACCGAAGAGCTCCGGGATATCCCCGAAAAGACCAAGGTTTATAAGATCTCCGATTTCTTTTCCGAGGCCTGGTTTGAAGACAAGAAAATCGTGCATGTGGGGTTTTAGTTGGTTTTGGCGGCGCTAATTTTGAACGGGGATGTTTAATTTTGGAGGAGGAAAGATGTTAGACTGTTAGATATGAGACATTAGATGCTAGACTGTTAGATATGAGACATTAGATGCCAGACTGTTAGATATGAGACATTAGATATTAGACAGTTAGACTTTTAGTTTTGAGCAGTCTCAATACTAAAAGTCTAAAATCTAATGTCTACAAGTCTAACAGTCTAAAAATCTAATGTCTATAAGTCTAACAGTCTAAAAATCTAACATCTCCAAAACAAACCATGCTAGGCCTAAAACTACCCACCGACCCCAGATGGGTCGATCTTGCGGATAAAAGTCTGGAAGAGATCCTGACCGATCATGCCTATTGTGAGCAAAAAGCGGCCTCTTCCTGTATTTCGCTGATCCAGCAATACCCGGATAAAGAATTATTGGTGGAAAAAGTGGCGCCGATCGTTACCGAAGAGTGGGGGCATTTCCGGCAGGTGCTGGCAGAGATAAATAAGAGAGGATTGAAACTCGGCCGCCAGCGTAAGGATGAATATGTCAATGCTTTGATCAAAAATGAAAAAAAAGACGGCTCGCGGGAAGACCGCTTGTTGGAAAAGCTACTGATCTGTGCGTTGATCGAAGCCAGGAGCTGTGAGCGGTTCCGGCTCTTATCTTTGGAATTACCGGATCCCCGCCTGCGGGAGTTCTACCATGAATTTATGGTTTCCGAAGCCGGTCATTACAGGCTGTTCATCGATCTGGCCAAAACCTATAAGCCGGCGGAAGAAGTTCAAAAAAGATGGCAGGAATGGCTGACTTTGGAGGCTGATATCATGAAGGAGATCGAATTAAGAGGCGACCGCATGCATTAGCCTATGGTTAAGGGACCAGGATAAACTCAAAGGTAAGGTTGCTCAATTTGGCAAATTCCTGCCCGGCAAAAAGCATATCGTCATCTTCATCGGTATGATGCCATTTGATGAGGATCTCGTTGCCCCGTTGATGCAGGCGGGAGAGTATATGCAGCATTTCCAGCAGTAATTTCCCCGAAGAGGAATTGAAATAATCCATTTCAAAGTGTAGTTCCGTCCGGTCGCTGGGTTCTTCGCAATAGGCTTTTATCCATTCAATAACCGGCTCGTAAAATTTGACGGCATTACTGGGAAAGGAACTGCCCCGGATCTCAAACAGGCCGGTGTCCGGTTCAAACGATAAATAAGGAGTAGATTCGCTGCCTGCAACTAAGAATTTACTTAACATATATCAGGGACAAGATACAATGAAATTAATAAAAAACGGCATAAATTACCCAGGAATCAATCTTCCAGGAAACGAAGGTTTCTTTGGATCCCCCGGTATTTTGCTCTTTTAAGGGGGGAGTGTTTCAATAATTCCTTAAAAACCTCCTCGGTCATCTCCTGCCAATCGCGGCAATCCATGTCAAGCATACCCGGAAGCGGCTCAAATAAGGGCTCCCGGTGTTGCTCGGCAAAGCGGTTCCAGGGACACACTTCCTGGCAAACATCGCAACCGAACATCCAGTTGTCGAAGCGGCCCTTCATTTCCACAGGGATCTCCTCCTTCAGCTCAATGGTAAAATAGGAAATGCATTTGCTGCCGTCGATCTCATAGGGCGCCGTGATGGCTTCGGTCGGGCAGGCATCCAGGCAGGCCGTGCAGTCCCCGCAGTGGTCTTTCACAGGTCCGTCCGGCTCAAGGTCCAGGTCGAGGATGAGCTCGCCGATAAAGAAATAGCTGCCTCGGTCTTTGTTGATCAGGTTGGTATGCTTGCCGATCCATCCCAGGCCGCTTTTTCGGGCCCAGACCTTATCCATCACCGGCGCCGAATCGACAAATACACGGCCATCGACAGCGCCGATATGATCCCGGATATAAGCCAAAAGCGCTTTCAGTTTATCGCGGATCACATCGTGATAATCATGACCCAGGGCATATTTCGAGATCTTCGGTGTATCCGGGTCTTTTTGCGTTACCGGTGTATAATAATTATAGAGTAAAGAAACCACCGACCTGGCGCCATCCACCAGCTTTGTCGGATCGACCCGTTTGTCGAAATAGTTTTCCATATAGCTCATCCGGCCATGCAGGCCCCGGGCCAGCCATTTTTCCAGTTGCCGGGCTTCTTCCGATAAGTATTCGGCGCTGGCAACACCGCAGTATTGGAAACCCAGCCGTGCCGCCTCCTGTTTGATGAGTAATGTCCGTTCTTTCCGCCGATCCATCCCTTGCGGCTAAATCTTTTTTGGGGGGTGATTATCGCATCAGGATCAGCTTCCGCGTCTGTTGAACCCTGCCATCCCGGTACAGGGTGCAGAAATAGATGCCATCTGCATGCTGCCCGGCCCGGAATATCATATGGGAACGTGTACTGGAAGGATCTAGTGTGTGTTGCTGAATGGTTTTGCCGCTGATATCCGTGATCACCAACTGTAATTCCGCGGCCTTTACTTGTTTGCCCCGATGTACCGTTATCCTGGTTGAGGCAGCAAACGGGTTGGGATAAGGTGGGAAGAGGTAAACGGATGATCCGTTGCGATGCTCCGGGTACTCGATCCCGACTTTTGAACAATCCGTTTTCCCGGCAACCGGGGTAATGTTATCGGAAGCGGTAGCGACGGCCGTTACCACATTTTTTTCGGTAGAATACAAGCTCATATATCCCTGGTCATCGATCCCGGCAACGCTGATATAATAAGTGGTCTGCGCTTCCAGGTTAGGAATGGTGAAAACCGTATCGTTCATCTCATATAAGGCCTCGAAATCTGTCGGCGGATTGCGCCGCACCCCGACGCGGAAATGCATATACTCCCGGTGGCTGGTGATCCTGACGGTTAATCCGTCATTATCATTGACCAGCTCGAAATCAGGCGTTTCAGGCGCCAGGGCAGCCATCGCGGAAGCAGTGGCATTGATCAGCGCATTCCTTTTCAGGTAATTGAAATCCACAAAAAAGCTGTCGACCACCCCATCACTGTCGGTATCCACACCCAGCGTATCGTTAACCGTATGTTGACGGTCATCGTAGGTAGGCAGGCCGGGATTAGCGTTGCCATGCTCATTAGCAGCGGTAAACCGGATAGCGGTCATGCCACGGTCGCTGAAGGGCATATG
>JANQFB010000015.1 GCA_028278085.1 Chitinophagales bacterium
AAGCGGCGCCGATAAGATCGATATCAGGACCAATCAATCCTATGTGAATGCTTTGTTGAAGTTTTTCAAACGGCGGGAAGGCAGACGGTAAGCACCTGCGGATCTATTGGCCGGTCTGCTTTACATTCATGATAATTAAACCACCAAAAATATAGCGATTATGACTACCGGAAAAATCAATGTTCAAACGGAAAATATTTTTCCTATCATCAAAAAGTTCCTCTATTCGGATCATGAGATCTTTTTGCGGGAGATTGTTTCCAATGCTGTGGATGCCACTAAAAAATTACAAATACTTTCTTCCAAAGGCGAAGTGTCCGGAGAATTAGGGGATCTGACCATAGAGATCAAGCTCGATGAAAAAAATAAAACACTGACGATCTCGGATAAAGGGATCGGTATGAGTGAAGCGGAGGTCAATAAGTTTATCAACGAAGTGGCTTTTTCGAGTGCGGAAGCCTTCTTGAAAAAACATAAAGACGCAACCGACAGCAGCTCGATCATCGGGCATTTCGGCCTGGGCTTTTATTCTTCCTTCATGGTATCCGACCGGGTGGAGATCCAAACCAGGTCGCACAAAAAAACAACCAAAGCCGTGCACTGGAGCTGCGACGGCAGTCCGGAATATACGTTGGAAACCGGCCATAAAAAAGAAAGAGGAACGGATATTATCCTGCACATCAATAAAGATTCCAAGGAATTCCTGGAAAAGGCCCGTATCCAAACGCTGCTGGAAAAGTACTGCAAGTTCCTGCCGGTCGAGATCAAGTTCGACGATAAGGTGATCAATAATACGGCTCCGGCCTGGACCAAAAAACCCACGGACCTGAAAGATGAGGATTACCAGAATTTCTATAAGGAGCTTTATCCCTTTTCGGAACCGCCTTTGTTCTGGATCCATCTGAATGTGGATTATCCCTTTAACCTCACCGGCATCCTTTATTTTCCCAAGCTGAGCAATACCATCGAGGTTCAGAAAAATAAGATCCAGTTGTATTGCAACCAGGTATTTGTTACGGATGAGGTCAAGGAGATCGTGCCGGAATTCCTGACGCTGTTGCATGGGGTGATCGATTCCCCGGATATTCCCTTGAATGTTTCCCGGAGCTATTTGCAAAGCGATCCCAACGTCAAAAAGATCAATTCCTATATCACGAAGAAGGTGGCCGATAAGCTGGAAGAGTTATTTAAAAAAGACCGGAAGTCTTATGAAGAGAAATGGGAGCATATCAACATATTCGTGAAATATGGCGCTATTACCGATGATAAATTCTATGACCGGTCCAAGAAATTCGGCCTGTACCAGGATACGGAAGATAAATTCTACACCCTGGAAGAATACCAGGAAGCCGTTAAAGCCGAACAAACCAATAAAGACAAAAAGCTGATCGCGTTGTACTCCAACAATACCGTTGACCAGGATAGCTACATCCAATCGGCCGTGAACAGGTCTTATGTGGTCGTGAAGCTGGATACCGTGATCGATAATCATTTTATCAATACGGTGGAGCAAAAGGAAAGCGACCTGTCTTTTGTAAGGGTCGATTCGGAAACGATCGATAAGCTGGTGGAAAAAGATGAAGTCGGCGCATCGGTACTCTCGGAGAAAGAAGAAACGACCCTCAAAGAGCTGTTCGAAAAGGAGATCGATGATAATATGGTGAACGTAGAGCTGAAGCCTTTGAACCCCGAAGATCAGCCCGTATTGATCACCAAACCGGAGTTCAGCCGGAGAATGAAAGAAATGGCTGCGATGAGCGGTATGGGTGCGATGGGTGACATGCCGGAGCAATACAATCTCGTGGTTAATGCCAATCATCCTTTTGTCAATAAGATCCTTACCCAAAAGAAAGATCAAGGTACGGTCGTCAAACACCTCTACGATCTTGCCCTGCTCTCCCAAAACATGCTCAAAGGCAAAGACCTGACCAGTTTTATCGAGCGGAGCGTTTCGATGATCGAAGGAGATGGTCCGAAAAAGTCCGCTGGGGGAGCAGCCAAAACGACGAAGGCTCCAAAAGCGGCGAAGGAGCCGAAAGAGGCAAAGGAACCGAAAGAAGAGAAGGGGAAGAAGTCGTAAGCCGGGTTTATGGCGGCCTGGATCGGGGAGATGCAATTCAGGTAGTATTATTATCTTTATTGATAAAAATCATCGATGCATCAGCGATCCCATTAGCCATGATTTCCAGACTATTGCTTTTCCCTGTATTAGGAGTGATCATTTGCTCCATCGGTTTACCGGCCAGCGCTCAGGACTTCACCATCCAAAAAGGTGGTTCCGGATATACCATGAAGATGGAAGACCGCGCCGACGCCATGAGTATGTCGGTCGACGGCAGCCAAATAGCCATAGCATTTGACGGGGATAAGCTGGCAATCCTCAAAACCCCATCCGGGGAAACCATTAAATATATCGAGGATTTCAAGGATTACCTGGAAGATAACTTTGGCAAAGATCTGAACCTGGGCAGTATTCGGGGCATGGACTACAGCGCTACGGGCAAGCTGGCGCTGGCGCTGATCGGAGGCGTTATCCTTTTGGATAAGAATTATCAGTTCATTTGGTTTGCCGATGGCCATCAGCGGGAGATCCCGGATAAAGAGATTTTTGACCATGAGCCCAAAACCGCAGCCTATGGCATTCGGTTTCTCCCGAATACGGATCTGCTGGTAACCACCTCCTGGGAAGACGGCCTGATCCGCCTGCTCAACACGACAGACGGCTCGGAAGTTGAAGCTATACAAACCAAACAAAACAGTATCCGCACCCTGGTGGTTAATGATAAAGGCACGCACCTGGCCATCAGTGGGAATAATGGTACGGCTGTATTTGAAGTCAGCTCCCGGCGGCAGTTGTGGGAAAGCATGCACAAAGAAGCCGCCCTTTGCTTTGAAGGCGCCCATGTCTATCTCGGCAGCTTTTTTGGCATTTCCGGACTTTCCAAACATGACCTGGCTACGGGTTCGGAGATAAAAATGCCGGCCATCCTACAAACCTACGAGATCAGCGGATTGACATTGATCGCAGACGGACGTATGGTCAGCACCGGGGAAACCTCCAAAGAAAGCCCGATCCTGGTTTGGACCGGACCATCTGGCAAGGAGATCGCCAAAGTCAGACCGGCCCACGATCCGGACGACAGGATCGTTGGCAGTAAAAACGCCAGCTATGTCGCTATCGCCGGTGATGATGACGAGGTAAGGGTTTACCGGGTGGATTAGAAGAACGCCCCATTTGGTCGATCGGATCAATTGTTTTATTTTTAGGCAAGCCTTTTACCAAAAGGAGATAAACATGAATATTCGATCATACTTGCTGATGCCGGTACTAGTGATGATAGCTATTGGCTGCAGCGATCCCGCACCTAAAGAAACTTCAACGGACCCAACACCCCAGCAACCTTCCCAGGCGGAATTGAAACCCAAAGAACCGCCCAAGGTAGATGAAGCAGCGTTGGCCAAACAAAAGGCCGAATTGCTGGAAACCTTAAAAGGTAGCTGGCAATCCAGCCAGGAAGACATCAACCTGTATTTCGAGGTCGATGGCAACGTTAAGGTGGAGCGTGGGGGAAAAACTGAGGTCGGAGCCTTTACCCCGGTTTCGATGGGTCAATTCCTGGTCTACTCGCCCGATGGAACGGGCGCCCTGGATTTCAAAGGAGAGGTGGCCGGAGATGTGATCAGTCTCACTTATGACAAAGGGACCAAACAGGTAAGTTTACAGAAGATGGAGTAATCCCAGCAGAGCGGGGTGGAAATAAATTCCGGCGCTTTCCGTTGAATAATTAGCGTTCGATCATATTTCTTTTCCGGGATCCAAAGGGTTTTCTACATGCTACTTCACTACTTGCCGCTTTTAGTACTATTATTCGTTTTAACAAATTGCTCCGATAGCCATCTTGCTCGTGGACAAGATCCCGGCAGATCCCATCTGACACAAGCCGGATCCCCATCGGCAACACCGGAAGCCAGGCCCCTCCAACACATCAAAGATATTCCCGTCCTTCCGGGCTTTCGGCGGGTGGCTGTTCCGGATACATCCTATGGCTACTGGCTGCAGCATTTGGCTTTAAAGCAGGGGCAAAAGCAAGTGTATTTATTTGATGGCTCTCCAAAGGCCAATCAAAATGCTCATTTTGCCATTATCGATATCGACGTGGGCAAAAAAGACCTGCAGCAATGCGCCGATGCTGTGATGCGGCTACGGGCGGAATACTTGTTCCAGGCCCAACAATTCGACCGCATCCGCTTCAATTTCACCAGTGGTGATCCGGCGGCCTGGCAAAAATATGCCTCGGGTTACCGGGCCAGGATCCGGGAAAACCGGGTCAATTGGGTCAAACAAACCGGTCCTGATCATAGCTATGCCAACTTCCGGCGATATCTCGACCTGGTTTTTACCTATGCCGGGACCTATTCCTTAAACAAAGAGCTGACGCCTGTTGAGGATATCCGCACCATCTCGATAGGAGATGTTTTTATCCAGGGAGGCTTCCCCGGCCATGCCGTTACGGTAGTGGATGTCGCGCGAAATGAAATAAGCGGAGAAAAGATCTTTTTGTTGGCCCAAAGTTATATGCCTGCCCAGGATATCCATGTGCTTAAAAATCCGATGGACCCGGCGCTGAGCCCCTGGTACAGTACCAACATCTCGGGCTCCCTGCAAACCCCTGAATGGACCTTTGAAGTATCGGATCTGAAGCGGTTTTAACGAAAAAACACAATGCGCTAGGATGTTTAGAAAAGTATGAAAACCCGCCCAAGCTTGTTGGTCAAAAGACCAACAAGGGCTGGGCTGAGGATTGGTGAAGGTTCGACCTTTTGACAGTGCCCCCGCCAGGCGGCGTGTGATTGCAATGACATTCAAAAGGCCATGAATCATTCCAGCGCCTCAGGAACACACAAATTGCCGACGTTTTCCGGAACACACAAGTTGCCGGTGTTCTCACCGGCATTTTTGTGAAAACACCGGCAACTTGAATCGGCAAAAGTTCAGTAGTTTTTCAGTGCCACCGCCAGGCAACGCTGCAATGAGGTTCATAAGGCCATGAATTATTCCGGCGCCTCAGGAACATACCAGTTGCCGATGTTGGTTAACACACCTCTAAATTCAACCTTATTCCGCCACCTCAGCAGCCACCACCCGCCCAAGCTTGTTGGTCAAAAGACCAACAAGGGCTGGGCTGGGGATTGGTGAAGGTTCGGCCTTTTGACGGTGCCTCCGCCAGGCGGCGTGTGATTGCAATGACATTCAAAAGGCCATGAATTATTCCGGCGCCTCAGGAACACACAAATTGCCGATGTTTTCCGGAACTCACAAGTTGCCGGTGTTCTCACCGGCATTTTTGTGAAAACACCGGCAACTTGAATCGGCAGAAGTTCAGTAACCTATAAGCAGAGTCACCCCAACAGGCGGGGACTCTGCTTATAGGTTGTCCACTACTCCGTTGCAGCCACCACTTCACCTTTGATCGTCAAAACATCCGAACCACTTGCCGTATTGGAGCTGACCGTGATCGTCTTGGTAAAAGCACCTACTTTTTTGGCGTCGTAGCTTGCCGTTATAGTCGACTTCTCATCAGGCTTGATCGGCTCTTCGGTAGCTTTCGCACCCGTACAGCCACAACTGGCCCTCACCTGGGTAATGATCAGGGGAACAGGGCCGGAGTTTGAAAATTCGAAATCGAAGTTGACCGGCTCATTTTGCCGGATCTTACCAAAATCATGTGTAGTAGTCGTCCATTCGATCTTGGGTGACTGGGCATCGGCCAGGACCGGTTCGTCGTTTTCCGCTGTAGGGGAACAGGCCATCCCGGCCATGATCAATAGGTTAAAAATTCCGATTAACAATTTTGTTTTCATGATAGTTATCGTTTATGGCCAAGGAATGACCGGGTTATAAAAAATTCCATATCAGGAATACCACAAATGTATAACTGCTTTGAAGGAACCCTTGTTAATGAAACTTTAATTATTGTTAATGAGTTGTTAATGACTTTTGATGCCACACTTATTGCGTTATATTCGTATAATAGCGCATTGATAGTAAGGGCTAAATAATCTTAGGTGAAATGACCAGGAATACCATCCGGTTAGTTGTTGTTTTAGGGACCGTTTCGATTATCGGGATCATCATTATCCAATGGTATTGGGTGCAAAAAGCCTTCGATATCAAGGAAAAGCAGTTCAACCAAACCATCAACATCTCCCTGAGGAAGGTAGCCGAGCGCATGGCCAAATTCAACAACAATACCCTTCCCAACGAAGACCCGGTCGCTCAGATCTCCTCCGATTACTACATTGTGAACTTCAATGATGTGATCGATGCCAATATCCTGGAACATTACCTGAAACAGGAATTCATCTACCACAACATGGATATCGACTTCGAATATGCCATCTACGACTGTACCAGTGATAAAATGGTTTATGGGGATTACATCAACCTTTCCTCCGACCCCAATAAAGAACCGGAACCAACGACCAATCTCCCCAAGTATGAAGAGTTCATCTATTATTTCGGAGTGAATTTCCCCACAAAATCCACCTACCTGGTAAGCAAAATGGGGATCTGGATATTCTTTTCCCTCATCCTGCTGTTCGCCATTATCTTCTTTGGCTATGCCTTGTTTGTGATCCTCCAGCAAAAGCGGCTCTCGGAAGTACAAAAGGACTTCATCAACAACATGACCCATGAATTCAAAACGCCGATCTCGACCATTGCCATTTCCGCCGATGTGATCAGCGACCCGGAGATCGTTCATCAACCGGAAAAGCTTAAAAACTACGCCGGCATTATCAAAGATGAGAACAACCGATTGAAAAACCAGGTCGAAAAAGTGCTGCAAATGGCCATCCTGGGTAAGGATGAGCTTCGCTTGAAAAAGGAGCAAATCAAGCTGCATCCTTTGTTGAAGCAGGTCATTTCCAGCCAGGAGTTAAGCCTGAAAAAGAAAAACGGAAGGGTGGAATACGACCTGATGCCAGGAGACCCCGAAATACTGGCAGACCCTTTTCACCTGACCAATATCATCTATAATTTGCTCGATAATGCCATCAAATATACCCCGGTAGATCCGCTGATCACCATCACCACCCGCGCCACCCGCCAGGGGATACAATTGATCATAGGGGATAATGGTCCGGGTATTAAAAAAGAACATCACAAAAAGATCTTCGACAAATTTTTCCGCATCTCAACGGGGAATATTCACAATGTCAAAGGTTTTGGATTAGGTTTACACTATGTTAAAAAAATGGCCAAAGCGCACAAATGGACGATTGCCCTGGACAGTAAAGAAGAAGAAGGCAGTCAATTTATGATAACGATACCTCTATAAGTATGGAAACACCGAAAATCCTATTAGTGGAAGATGATATCAATCTTCGCTTTGTAACCAAAGACAACCTGGAAAACAAGGGCTATACGATCGAATGTTATGCCGACGGCCAATCGGCACTAGCCGCTTTCGGGAAAAAGTCATTCGACCTCTGCATCCTCGATGTCATGCTCCCTAAAATGGACGGATTCACCCTGGCACAAAAGATCAGAGGCAAGGATGAAGATATTCCCATACTTTTCCTGACCGCCAAATCCATGAAGGAAGATAAGATCAAAGGCCTGTCGATCGGTGGCGACGACTATATTACCAAGCCCTTCAGCATGGAAGAGCTGGCCCTGAAAATTGAGATCTTTCTCAAGCGAAGCAAGATCAGCAATCCCCAAAAAGAAACCGCCAGTGTGTATACCATCGGCCAATACCAATTCGACCATAGCAAGCTGCTCCTGACATCGGCCAACAGCTCGAAACAGCTAACCCAAAAAGAAGCCGACCTGTTGCAATACTTTTGTGTAAATCCCGACCGCATCCTCAAGCGGGAAGAGATCCTGACCAAGATCTGGGGAGATGATGATTATTTCCTGGGCAGGAGCCTGGACGTATTTATCTTTCGCCTCCGCAAATACCTCAAACACGACAAATCGATCAATATCCAGAATATTCATGGCGTGGGATTCAAGATGAGCATCGGCGCCTGATGGTTTATTTTTGTACCCTTTTTAAGGATGCACCTCCGGACCGTAAACTATATCAACATCGCATTTATCGGCCTTTCGATGGGCCTGGCCTGGATCCTGCCCTTTGAATTATTCCTGTTTTCCTACGCCGTGCTGGGCCCCTTGCATTACCTGACGGAGATCAACTGGTTAAAACAGCGATCTTTCTTTACCAGCGGCCGGAATGACTACCTTTGGCTGGTGGTTTGCTGTTTGGGTTATTTCGGGCTGACCCTCTTGTTTGATTATGATCTTGTACCGGATAGCCGCTTATCGGGGCACAACCTGAGCGGAAGGTTAAGCGAATTCCTGTATTACGCTTCCTACCATTTTATCTTCCTGGCTTTTGCCGGCAGCGTAGCCTTTGCGTTCCTGGATAAAACCTGGCAAAAGATCATCCTTTTCGCGGGGCTGGGCCTTGCCCCGCCGGTTTTGCAAAACCTGGAAACCTACCTGATCGTTTTCGGCGCTTTATTGCCCACGGTAATACATGTGTATATTTTCACCGGGGCATTTATGCTTGCTGGAGCGCTTAAAGCCAAAGACGTGACCGGCACCATAGCTTTTATGCTGTTCATGGCAGGCGGTATTATTTGTTTCCTGGCGCCCGCCGGATCTGTAGAGACAACGGCCTATGTAAAAGAAAGCTTTCTGAGCAGCGGTTTCCAATACGTATATTCGAGTATTTATGCCCTGTTCAGCAAGGCGGCGATCGTTCCCGATCAAATATTCACGGCAGAAAGCGGTATCCGTGTACAGCGCTTCCTGGCCTTTGCCTATACTTATCATTATCTGAACTGGTTCTCCAAAACCACGGTTATCCAATGGCACAAGATCAACAAGCGTTCTATGGCGGGAATGGCGCTGATCTGGCTTTTTGCTTTAGCCCTGTATCTCTATAATTATAAGCTAGGTTTCCAGGTACTGCTGTTCCTGAGCATGTTACATGTTTTCCTCGAATTTCCGCTGAACTTCAGATCCTTTGGTCAGATTTTCAGCCTTGGGGCCGGCTACCTGTCCGGAAAAAAGCAGGAACCGTTATAGCCTTGATAATCGAATGCATATCCCTATCTTTGATCCATGAATAAAATGACTGCTCTCGTTTTTTGGATGGGATTATACCTGGTGACCATGGCTTGTGACCACAATCCGCGGGTCAAGGAGCAAAATCCCCGGGATAGCGAAGTGGATAATACGGAACCGCTGGTCTATAAGAACATCTTCGTTGCCGATGAGACCGTCAGCGATAAGTTAGGACTGGCCAGAACCCGCTTTGCCATTGAATACCCGGATGATGTCGAAGTAGTGTTCCCGGATAATAACAGGGATTATATCATTTTCAAAGTCCGGCAAAACGGCATGGTTACCGAAGAGCTTTGGCTAGGGGAGACTACCCAGAAGATCGTTGATAAAAAAGACACGAAATTCTGGATCGAACAAGCCGTAAAAACTTTCCAGATGTCGAGTCCGAATATCCAGGTCGATTTTATGGGGGAAGCTTTTTTTAATGGTCATCCGGAATACCTGCTATGGGGGATCATCGATTTTTCGGATTTCGAAACCAATGAATACCTGGGTAATTATAACGTCTTATATACCATCCCTTACCCAAAACTCGACTATCACCTGCATGCGGTAAGAGTTACCATGCTTTTCAATCAAAGCCTCAACGTTTCCACACTACAAGACGCCCAGCACAAGGCTAAGATCAGTAAGATCTGGAAAACATTCCGCTACCTGGAATGATCGATATCCGGCTTCAGGCAAGGCCGGCCGTGGTTTTTTAACAAAATTTAACAAAGTTCCGGTGCTTTAATTACACTAAACACCCTATTTTCAAGTTATAGCGAATAGGCCATCCGGCTGCCACACAATAATTCAGAATGTGTAATTTTGTCAGTTTTTGTTTTGGTATGCCATTTGAAGTCATTCTCCGGTAATAAACCGGCTGTTCCGGCCAGGAGCTGCTGACCCGTCATCGATTTTGCCGGGCTGAACCGGAAAAAACTGAAAGTTGATCCATGCCCATGGGGGCATCGCATCCATGAAAAGTCATTTCATAAAATTTGCAGGGGCTCTAGCCCTGGTGTGCGGATTGTTGCTGCATGCTGATGCACAACCGACGGTTAGTGCCACTACCGATAAAAAAGATTACCAGATCGGTGATTGGATAACCCTGGAGCTTAAAGTAAAACATGATCCGGGCCAACAGGTTGTTTTTCCCCTGATCACAGATAGCTTGCAGGAATTAGAGGTGCTCGAAATCGGCGAAGTCGACAGCCAAACCATCAAAGACAGGATCATTAAAAAGCAGTTGATCACCCTGACCGTTTTCGATTCCGGCTATTACGTGATCCCTCCGCTTTCCGTTAAATACAAGGACCCCGGCTCCGGTGATATGGTAAGCCTAGCATCCGAAGCCTTTTTTGTTACCGTGCATACCATACCCATCGATACGGCTGCAGCCATTAAAACGATCAAAAACCCCCTGGATGTAGCCCTGACTTTCGAGGAGATCCAATACTATGTGTACGGGGGGTTGGCCCTGCTATTATTGGGCTTCTTAGGGTGGTACCTTTGGAAAAAAAGAAAGCGCAATGAGGATCCCTTTGTCCGGAAAGCGCCACAGCTACCGGCTCATGAAGTTGCCCTACGAAAACTGAATGAGCTGGCAGCAAAAAAGCTGTGGCAAAAAGGAGAATACAAAGCCTATTATTCCGAATTAACAGACATTATCCGGGAATATTTGGAGCGGCGATACGGGATCCTGGCCATGGAGTCGACCACCGATGAGATCCTGGATGACCTGTCGGGGTTGATCACCCGCCCGGAGTTGAAAGACCCCTTACGCGAGCTGTTGCAGCAGGCGGATCTGGTAAAATTCGCTAAAGCCAGGCCGCTTCCCGATCAAAATGAACTGGCCTTCCGCCGCGGGCTCGACCTCGTGAACGAAACAAAAATTTCAGCCGTCAAAGAAGAGGAGGTTAACCATGTGGAGTGAGCTGACATTCGCCAACCCGGAGTTTTTTTGGCTCGCACTGCTGATCCCGGTGATGATCCTGTGGTATTGGCGGAAGAACAGGCAGCATTGGGTGGAACTGAAATTGCCAACTATCAAAGGCCTCAAAAAAGCCCCGATCTCTATTCGGTCGAAATTACTGCCGCTCATGCTTATTTTGAGGATCCTGGTCTTATCACTGCTGATCATTGCACTCGCACGACCACAATCCACCCTGAATGAAGAAAAAATATCGACAGAAGGGATCGACATCGTGCTGGTTACCGATGTATCTACGAGTATGTTGGCGGAAGATTTTAAGCCCAACCGGATCGAAGCGGCTAAAAATGTAGCCATCGAATTTATAGATGGGCGTCCGAACGACCGGATGGGACTGGTGGTATTTGCCGGGGAAAGTTTTTCCCAATGCCCCATCACGACCGATCATATGGTGCTGAAGAATTTGTTGAAAGAAGTGAAAAGCGGTCTGATAGAAGATGGTACGGCCATCGGTATGGGCCTGGCCACGGCCGTGAACCGTTTGAAAGACAGTAAAGCCAAAAGTAAGGTCGTCATTCTGTTGACTGACGGTGTGAACAATTCCGGCTTTATCGATCCGATGACCGCCGCGGAGGTCGCCAAGCAGTTCAATGTAAGGGCTTATACCATTGGCGTCGGCACGCAAGGCTATGCTCCCTATCCTTTTAGTTCGCCGTTCGGCACCCGGTACCAGCAGGTGGAGGTAAAGATCGATGAAGAGCTGCTGCAGGATATTGCAGCCATGACCGACGGCAAATATTTCCGGGCCACCAATAATAAAAAACTGAAAGACATATATGCGGAGATCGATAAGCTGGAAAAATCAAAAATTGAGATCACAGCCTTCCAACGGCACTCCGAAGAATTTATGGATTATGCGGTCTGGGCCGGCTTTTTCCTGGTTTTTGAGCTGTTTTTCAGACTTACCCTTTTCCGTAAATTTACCTGAGCACCGATCGATGAGATCATACATTCAATGATACAACTGGAACATACGGAATGGCTATATGCATTAGGGGTGATCCCTGTGCTAAGCTTGCTTTTCTGGTGGATGATGACCTGGCGCAGGAGGGCTATCAAGCGGTTCGGGGAAGACAGCCTTGTACTTCAGTTGATCCCGGATAAGTCGAAATTCAAACACCACCTCAAATTCGGTTTGTTGATGCTAGGTATTGTTTTCCTGGTCATCGGTATTGCGAATCCGCAGATCGGCACAAAAATGGAAAAAGTAAAACGGCAGGGAGTGGATGTGGTGATCGCCATGGACGTTTCCAGGAGTATGACGGCAGAGGATCTTAAACCGAACCGGCTGGCCCGGTCCAGGCAGTTTGTTTCAAAACTGATCGACCGGATGCAAAACGACCGGGTAGCGATCATCGTTTTCGCCGGGAATGCCTACCTCCAGCTCCCATTGACGGTAGATTATGCTGCTGCAAAAATGTTCCTGAAAAATATCAGTACGAATATTGTCCCTTCCCAGGGAACCAACATCGGGGAAGCGATCAAACTGGCCATGCGGTCGTTTGAAGCCGGTGAGAACAAACACAAATCCCTGATCATTATCACCGACGGCGAAAACCACGATGATGAAGCCTTAAAAATGGCTGAATTGGCCGCTGAAGACGGGGTCGTGATCCATACTGTTGGCATCGGTACTTATAAGGGCGCGCCGATACCGGTGTACCGGAACGGGGTACCGGTCGATTATAAAAAAGATAAATCGGGCAGTATTGTTTTGAGTAAGCTCAATGAAGCGGTATTACAGCAACTCGCTGTGGCCAGCAACGGCCAATACTATCATATTTCCGGTGGCCAGGATGAGCTTACCGCTATCATGGGTGAAATAGCCTCTATAGAAAAGAAGGAATTTGAAGAACGGATCTTCACCGATTACGACGATAAATTCCAGTATTTCCTGGGCGCCGCTTTATTCTTCTTATTTTTGGAGTTTTTTATTTCTTATCGCAGGAATAAATGGCTGGCCGGGTTAAAATTATTCCAGGATGTCAAAAAGAAACGGGCATGAAGATGAAATTTTTCCAATACTTTTCACCTCAATTTTGGGCGCTGTTGGCCTTTTGCAGCCTATTCTGCGGATGGGCGAACGCATTATTTGCCCAGGCCGAGCGTGGCCTTACCCGGGAAGGCAACCGGTTTTATGCCGAAGAAAATTATACGGAAGCAGAGGCCAGCTATAAAAAAGCCCTGGAAGAAAACAGCGGCCTTGCCGAAGGGATCTTCAACCTGGGCGATGCCCTCTAC
>JANQFB010000016.1 GCA_028278085.1 Chitinophagales bacterium
ACCTATTTTTACCGGCTCTATGCCTACAATCCCCAAGGAAACTCTCCCTGCTCCAACGAAGCTTCCGCAACAACCTTTGAAGCCTTTACAGCCGTTCCAGTCAAGGAAGATAGAGAAGATCTAAGGATCTGGCCGAATCCTTTCCGGGATCGTTTGACCCTATCCGGTGTGATGGAAGGTGAGGTGGAAGTATTCAATATGATGGGGGAAAGGCTTAAAACCTGGACGCTTCTTACATCATCATCCCTGGATATGAGCGACCTGCCTGCAGGTATTTATTTCCTGCACATGCCCCATACAGCCATCAGGATCATCAAGCTATAGCCATAATTAACACGTTACGCAGCCAAAAGTGCCGAAAGCTGACGGAAAGGGAGCAATAAAGAGGAACCGGATTATCTCAAACTAACCGGTTGATGAGCCTCAACAGCGTTTTTGCTGGCCATATTATGTGAGGGCGCAGGATCACTGTTGGCTTCGATCCGTTGTGGCGGGTTGCTGATGATGAAGTAAAAGCTTATCGCGCCGAGCAACAGGAACAAACTCCAGTTTAAAAAGGCTTTATCCAGGATGGCCGTTCTTCCCTTGAGCAAACGGATGGTCAAACGGATCAAGCGGGAAACACCTAACATATCGTTTTGGACGACTTCATCCTTTCGAAGGCTGTGATTAAAGAAGGTTTCCTGGTGAATAACACGTACGATCTTTTTCCTGGAGGCGTTGGTTAAAAGACCGATAATGAAAATAGCAACTATCATAAATGCCAACAAAAATCCTAATGGATAATTGACACTTATATCCCAAGCATTCGCTAAAATTGTTACAATCATTGTGAAGTGGGTTTGTACTGGAAAAGCTTAGTTGGGCAAATATAGTAAAATTTACCATTTAAAAAAAAAGAATTACAGCGCGTCGGAAATTCTAAACTTGAAAAATTCGGGGTTGAAAAATTCTTGGTCTTTAAATTATTGTCCCACAACACTTTCTGCACCCCGTTGGCATTCAATGGAAACAGCTTACGAAGGCAAAATACGAAAAAATACTGATGTTATTTTGGTCAAACGACGGCAAAATATCCCGGTTGATTTAGCCAGGCCGTATTTACCCTTTATGCCGATGCTCCGGTCGGGGCTGTTTTCGGGAATGAATGGTACTTTGTACTGAATTCGCTATCTTGCATGCCAGCCTTATGAATGAATTTGGCGTTTCTCCTAAGTGTTTTTGCTTGTAATGATGCATGCCTGATACCTTGAGACTTTCGATCCTCTCCTTGCTGATCTCCCTGTTATCAGTGATTTCCCATTTAGCCGTTGCAGCCGAAATTACCTTCCGCCACCTCACCGTCGAGGATGGATTGCCCGGTTCTACGGTTTATATGGCCATGCAGGATTCCAAAGGTTATATATGGCTGGCTACTGATGCCGGCGTTAGCCGGTATGACGGGCTGACCTTTAAAAACTTTACCACTGCCGATGGCCTTACCGGAAATGAAGTTTTTTATATCTGCGAAGACTCCCGGGGGCGCATCTGGATAGTACCCTTTCAAAGTAAGCTATGCTATTACCAGGATGGGAAATTCAAGATATATGATAAAATAGAAGGTATCGAGCAAAAGGTAAGTGTAGGATTGGTTGAAAATGATGAGGGCCAGTATTGGCTGGCCACTTTCAATGGTGTTTACAAATTCGATGACCACATAACCACTTTGATCGACAATCGAAAACACCCCGATTACCGGCAATTGCTGCAGGTGGAATTCCCACATAGGGTTCGAACCATCCGGCAGATCATGAAAGGTCCAAGCGGGGATATTTGGGCTTTGTCGAATGCAGGCATTCACATTTACCGGGATACGTTGAGCCAAATTGTTCCATTGAATTCAGGCAATGAACCTAGGATGACCTTGCTATTGAATGGTGAGCTATTATGTGTCCCTAATTCCAGATCTCCGGACGAAAAGAAGCTATACCGGTTGACTCCCGGCCAGGACTGGCGTTCCTTTGAAATACATACCGGTTTGTTCCGTGAATTTCCGGACTTAACCGTTAATGGTTTACTGGAAGAGGAGGACAGGGAACTATGGTTGGGTACGAATAATGGTTTGCTCCGGGTCAGGCATTTGGGTCAACCCAATGAACATTTCGATCATTATCTGAAGAATATTGCCGTTACCCACTTATTCCGGGACCGGGAAAAAAATATCTGGATAACCACCTTGGAACAGGGGATATACCTGTTAGTTGCCAGTGCGAAGCATATTTACCAGATCAAAGCAAACGATCCTGTATTCACCAGTATGTCGGTCACGGCTGATAACGATCTTATTGTAGGTTCGGCAAAAGGAACCCTCCATATCGTCCGTAACCATCAATTGTGGCCTTATCATTTGCCCGAGCAGGTACGTGCAATGCTGTCCTCACATAAAATTACAAACATCTTATCTTTCATCGACGGCATGACCTGGATAGCCTATCAGCGTAGTATGAATTTAATTGTATTGCACGGTAATGGTCAAACCACACTTCCCTATAGCCAGTCCATTAAAGATTTCCTGTACACTCCCCGGGGAGATGTGTATATGAGTACCCATAAATGTGTATATCGCTTTCAGAAACATGAAATCTTAGGATTTATTACCCTGGAAAATCCAACGGAAGCCCTGGCCTATATGAATGATAAGATCATCAAAGAAGGGCGGATTTATGCCCTTGCCATGGATTCTGATCGCGTTGTCTGGATGGGTGGACATCATGGCCTTTATGCATGGGATCGTTCGCAAACGGTATATTATGGAGATGATTTTGAGGATCTGCAAAACAGCATTACCGATATACAAGTCGATCCGAAGAATACTTTATGGTTGGCGACCCATGGGCGTGGGGTGATAAGATTTGACCGGCAACAATTGAATACCTTTAATGTTTCCAATGGTCTTTCCAGCAACATTTGCAAGAAGATCCTTGTCGAGAATGACAGCACCATTTGGGTCGCGACGAATCAAGGTATCAATGTCATAAGATTTTCTGCCGGTCCTTCGCCAAGCATTCAAAGTTTATCGGCCCTTGAGGGGCTGGCATCCAATGAGGTGAATGACATGATCATTCACCGGGATACTGTTTTTGCCGCCACGATGCAAGGATTGAGTTTGTTTCATAAGGACAAAGTGAATCACCGGGATTCCGATCCTTTGCTGCATCTTACCGGGATTAAGATCTGGAATAAGGAAAGACCCCTGCAGGATTCCGTACGATTAGCCTATAATGAAAACAATATTGAAATTTCCTATACCGGCATTTATTATAAAGACGCCGGGGATATCATTTACCAATATAAGATCGAAGGCATCGATACCGGCTGGAATGAAACGGTGCAAACAGCTCTCCGGTTTCCTCAACTATCGCCGGGAAGCTATCAATTTGTGATCCGGTCGGTTAACAGGGCAGGATCCAAGAGCAAGGCGGCAGCGATCCATTTTTTCATCAGCCCTCCCTTTTGGCAAACCTGGTGGTTCATCGCCGGTATGATCCTGCTATCATTAGCCCTGACCTTTACCTTTATTTATATAAGGATCAAACGGATCAGCCGGCAGGAAGCGATGAAACGGGAGTTGCTGGAAGCCGAGCAAAAAGCGCTGAGAGCACAGATGGAACCGCACTTTATTTTCAATTCACTCAGTTCCATTAACCGGTTTATCTTACGGAATGAGCCGGATCAGGCGAGCAGTTATCTGCTTAAATTTTCCAGCCTCATGCGCCGGATGCTCAACTATTCCGAACAGAAGATCCAATCCCTGGCCGATGAGATAGAAACCCTACGTATATATTTGGACCTGGAATCCCGGCGATTTGAAGTCCCCTTTCAATATCAGATCGACATCGATCCCGGTATCCCCGCTGAGTCTGTGATGATACCGACCATGCTGATCCAACCCTATGTTGAGAATGCCATCAAACATGGAATATCTGTTAATCCTGCGAACGGCCGGATCTCCATCCGGTTTTCCCGGCATTCGTCAGGTCTGTTGTGTATCGTTGAAGATAATGGCATCGGCCGGAAAAGATCCCTGGAACTAAAAGGCCAAAGCGCCGGTCAACATATTTCCCTGGGCATGAAGATCACCCAAGACCGGTTGGGTATATATGAACGTTTTGGTCAGGAAAGCCATGTTGAAATTGAGGATCTGAATGATAGCGATCCGCAAGCTACCGGAACGAGGGTCAGGATCTACCTGCCTATTGAAAAAGAAGGGCAAACGAGTTGAATAATAATGATTTAAATAGGTATTTTTGAAAACATCCTAAAAAAATGATAAAGGCCATAATCATTGACGATGAGTTCAGCAACCGGGATGTGCTGAAGATGCTGTTAGATAAACATTGTAAAAATGTCGATATCCTGACCATGGCCGATTCCCTGCCAACCGGGCTGGCAGCCCTCAAAAAGTACCGCCAGGAATTGGATCTGATCTTCCTGGATATTGAAATGCCTTCCGGAAGCGGATTCGAATTACTCGAGCAAAGCGGGGATATCGACTTCCATATCATTTTCACGACAGCCTATGATCAATATGCGATCAAAGCCTTTAAATATGCTGCCCTCGACTATCTCCTCAAACCGATCGATCCCGCCGAGCTGGTCAAAGCCGTCGATAAAGTAGAACAACGGATCCGGGAAAAATATCCCGATCAGACTTTTATCAATCTGAAAGAACTGGCTTACTTAAATCATAAGCTCAACCGTATCGCGCTGCCTACCGCTAACGGCCTTAAATTCGTCGGCGTGGATGAACTGATCCGATGTGAGGCCGAAGGCAGTTATACCAAGGTTCATTTGAATGATGGCACCGATCTGTTGGTTTCCAAGGTGCTCAAAGATTTTGAGGAGCTCCTGGCCGAACTAAGTTTTTTCCGGATCCATAATTCGGATCTCGTCAACCTAGCTCATGTGAAGGAGTATGTCCGCAACAGCGGCGGTTCGGTCATCATGTCCGACGGATCAGAGATCATGATCTCCAAGCGGCGAAAAGATGCTTTTCTGAAGAAGTTGAATAGTATGCGGATTTAGGCGAAACGATAAGCCTTCGTTGGCCTATCACCAGCGGAGGATTTAGGAGAAGCGATATCCTTCTATACTGGCCTATCACCAGCGGACGCTGGCGATAGGCTAATGCGGGATCTTGCAGGGGATAGGCGCCCGCCCATCTATACTTCAAACGCGAAACGATAATCTTCTATACTTCAAGCGTCCGCTTGGAGTATAGAAGAGAAAGCTGAAGTTTATGGCTTCTCCGCAAACAAATAAGCCCGCTCCGAAGGATGCTCGAATTCCTTATATGGCCCCCGTTTAACCACCTCATTCATCTGAAATCCGTTCTTCTCCAACTCAGCGATCAGGATATCGGGTTGATGGAAATAAAATTCAAGCGCCACTTTGTGCTCCAGGAACTCATCCAGTTTAACAATCTCATCCCCGATATGAAAACTGATCAGTAAATGGCCGCCGGGTTTGAGTAAGCGGTAAAATTCCCGGAAGGCTAATTGAATATCCGGTAAGGGCAGATTAACGATGGCATAAAAACCGATAATACCGGAAAAAGCGGCGTCCTTATATTTCAGCGCGGTCATGTCACCGGGTTCGAAAGGAATGTCCGGGCGCAGGCGCCGGGCTTCGGCGATCATTTGTTCGGACAGGTCGGTTCCCAGCATGTTCACCCCCAGGTGGTTGAGGTAAACCGCAATTTCTCCCGGGCCACAACCGACCTCCAATACTTGTTCACCGGAGGGGATCCGCTCGGCAAATAAGGCCAGCAATTTCCGGTCGAGCGGCTTGTGATCCAGCTCATCATAAAACTGTTTCACATAATTGGCGGCCACCTGATCGTAAGCTTTTTGAACGTCTTTCTTTTGCTGCATGGTAAAGGTAGAAGTTGGGACGAATTTCCCGGGTGTAAAAATTAATATTTGATCACTTTCCGGGTACCGGTCCCCGATGAAGTCGTCAGCCGGATCAGGTATAATCCCGGTTCCAAGGCTCTCCTATCGAATGACAGGAGCCCTTGCGGGTCGACAACGGGCTTGCTCACCAGCACCCCCTGGCTATTATACAGATGCACCTGAACAGGTTCCGATCCGGCAATGTTTATGCGTAAGATGTCATCAAAGGGATTAGGTGAAACCGAAAAGTTCAGGGGGCGGTGAATGTCCCGGATCCCCGGAAATGCCCATTGGTGATCGGCAGATCTGCCGGTACAACCATTTTCGTCGGTAACTTCCACGTAATAAACCCCCTGATCGCTGGTAACCAGGATAGGATCGTTGGCGCTGCTGACCGGCTGATCATTGAAATACCACTGATGCGTTGAACCAGGGGTCGAGAACAGGGTATCCATAAATTGAGAGATAATAGGGGCGGGTTTAGGAAAAACGGTGATCAATGCCGTATCCGAATTCAGCTCACAGCCGGCAATATCGGTTTGTGTTACCCAGTATTCCCCCGATTCCGTAACATCGATGGAAGAGGTGGTATCGCCGGTATTCCATAAATAAGAAACCGCCAATCCTCCGGTGAGGGTGGTGGTATCGCCCTGGCAAATGCTATCCCCGGGATCGCTGGTCACGAATACCAAAGCCGGGATGGTGGTTACTACCACAGTGTTGGGGCTATTGGAACCTGTAACGGCAGGATCATCGGAAACCACTCTTACTCTATATAAGATGCTGATCGTGGCATTATCCGGGATCTTGGCTTGCATGGTACCGCTGGTGGTTCCGGCTTTGGTACCGATAACGACCGGGTTACTGAACAGGCCGAAAGCATTCGACATTTCGGCGGTGAAGGTATTGCCGGCATTTAAGCTTCCCGATACGGTATATTCGATGATCAGGTCGGCGCCGGCACAGGTAGAGGTTTGGATAACCGTATCTGTGGTGATGGTAATTTGAGCCTGTAAAACAGTCGGTGTGATCACGAACAAACAGGCGGTAAAAAGGAAGGTTAAGGCATATTTCATAAAAACGATTTTCCGGATAAAAATACAACAAATGCGGGTATTCTGTTTCAATAAACGGAATAGCGATCAACCATCGGGTGATGGCCGCGTTTTATCCGTTTTGAAACCTTAATTTTATGAAGCCAAACCGGCCTGTTTGAGATCTGTTATCATGACAAAGATCTGCAGCAGGGAAAAGATGGAAGATATACATGAAATTCTGAAAACCCATTGGGGCTATGATCAGTTCCGGCCTTTGCAGGAGGATATCATCCGGTCAGTGCTGGCCGATAAGGATACGCTGGCTTTAATGCCGACCGGTGGGGGCAAATCCATTTGTTACCAGGTGCCGGCGCTTGCCCGGCCGGGTATCTGCCTGGTCATCTCCCCATTGATCGCATTGATGAAAGACCAGGTCCGGCATTTGGTGGAGAAAGATATCCGGGCAGCAGCGATTTTCTCCGGCATGAGTAAAAGGGAGGTCGATGTAACCCTGGACAATTGTGCTTATGGTAACTATAAATTCCTTTACCTGTCGCCGGAGCGGCTGACCAGTGACCTGTTCCGGGAAAGACTTAGCAGGATGCCGGTGAACCTGATCGCTGTTGATGAAGCTCATTGTATTTCTCAATGGGGATATGATTTCAGGCCGCCCTATTTGGAGATCGCAGAGATCCGGCCATTGTTGCCTAAAGTACCGGTTCTGGCAGTAACGGCTACCGCCACGAAGGATGTGGTGAGCGATATTCAGGATAAGCTGGCCTTCGGGGAACACCATGTATTTCAAAAAAGTTTTGAACGGGCCAACCTGTCTTACGTGGTGTTGTATGAGGAAGGAAAGCGCAATAAGCTGATCGATATCTTGAATAAGGTTAAAGGTTCGGCGATCGTGTATGTCAGGAACCGGAAAAAAACCAAGGATATCGCCCAATTACTCCGGCAAAAAGGCATCAGCGCCGATTATTACCATGGCGGTCTGGATAATCCCGAGCGGAGCCGCAAACAGGAAGAATGGATCGATGACCGGACAAGGGTAATGGTTTGCACCAATGCTTTTGGGATGGGGATCGACAAACCGGATGTGAGGGTGGTGGTTCATCTCGACCTTCCGGATTCCCTGGAAGCCTATTTCCAGGAGGCGGGAAGGGCGGGGCGTGATGGCCAAAGAGCTTATGCGGTCTTATTATTCACCGACCCCGATGCCGAGCGGCTGGAACATCAACTGAAGGTCAGGTTCCCTCCGGAAGCAACGATCCGGCAAACCTATGAAGCTTTGGGCAGTTTTTTTCAACTGGCAACAGGCAGCGGGGGAGGGATTTCCTTCGAGTTCAACCTAAAAGAATTTTGCCAGCGTTTCGACCTCGATCTGATGACAACCTGGCACGCCCTTAAAATTCTCGAGCAGCAAGGATGGATAACCGCTACGGAATCGGTGTATATTTCCTCTCGGGTGATGTTGAATGTCGATAAGGAAAGATTGTATGAATTTGAGATCAAAAATCAACAACTCGAACCCCTGATCAAGGCATTGTTGCGTTCCTATGGCGGTCTCTTCGATCATTTTTCGGAGATCGATGAAGAAGAGATCGCGCGCTACCTGAAAATGGATCGCAAGGATGTGGTCCGATCATTGGCTTACCTGGATAAGGTGGAGGTACTTCATTATGAACCGGCTACCCAATCACCTCAGATCACTTTTACCCGGCCACGGGCGGGAAGGCAGGAGATCATGCTCGATGGGGGACAGTTGGAATCCAGGAAAAACCATTATGCCGCCAAATTACAAGCCGTGATCGACTATGCCGCCAGCAAAGACAATTGCAGAAGCCGGCAGTTGTTGGCTTATTTCGGGGAACTCAATGAAAAAAAGTGCGGTCATTGTGATGTTTGCCTCGAAAGAAACACCGACAAGCTGGAGCCCGAAACCTTCGACAAGATCCGGACAGCGATCATCCAATTGGTAGCGGAGGGAGGCCTGGAGATCAACCGGCTCATTAGCTCGCTGCCCGAGGTAAGAGCAGAGCAGTTGATCCACAGCATTCAGATGATGATCGACAACGGGCAATTGTACCAGGATGAAGATAACCGGATCTGTTTAGCAGACCCCCAGCAAACGGAATAGACCGGTGCTGACCACTTGGATCCGCACCTGTTGCGACAGCCCGATGGGTGTATTTAAAGCCGTATATTTGCTTTTCCTAAGAACCCTATGATCCGAATAGTTTTAACGGTAACCACTGACCTCAGCTATGACCAAAGGATGATCCGTATTTGCCATTCCCTGGCTACAGCGGGTTATGAAGTGTTATTGGTGGGCCGGTCGAGGCCGGTGTCCATTCCCTTGCAGGACAGGTCATTTAACCAGAAACGTTTGTCATGCTGGTTTTCCCAAGGGAAGCTATTTTATGTGGAGTATAATATCCGTTTGTTTTTCTTTCTCCTATTCCGGTCCTGTGATATCATTTGCGGGATCGACCTTGACACCGCCCTGGCAGCATTTCTGGCAGCAAAACTGAAGGCTAAGGTTTTTGTCCACGATCAGCATGAGTATTTCACGGAACTGGAAGAAGTGGTCAACAGGCCCCGGATAAAAGCGATCTGGAAAGCTATTGAAAAAATTGTCCTTCCACGGGCCCGTTACGGTTATACCATCAATCACACCTATGCCTCCCTTTTTAAAGAGCAATACGGCGTTAGCCTGGAAGTGATCCGGAATGCAAGCGTCTGGCAAAACTCCGTGCCTTTGGAAGAGCCTTCGGAAAGATATATACTTTACCAGGGCGCTGTTAATCATGGCCGTGGCCTCCCTCAATTGATCCGGGCTATGCAGGAGGTGGATTGTGCCTTGTATATCTGCGGACTGGGCGACATTTATGATCAAATGCAGGCCCTGGTCAATGAATTGGGGCTTCGTGACCGGGTGAAATTTTTAGGCTATGTAGAACCGGAGCCTTTAAGAAAGATCACACGCCAGGCTTATATCGGGACAACGCTGTTTGAAAAAGCGGGCCGCAGCAATTACTATAGCCTGGCTAACCGGTTTTTCGATTATATCCACGCGGAAACCCCCCAGATCTGCATGAACTACCCGGAATACTACCGGATCAACGCTGAATTTGAAGTGGCGGTTTTATTGAATGAACCCGAAGAACAGGCCATTGCCAAAGCCTTGAACGGATTGCTGGCGGATGGGCCCAAATACCGGAAATTGAAGCAAAATTGCCGTAAAGCCCGTGAAAAATACAACTGGCAGCGGGAAGAAGCGAAGCTATTGGCCTACTATCAAAAGATCGCGAAAGATAATGGATTGAAGGATTGAGGGATTGTAGGATTTGAGGATTTGAGGATTTTAGGATTTTAGGATTTTAGGATTGAAGGATTGTCAATCCTCACATCCTCAAATCATCCAATCCTCCAATCCTACAATTATAAATCCTCCAATCATCAATCCTAAAATCATCAATCCCTCTCACTCGACCTTTAGTTTGTAGTTGTATTTGGGAACACCGCCAATGGGGGTGGAATAAAAGGGCAGAAAATCGCCGTATTGGTTCGTAACATAGATCACCACATTGTTGTTGGCTTTGCGGCCATGGCTGATCAGTTGCAGATCCATTGAGGCATTTTTTTCCGGCGTGGTGATGATATGATCGGCCTCCAGCCATTGGTCATCTCCGGATGAAGGCAGGATCAATCCCCTTTTGGCCCGTGATACCAAACGGATCAGGCCATCATTATCCAGATCGAAGTTATAGATCTTGACTTTAAGGACCTGGTCATCCACAAAAGGATAAATATGTACTGTGGATTGAGGGATCGAGTCGAGCCGGAAACAATACTCATAGGTAAAAGCATTACCGCCTTCGATGGGTTTATTGATATCCGGGCGGCTGCTGAGGAAATACCGGTAAAGATTGCCATCATCCCCCTTTATCCCCTGGGCGATCACTTTCAGGATATTGCCCCCGAGTTCCGGCATGTAAGCGGCCTCCGCAGGATTAAAAGGCCCGAAGGTATACCAGTTATTGTCATATGGATCAGCATTACCGAAAGTGGTTTCAGCCAGCAATAAGCCTGATCTGTATTGGCCGACCGGATCCTTGTTCTCCTCATCGATCTCCGAATAAATACCATCGCCTCCGTAAACACTGAATTTAACGGTAGTATTAAAGGATCCCTTTTGTTCATCCAGCTCACCACCGGTATCCGGGTCAAAGATCCGGATATATACCGGTTTCACGTGGTCTGTGGGGATCACAAAAAACAGGATCTGGCAGTGGTCGTCGTCACCCCAGGCTGCATTCGCCTGTCCTCCGAAGGTTACCAGGTAAGGGATCTTTTCCTCCGGCGAGGGAATGGGCTGGCCGGTGGCAGGAATGGACAACCAACAAAAGCCGGTCACCATCAAGAGGTATAACTGACCTTTACCGATCATATTGCTAGTTATTTTACCGGAAGCCATTTGATAGAAACTCTTCTGTTTTGCCGGCGGTCATCATCCGTTAAATTTGCATTCATTGGTTGGCTGGATCCATATCCTACGGCGATAATATTACTTTCGTTACATCCCTGGTCGATCAGGTAATGCTTTACCGCATTAGCCCTTTTTTTAGATAAAACCAGATTGTAAGCCGATGTACCCAAGTTATCCGTATGCCCGGCGATCTCAATTTTGGATCCCAGGTTCCTTTTGAGTAAAGCAGCTACCCGGGCCAACTCCGAATAAGACGCCGGTTCCAGGGTATATTGATCGAAACCGAAGAAAAGATTGTTCAGGATCTGGGGATCTTTACCCAGGTCTTTAAATCTCAGGAGCCTGATGGAATCCCTGAGCACGATATGCTTGGTTTCCCACCGGAGATCCAGATGGTTCGAGTAGGGCAGGTAATCATCCATCTCGATATAATATCCATAGATCCTTCCGTTTTCCAACTCTATGGTAAAACTCCCGTCTTCGGCATTACTGGTGGTCCGGCCGATGATCTGCTGCTTGATCAGATCTTCCCAGGCGATCTCGACCTCCAGCGGGTTCATATCTTCATCGGTCAGGGTACCTTTGACGAGGGTAACCCGGTAGAGGGAAGCATCCTCGGTAGGTTTAAGGAACAGAGTGGTATCTTCTTCGGTGATCAGTTGATTGTTCTTAAGCGCTTTCACCATAGCTTGCCGGAATCCTCTTTGTTTGGCTTTCACAAACATCGGATGAGCGGCCAACAGCTCCTCATAATCCCCGACAGTATAGTGATATTGTTGACTAACCTGCCTGACTGTTACCGGCTCTCCCAGCGATTCGAATTCTTTGAGCGGTATGGGGGTATCCACACTGGCCAGCTCGATGGTATAATGGATATCCTGCATCCGGGAGATCGTTTCCAGGGATTGTAATTTCCGGAGTCGTTCGCCGGGCTTTTGCGGTGTGAAACCAAGTGCCTCTGCCGCTTCACTCGCGATAACCCTGACAGGTTTGTAAGAGCAGGTCTGGCATGGAAAATGGGCGGAATCCCCGGATACGGTCAACCGTACGGAAACCAATCCGGTATCCCGGTAAGTGTGCATGACCTTTTCCCCGGTTAATCGATAGCCATCTCCCAGGTCCCAATGATATGCTGTGATCTGACATCCCGGCAAGGCCGACATGGAGGCGTCCAACACCAGCGGTTCACCGGTGATGGCGGTATCCGGAGAGTGGATGTAGGCAGCAGATGGTTCCGGGATCACTAACTCATAAGTCGCTTCGTTGAAATAAAGATCGTTGGTCAGCACATCGATCACATTAAGCTTCAGGGTATAGACACCGGTTTGCTGGTAACAATGATAAGCCCTTTTACCCCTGACTTTGGTGCCGTCGCCCAGGTCGAATTCATATTGCAGGATGGTGGTATCCAGGTCCTGGCTGCTTTCTTCGGAAATGGTAAAACATAGATCCTGTTCCCGGAAGGGTTCGCAGGGTACTTCGGCAGGAGCCATCCGTTTGATCCGGTAGATCTCATCCATACCCGGAATACCGCTCCGGTTGGAAGAAAAGTAACCCAGGGTATTCGTACTATCCCAGCTCAGGGAGAAATCGTCTTTGTTGGAATTTAAGGGATAGCCCGGATTGATCACATGATCCCATTTGTCCCGGTAGTAGCTGGCTTCATAGATATCCAGGCCGCCCAGGCCGATGTGGCCGTCCGAAGAAAAATACAGCCTTTGGTTGCCGTTGAATACGGGAAAAACTTCATTCCCTTCCGTATTAATGGCCGGTCCGAGGTTGACCGGGTTGCTCCATTGCTCCCCTTTTCGATGGACGACGTAAAGATCCATCTGTCCATACCCCCCGGGCAGATCCGCTGCGAAGATCATCCAATTCCCGTCAGCGCTGATAGTCGGATGGGCATAGCTATGAGCATCTTTAACAAAGGGCAAACGCTCAGTTTGTATCCAGGATCCCCCGGATAAGCGGGCCGACCAAATACTCAATTGTTTCATCCCCGATTGATCCGGCGCCTGATTGCTGCGGGTAAAATAGATCATTTCGCCTCCGATCGTGGCGGGGCCGTCGTGAAAGCGCGAATTGATCTGCCCTTGTAAAAGCCTGGGTTTACCGCTGATGTTCCCATCTTCCAGCCTGGCATGGTACAGATCCAAAGAAGAATAGCCTGTATAATTGAATCGGCGGTTGATCATAAAGTTGTAACGGTTACTGACAAAGATCAAACCCTCCCGGTAGGGAAGCGGACAAAGAACGGATGGGAACCCGGGGAATTCCATTCGGGAAACCTGGTAGTTACTGCTGTCCTGTTTCAATTGATCCGCCATACGGCTGGCACGTAACAGATGCTTAGCCCGCCGGTCGTCGGGAGCCGATCCGGAATATTTTTTCAGCCATTCTTCTGCCAGGGAATAATTCCCCGCGCTCATCAGTGCCTGAGCATAATGTAAATAATGAATGGGCTCACAATTTTCCGTTGCAACGGCATTGGAATACCAGTGAACGGCCAGGTCATAGTCCCGGGTATGCCAGTAGCAGGCGGCGAGGTTTTTGACAGAATTAGGGTGTTGATGCCTGGCTATATCGGTGATATAATATGGGATGGCTTTGTGATAATCCGAGCGGCTGAAAAATTTATCCGCCTTTTTCCGGATCATGGGCTGTCCGAAGCCATCCGTGCATGGCAGTATTATGCCGATCACTAAGCCCACCAAAATTCCTGTCAATATAGACTGCTGATAACTCATATGATAAACCCTAAAAATACCGGGGGCTTTTGGTCGCACTTTTAGAGCGATTGAATTCATAACGAACCATGATCTCATGTGATCCGGAACTATAGGGCCCCAGTTCTTTACTCAGCAGATCATAGGAATACCCGATACTCAATTGGTCTTGCCACTGGTACTCGGTTAAGAGGATCAGCGTCTTCCCCGACCGGTAACCCATGCCGAACCAAAAACTCTCAAAGCTCAGGAAATTCAGGTTCAGATCGATCTGTGGGGTGATACCCGGTATGTATTTGACCAATAAGGTCGGTTTGATCTTCAACTCATGGAAAACGGACCAGACATAGCTGGTGTTGACAAAGTAATATCGATACCGGTAGGCGCCCGGATCGTTGGTTATCGATCCCGGCTTATCGAAATTGGCTAACAGGCGTGGGACGGATGCCCCGAGATAAAATCTTTTGGTTTGATACTGGAAGCCAAAACCGAAATTAGGCAACCAGGTCGTTTCACTATTATAGGAAAATGCCGGATCTCCCGGATCGACGGTCGTTTCTTCCGTCCAGTTGGCCGAAAAACTAGTCAGTCCCGCCTGGAGCCCTAAGGCCAGGTTGCCTGTTAGCAGCGGTATCCGAAAGGCGTAGGTTCCAAACATGCCCGATTGTCTTATGACTCCTGCTGTTTTGTTGTAGACCAGTAAGCCCAGACCATAGCGGTCGTTCCGCAGCGGGCTGTGGGCACTGAGTGTTAGACTTTTAGGTGCTCCTGCGATGCCGGCCCATTGGTTTCTGTGATCCGCGGTGATGCTCAGGGCGCCTCTGCTGCCGGCATATGCCGGGTTCAGCACAAGTCCGTTGAACATGTATTGACTGAACAAGGCATCGACTTGCCCCAAGGTGGTCAAACAGACTATGTTCAGTAGCAGGATGGTTATATGTTTAGCGGCTTTCACTTTCATCGATGGATGCTGACATGACCGGCATAGGATGATCCATTGCTAAGTTTGAGCACATAATAATAAGTGCCGTCGGGTAAGGTATTCCCATACAGGTTGGTACCATCCCAATCGTTTTGATAGTCCTTTTGGATATATACCATGATCCCCCATTCATTGTAAACCGTTAGTTGTGTTCCGGAAACGGGTGTGGGATAAACAATAACAAAACGATCATTGAACTGGTCATTGTTCGGTGAAAATCCGGAAGGGATAAATAACTCAGGCAATTGCGGTTCCACCTCCAGGAACACCTCGGCGGTATCGCACAGCGCACCTTCATCACATACCTGGTAAAGGATCCGGTCAGGGCCGTGATAGCCGTCATTGGGCCGGTACTTTAATTGTTGTTGATCGGTGAGCATGGCCATACCGTTTTCCGGTGTCTGAACCATTCCGGGTATTAAAACATCACCGTCCGGATCAAAGTCGTTCGTCAAAATGTTGATGTGAACCGTTTCGTTGAAAGCCAGTATAACGGTATCATTCACGGCAATTGGCGGTTGATTCGGAACAAAGCTCAGGTGGATGAAAAGGGTAGCGGTATCGCATAAACCCCCGGGATCACAGATCGTATATGGAAGCTGCTGCAGGGAATCAGATCCGTCGGAGGTATGTACCCAAATGGATTGGTCGGGCAGCACCGCAAAGGAGTCAGGCCCGGCATAAGTAAGGATGGATGTCGTCAGGGGATCATGATCGATATCATGATCATTGGCCTGAACATGGATAACCGAATCGGTTCCGGCCACCATGAAAATGGAATCATCCAGGGCTATGGGTTTATCATTGACCGGGATCACAATGATCATAACATAGCCGGTATCGCATAAACCGCCACTATCGCATAGAGTATAAGCCATCGTATCCATCCCATGATAATCCGGATCCGGATCATACGAAAAGCTGTCAGGGCCTAATACATTCACCTGCCCCTGGGTAGCGAGGCTGAGCAGATCGATAGTTACCGAATCGCCGTCGGGTTCCACATCATTTTTACCCAAGGCAAAGATCGACAGGCTATCTTCATAAACAAAGACGGTATCGTTTGTGGCCCGGGGTGGATCCTCGAGGGGTAATATATTTAAGAGAATAAACGAACTGTCACACAATACAGGAGCGCCTGTATCGCAGATCTCATATACGATAATGTCTATTAAGTTGGAATCCGGCGCCGGCTGGTAAAAAATGCTGTCATTATTGATAGATCCTACGCCTTTATAAGGGCCATTGATGATCCGTATAGTCAACGGATCCTGATCCCTGTCGTCGTCATTTTCTAAAATGGCTATGGCCGAAGTTTCGTCTTCCAGGAGGTAGGCGGTATCGGCCCTGGCCCTGGGCGTATCATTGATGGCGACTACATTGATATACACTTTACTGTTACCGGAACATAAAGCCGGCGATCCATTGTCACAGACGAAGTACTCCAGGGAATCCAGCCCGAAAAAGTCGGTGTCCGGGGTATAGTTGATGCTATCTCCGAAAATCGGATATTCACTTCCATGCTGTGACGGGGTGATGATATTGGTGATCATCATGTCGCCATCGACATCAAAGTCGTTGTTCTGTACATCGATGATAGCGGGTTTGTCTTCTGCGACATAAACGGTATCGTTAGCCGGTACCGGTTCATCATTCACCGGAAATACCTTTATCGTAACCTTAGCCGTATCTTCACCCCCTTTGCCGTCGAAAATGATATAAAAAAAGGAGTCCACCCCGTTAAAATTTTGGAAGGGAATATACCGGATGCTATCATCGCCCAGCAGTTGGTAAGTTCCATTTTGAGGGCCTATATGGTAGGTTGTGGTTAATGGGTCACCGTCCGGATCCCAATCATTATCCTGTACATCGATGAACCTGATTTGATCTTCATTGATGGTGTCAGTATCGTTTGTAGCTATAGGAGGCTGGTTTTGGGCATAGCATGGCACTATACTCCACAGTATACACACAACCGGTATATTGATCAAATGCGCGAGCCGACCCATATTAATTTTGCTTGATACTATATATTCTTTTACAACTTATTTCATAGCGGACACTGGTCTGTTAGCCTATGCAAGTCGCTTTGGCGAAGCAAGGCTGGCGCGCTTCTTGCCAGGGAAAGGGCAGTTTTAAGATTGCTATTTCCAGGAAAACTGTTTCGGTTAATAAATGGCAATATTAATACCTGCAAAATTTTATTTCGTTCTAAGAATATTTGGGCATATATACCCGAAAATTTTTTTTATTGTTTCATCAAAATTTTAAAAAAGCCACGAAATCGTATAATTTACGTGTTTCTACCGATAAGATCCGATCGGTAATTCGCCGATTGGCAGGATAAGATCCGATTCCCTGGGATGGAAATCCTTTCCTGATCCACCTCCATACAGCCTTTTAGGCAAATCCTGGCTACGTATAGGTTATTTTGATAGTATTCGCCTATCCCGAAAACTACTGAAATTTATAAGCGAATCACTTATAAATATATGAATTATAATATTTATAATTTACTGTAAAATAAAATCTTAGTTGATTTTTAGATAAAATACACAGCAGGTGGGGGTAAACCTCGATGCCAACCAAGCGTATTAAAGGTATAATATGTGTATTTGTAAAAGCAGATTCGAACAATATGAGATCAGGAAAGATGTTCAAGGTTTTATCAGCGATTGGTATGCTATGGTTAGGCGCTGTGCAGGCGCAGAACACGGTATTGTCACAGCAAAAGGTTAGCGATACCCAGGGGGCCTTCACGGGTACGATCGGAGCGGATAGTTATTTCGGTAACGACATCAGTAATATAGGCGATCTGGACAATGACGGGGTAGAAGACATTGTTGTCGGCGAATACTACAACACCGACCAATTTTCCATGGACGGAGCTGTTTGGATCATGTTCATGCAAACGAATGGCTCTGTCAAGTCTCATCAAAAGATCAGTAACAACAGCGGCAATCTGACGGCTACGCTATCCCAGGATGACAAATTCGGTAGCGGATGTGCAGGTATTGGCGATCTCGACAAAGACGGTACGGAAGATATTGCCATCGGAGCGCTGGGAGCGGATATCGGTGGAGCGGATCGGGGAGCGGTATATATCTTATTCATGAATACCAACGGAACGGTAAAATCGGAGCAGGTGATTGCTTCGGGGCAAGGGAATTTTTCCGGCACGTTGAGTGATGGGGATAATTTTGGAAGATCCATTGTCAGTATCGGTGACCTGGATGGTGATGGGAATACGGACATTGCCGTAGGCGCTCAGGGCGATGATGACGGCGCTTCGAATGCAGGGGCGGTATGGATCCTTTTTTTAGATGCCAATGGAATGGTTAAGAGTCACCAAAAGATCAGCAGCACTGCCGGCAACTTTTCCGGATCGCTCACCGCCAGTGGGTATTTTGGTATGGATGTGGAAGCCATCGGTGATCTGGACGGGGATGGCGTGGAAGATATTGCCGTTTCCAACTACTGGGATGACGACGGAGGAACCGACCGTGGCGCTATCTGGATCCTGTTCATGGATGTCAACGGGAAAGTAAAATCCGAACAAAAGATCAGTGACACCCAGGGCGGATTCACGGCAGCTTTGGATGATAATGATAATTTCGGACGTTCCATTGCCATG
>JANQFB010000238.1 GCA_028278085.1 Chitinophagales bacterium
TGATCTGTAAATGAGTAAGCGAAAGACTATTCTGGCATTCAAAGCTATAGGGCTTTTTATATGGCTCGGCTGTTGTTATACCGCTCATGGTATCGGAGCAGGCCGGTTAGGGGATCGCTCTGTTCCCGGGAAACCCGGTGGCAAGTCCGATAGTGCACAACTGGCAGCGATCCTGGATGTCGCTGACCGGAAGATTGAACGGCAGGAGTGGGACAGTGCCAAGGCCATACTGTTTTTGGCAAAGATGTCCGAAAAAGCTACGGGCTATCCCGAATTATATATCAGATCCTGTAACCAACTGGGATCGATTTATTACTACCTCCTGGCCTTCGACAGTTCCCTGATCTATTTGGATTCGGCTGCTCATTATGCGGATAGGCACTTGCCGGCCGATCATAAAGCAATAGCCCTCAATCATAACCACCGGGGAAATACGCTCCAGGCGCTTAACCGCTATGGGGAAGCCGGGAATTACTACCGGAAAAGCCTGAACATCCGGCTAAGGATCTTCGGTCTTGAAAATAAATTTACCAGCGCTTCCTACGCGGCCCTGGGTTCGTTGCACTACCGGCAGCGGAACAGCGATTCGGCAGAATACTACTTACAGACGGCCCTGACCATTATGAAAGCAGTGCTGCTACCGGGTCACCTTCAATTCTCTACCTTATACAATAACCTGGGACTGGTCGATAAGTCCCGTGGCCGGTACAAGGAGTCCTACGCTCATTTTGAAAATGCCCTGTTGATCGCTCACCGACATTTCGGAGACTGGCACCCGGAGTCAGCACGGATATATTTCAATATGGCTACCACCGCCACCCGGATGGCTCATTATGACCAGGCTTTGGAACTGTTTGACAAAGCTATCCGGATCAGGAGTGATTTTTTTGGCGCCGACCACTCCTCTGTCGCGGAGGTATATGTCAATCAGGCCATCCTTTATGAAACCATCGGCGACTTTGCTCAGGCCTATACCTGCTACCAGTATGCCTTACCGCCATTTCTCAAACAATATGGCCCGGATCATTACTATATAGCCATTGTATACAATAACCTGGGTCTTAATCTGGAATCCCGGGGAGCTTACGAAAGGGCCCTTGAATATTACCAGAGATCCATGAAGATATATCAGAAGATCTTTGACAAGCCCCATCCGAATATGGCCATATGTTATGATAATATCGGTAAGCTATATGCTTTGCAGCGTAACTGGGAACAAGCCTTTAAATATTATTGGTCGGCCCTGGAGATTATTCTTGAAACCCAGGGGCCCGATCATCCGAATACAGCATTAACCTATTTTAGCCTGGCAGATGTGTTCCTGGATTCGGGCGACTATCAACAAGCATTGGTATACTATCACAGATCCATGGATATTGAAAAAAAAACCACTGGGATGGATCACCCTAAAATAGCGCTTACCTTTCGGAAACTGGGGGAACTGTATTTCGCCAGGAATATGCCCGACAGTGGCCATTTCTTTCTCGATAGCGCCCTTGCGATCAATCAAAGGTTTTTCGGGCCTGTGCACCTGGAAGCGGGGATCATACACCGCTTAAGGGGAGATCATTATGCCGCTGCCAATCTTTCGGATAGCGCCCTGGCCTGCTATCGGAGAAGCTGGCAAGCTATGGTAAGTCCCCCCAATGGGAAAGATCCTTCTATGGATAATATCCTTTTTAAATACCAGGTTCACCAGACCCTGCTTGGGCAAGCGGCTGTATGGCTTCAAAAATATCAGTCCGACAGATCCAATAAAGGATTCCTGGAAGAGGCGCTCCAAACTTACCGGACCGATCTGCAATTATTAACAGCGATCAATAAAAGCTATCAGCGGGAACGCACCAAATTAACCCTTGGTGAAGAGATCCGGAAGGTCAGCGGTTATGCCATCGGAACTGCCCTGGAATTGTTTGCCCTCACTGGTGATCGCCGTTACCATTGGGAATCCCTGCAAATGGCTGAACAAAGCAAAGCTAACAGCCTGCTGGGGATGATCCATGATCTCGAAGCGCGTCAGTATGCCGGGATCCCGGATTCGATCCTGGAGGCGGAACGGGAAATCCACATCCGCCTGGCCCATTATGAAACGCAACTGGCAGAGCGGATGACTTCCGCAAAGGGATCTGATATGGACTTTCCGGATGAATTGAACAATAAGGTGATCGACCTGAGATGGCAAAGAGACACTGTGATCCGGCGCCTGGAAAAGGAGCATCCGGACTACCATACCTTAAAATATGCAGACCGGGAAATGGATTGGACAAAACTGCAAAAACAACTGCTGGAAAGTCAGACGGTTATCATAGAATATTTTCATACGGAAAAGGAACTCTATGCCTTTGTGCTGGATCAGCAGGATCTTTCCGTGCTCAGGATCCCCATCCGGATACCGCTGGAAGAAAAGGTCCGTCAACTGGACCGCTCCATTAAAAAATACTCCGTCAAAAATTTTATGACTGCTTCCTATGCTTTATACCGGCAACTCATAGAGCCGATAGCAGCGCAAACCGGCCAAAAAGAGCATTGGATCATTATCCCGGATGGCCCATTGAACTATGTCCCATTCGAGGCCTTGTGCAAACCCGGCCTTCCGGAAACAGCACAACACGATATCAGTGCCCAACGATACCTGATCAGGGACCACCGGGTTTCCTATCACTATTCCATGGCCCTGTTGGAGAAAACCCAATCGAAAAAGAAGGCCGATAAGGCATCATTTATCGGGTTTGCTCCGGTATTTGAACAGCCAGATGTTACAACTGATGAAAGGCCGGTTTTTCAACCCAACGATACTTTGGCCATGAATGATCTGACCCTACGGTCGATCAATGCCTCCCTGCTGAGCAGTTTGCCCTATTCCAGGGAAGAAGTGGAAACGATTGCCGGATTGTTCCGGGCAGCAGACCTGGAGAGTTATACCTATATCCATGAAAAGGCCAATGAGGAGACCTTCAAAAAAATGGCTGGCCAATACAGTTACGTCCATCTGGCGACTCACGGCATTATCAATGAATCACAACCCAAGTTGTCGTCTTTGATCTTTTACCCGGCTAATACCACCGCGCCGGAAGATGGCGCCCTGTTTACGGCGGAAGCGTATAATCTTAACCTGGATGCGGAGCTGGTAGTGTTGAGCAGTTGTGAGAGCGGGATCGGGCAATTGATCAATGGCGAAGGGATGATGTCGGTTTCCAGGGGTTTTCTATATGCCGGGGCCAGGAATGTTATCTATTCGTTATGGCCAGTAACCGACCGGTATACGAGCAGGCTGATGTCGGATTGTTACCGCTATATCCTGGAAGGCAATAGTTGTTCGGCGGCCTTACGGCAAGCCAAATTGAATATGATCGATCATGCGGAAACAGCCTTCCCTCAAAAATGGGCAGGGCTGGTATTGTTAGGAAGATGAGATGGGTTGCACATATTTATGTTTTTTTTGGGCTGTGTTTGTGTACGTGCTTATCAGCCAACCCGGCAGCCTGGCAAGGCCTGTATGGATCAGATGGTGGGAAAGCTGCCGAGGATAGCACAGCCATTGCAATGGCCAGAGGATGGAAGCTAAAAGCGGAAAAGCTTTGCATTGCCGGTTCGTATGATAGCTCCGCCTATTATTATGCCAGGGCCAGCGCCTTGTTTGAAGAGTCCAGCCATTGGTATTTGAACATTATCAGCGGTAATGGATATCATTTGAGTCGATTCTTGCACCGCAAAGATGCGGAACATGCGTTTGAGGGACTTCAAAAAAACCTTCACCTGGCAACAGAAAAATTAGGCCGGGAAAGTGATGCTGTTGCCTATACCTACCATGTAAAAGGGATCATATCTGCTGCTATTTCCGCTTACGACGATGCCATAGAAGCCTATACCTTAGCCATTGAATTACTCACCAGTCGGTATGGGAGGCATCACCTGAAACTGGCATCGGTCTACAATGATTTCGGATTGCTGTATAAGAGCCAGGGGGAATATGAGCTGGCCCTGGATTATTTCCACCAGGCGATTTATATCTACCTCAATGTTCCCAATGATAAACAAGTGCTATTGGCAAACGCCTATGGAAATGCAGGCCTGGCCGAAAAAGGTCGAAATAATTATGGTGAAGCCAGGGAGTATTACCATAAAGCCCTGGAGATATTCAAGGTGCAGTTGGGTGAGCGGCATGAAAAAGTGATCCATTCTTATCACAACCTTGGCAACCTGTATATTACAGATAAAGACTATGACCAGGCCATTCCATACCTGGAAAAGACCAGGGAATTGCTCATGGAGAAATATGGGGCTCAAAGTACTAAGCTGATCAAGATATATTCGAGCCTGGGTAACCTGTACAACCTGGGCCTGAAAGATTATGACAAGGCATTCAGAAATTACCGGCGGGCAGCAGATATTGTCCGGGATAAGCAACCACGAAACAGGGAAAGGCTCGGCTACATTTACCGGAAAACCGGCCACATTTTCGGGAAACAGGAAAAATATGACAAAGCGCTGGAATACTACCAGCAGTCGATCATAGCCCTGGCGCCCGGTTTTGATGATCCGGATATTACCGTCAATCCTGAACCTGAACGAATGATCAGGCTGCGCTCCGCTCAACTAACCCTGAAAGCCAAGGCGCTTTGTTTTGAAAAGATCTACCAGGATCGAACCAACGACCTGAAAGATCTCGAACTTTCTTTTGCTACCCGGAAGATCTCCATAGAACTGATCGACATGATCCTGATGAATTACCAGCAGGAGAGCAGCAAGCTGGATTATATCAACAAGAAAAAACGGAACTATGAAAAGATCATCGGAATAGCCCTGGAATTATTCAAACGAACAGGCAAGCCCATTTACCACGAACTGGCCTTTGGTTTTGCAGAGAAAAGCAAGGCCAATGTCCTATTGTCGATCATCCAGGAGTCGGAAGCCCGGAATTTTTCCGGTATTCCGGAATCGCTGTTGGAAACAGGAAAACAACTGGCTGAACAGCGTGCCAGGTTTGAAAATGAAATGGCTTTGGCCATTGCCGGCAAGGAAAATAAAGACAGCCTGTTGGCCAGTCATATCCAGGACTCCCTGTTCCGGATCAAACGCAGCTATGAACAGTGGATGGAGCACATAGAAACCCGGCACCCGGAGTATTATGAGCTCAAGCATAATAAGAAAACCGTCGGGATCGAAGCGCTGCGATCCTTGCTGCCGGATCGGCAGACTGTAATGGTCAATTACTTCAAAGGGGTGGATAGCCTGTATATTTTTCTTTTATCGCAACATGATTTCAGGGTCGTTGCTTTTCCCAGCCCGGATTCCCTGGATCATCATATCAAACAGTTAGTCCGGTCTATCAAGCGGCATTCTTCCAAAGGTTACCGCCAATCGGCGCAGGTACTATACAACCATTTGATCGAACCGGCAACATCATTTTTAGATCCCTATGAAAAATGGATCATCCTGCCCGACGGTTTGCTCAATCATGTGCCGTTTGAAGCCTTGATACGCCACAAACCTCATCCGCAATCGAAGGACTTTAACAAATTGGATTACCTGATCCTGCATCATGATATTTCCTACCATTATTCCGCAACCTTATGGTATAAAAGTCATCAATCGGTAAGGCCGGCGCCTCCATTCCAAAATTTCATTGCCTTCGCCCCCGGATTTGAAACCGGTTCCGGGGATCCGCCGGTTCTGCTCACGGCCAGAGGTAACCGAGATGAGCTGACCCCCTTGCCGCATACGGCCACAGAGGTCAGTAGTATCGGCCGGGTTATGAAGGAACATGGTATCGAGCATCATATCGTTATCGGGGAAGAGGCAACCAAGCAACAATTTAAATCCCTGGCCGGCCAATATAAATATGTGCATCTGGCAACTCACGGATGGGCTGACCGGGAAATGCCGAAATTATCAAAGCTGGCTTTTGCCGCACCGGGCAAGCAAGCTCCTGCCGCAGATTTTTTGTATGCCAACGAAACTTATAACCTGTCCTTAAAGGCCGACCTGGTGGTGCTGAGCAGTTGTAAAAGCGGTCTGGGGAAGCTGATAAGCGGGGAGGGGATGCTTTCGCTATCCAGGGGGTTTTTGTATGCCGGCGCCAATAATATTTTATATTCTTTGTGGGAAGTCAACGACCGGTTTACCGCAGACATGATGGTCATATTTTACCGGCATGTGATGAATGGTAATTCCTATGCCAAAGCCCTGAGAAAGGCAAAACTGGAAATGATCCGGGATCCCCAAACCGCTTTCCCCCACAAATGGAGCGGATTCATATTATTAGGGAAATAACGCAACTTGCCAAAAAGTTTTGAATTTGTCGGAGTATTTACGGCAATACCTTGGGGAGAAAACCTATTTTTAAGCTAGGAAACAATGGACGCTACAAAATTACTATACCTGGACGACAGCAATTGCCTGGGATCTTCAGGAACGGTCTTATCTGTCGAAGACGGGGAGCAAACGAAGCTGGTGCTCGACCAGACCATCATGTATCCCCAGGGTGGGGGGCAACCCTATGATACGGGAACGATCATGACAGAAAATGCCGTCTTCAAGGTAGCACAAGTCCGGTTTATGGATGGTGTTGTTTTCCATATCGGTGATTATGAGCAGGGAGCATTTGCTGCCGGTGAAGATGTCAGGATCGCTGTTGATCCGGAAAGGAGACAATTGAATTGCCGTCTGCACACCGCCGGCCACCTGATCGACGCAGCCATGAAGGCCATCGGCAAGCAGTTTCCGCCCACCAAAGGATATCACTTTCCCGATAGCCCGTATGTGGAATACGAGGGACAGATCCCGCCCGAAGAACGGGAGTCCGTTATCCATCAATTACAAGCATCCGTGGATCAGCTAATTGCCGAAAACAGTAAGGTTGAAGACAGGCTGGTACCCTTAGCCGAATTGGACCGGTATTGCGACTTTGTGCCGGACTATGTACCCGCGGATAAGCCCAGCAGGGTTGTTACTGTCGCCGGCTTAGGCTGTCCATGCGGCGGCACACATGTCGATACCTTATCCCAGATCGGAAATTTGCAGGTCACCAAAATAAAATCCAAATCCGGCAACCTGCGGATCAGTTATAAGGTTCTTTAATCCACCCAACTTTCTTCATCATTCAAAATTCCACATTCTACATTCTACATTCACCCTTCACCCTTCACCCTTCACCCTTCA
>JANQFB010000248.1 GCA_028278085.1 Chitinophagales bacterium
CGGAAGATTTGAAAAGAGGACCGAATTGTTAATGGTATAATTCCACCGGGCATCTGAACCCGGATTTATCATTTTATAACGGTAATTCGATTTCCCCAGATTTTGTAGATCAATGCCGACAAAATCGATCCGAATATTGTTTTCATGGTGCTTCAGTTTTTGTTTTGGATCTCTATTATGGGGGTTTCCGTTTATGAATACTCCATTGATGCGCGTTTCGATCAATGGTTCTTCGAAATTGTCATTGGCATAAATTATTTGTATGCCTTCATCAGTGGCCAGCAAAATAGTATCTCCCTCGATCAAAATACCATTTACAGTAGTTAAAGTGTTATATTTTTTTTCCGTCCGGAATTTATTGCCGTCAACTGTAATTTTTGTTAAACCACTCGATGTACCCACCCAGACTTCATCATCATCGATGTGCAAGGCCGTGACGAAATTATCGAGTAATCCGTCTAGGGTAGTTATTTGAACCGCAGCATCTATTTCGGGATCATAAAATACCACACCAAAACCGGAAGTGCCAAGCACCAAATAATTACTGATGGTATCAATTTTGTTAAATGGCAAACTCAGGCTGGAAAGATCTGAGCATTTCATAACTTTCTTGTTCTCCAGGATATATAACCCTTGGGTGGTTGTTAAAAAATATCGATCCTTAAACCTGATGTGATCTCGTAAATTCAATCTCAAATTGATCATAGAAAGTAAACTATCTTTATAATACATCAGGATGCTATTATAGCCTATGGCATATATTGTATCATTCCTGATGGAAAGACTCTTTGAATAAACAATCGATGCTGAGAGCTCTTTTAGATCCACCTCCTCGTCGAAGGCGTTGATCAAATAATAGAAGGTGTCATTTGCCGCATCATGATGAATTTCGTTAAGCAGTTCAAATGATTTTGTTTTTCCAAGATCCCTAAATAAAGAAAGACGCTTTCCGGATAAACGTTTTATTTTTCCATCGTAATATCCACAATAAATATGCTGCTTATGCCTGATGACAGAAGTGCATGCTGATCCCGAGGTTTCCTTCAATACTGTATGGTAATAAGGATAATAATAAATGCCTTGATCCAATGAGGTGACCCATAAGTTGTTTTTTGAATCAAACAGGATAGAAGAAACAGATTGATCACCCATGATATGTTTTTTGACATTTCCGGAATCATCGATCCAGGCTCCCCCACCTTTATACATACCTAAGAATATACCTTCTCGTGTAGGAGTGATATAAGTTAGCTGCTTATCAAAATCTTTTCTTCGATAACTCATAGGATCGGTTGTCCATAAGTACTTCGATTCAATGATGTGGGTCTTTCCCTTGACGTAAATGGCGTGCCTGGGCGTACCGATGCGTTCGTTTCTGCTGATCCGATAGGATGTTCCATTCGAGTGTTGCCATAGAATATTCATCCCTTTTTCATCATCAGCTATAAAGCAATACGCCAGTGTATCAAGAACGTAAATCAGCAGATCTGCTTTTTTGAGGTTTTGAAGCGGATTCTTTTTTTTGTGCATCCATTTAAGTTCCCCCTTAGCAGATATAATGGCATAACCGTGTTTGCCGAAAAGATGCATATTCTCCAGGCTGTCGATATGCATTTGCATTTCATGGTTATCCCGACTGATCGAGTCGCTTAGTATTTTATTGAATTTATAAGGATAAATGGTGTCTTCTTTTATATAACACAGCTTTTTGGTCCAGCTTAAACACCATATCCGGTTCAAATTATCCTTATAGAACTTAAAAATGGCGTTGTTGACCAGGCCATCTTCAACCGTATAATTCTTAAACTCGTTTCCATCAAATCTTGAGACCCCGTGATTGGTAGCCATCCACATATAGCCCCTTTCATCCTCTACAACATGAAAGACTTGATTCGTTGGGAGACCATCCCTGATCGTCATATTTACGGATACTTCATTCAGGTCCTGGCTGATCCCAGGCAGGGCAAACCAAAGATTCAACAAAATAAAGGACCTAATCCTGTTCGGAAACATTCTTTAAAGGGCATCCGGATCCATCATGTTCCTTTTGACAAATCACGGATGACAAGCAATATATTAACAAAAACCGATCACTGCAAATGAAGCATGGTTTGATCCGGAATGTTTGAGCATTCGCCATGTATCAATTAGAATTCGCCCCAATCTTTGTGGGTTCCAGTCTTATTTTTAGCCTATCGACCACTGCCTGGAGCATTAAGAAGGCAGATCAATAAATAACAAGCCAGACATTCAGACGTGATCGAATAAATGACGAATTCTAATTAAGGTTCAGCACTTTCTAAAGCTTTCGCTGCTTCCTGGTTAATAAAATATAATTTAACCGCTTAGGAAACACCAAAGGGCATACTCGTTCCGACCGTTCCCGGAGCATTACTCAGGATACTTTAGATTGGCATGGGTTGCTTAACCTCTTTTATAAATAAAAAATGATCTTAAATGACTTTTAAAAAAGCCTTAGCTATCCTTTTTTTCCTTCCACTTTTAACCGGATTAAATGCTTCTGCTCAAAGCTACGAGTGGCATTTACAATACGAAGCAAAGGTCGGATTGGAAGTTGAGGGCATAACAGGAGATGGAAACGGAGATATCATTACTTATGGCAGCATGGGCCATCACTACAGTTTTTTCGATACTGCGGATCTTGACCCTGGGCCCGGAGTGACCCTTTTAACCACTTCATGGCCGAAGCATGCCAGTTACACTCAAAAAATATCCGATTCCGGAAGTGTAGTATGGACGAGGATTTTCGGTGAAAGTGTTAGCATAACGGATATTTGCACAGACAACTCGAACTACGTTTATGTGGCAGGTCACTTCGAAGATACGGTAGACCTGGATCCGGGGGTGGGCACACAAACTTTTATTGCCAAAGGATCCAATGATGCCTTCATCGTTAGATTAGATCCGAATGGAGACCTGGATTGGATCTATACACTTCAAGGTTCGTCTACGGATGGGGTTCATTCGCTCACCCACGATCCAACCACAAACGACATTGTTGCAGGAGGATCTTACTCTATCAATGATACGACTATTGATTTTGATCCGGGAACAGATACGGTAAATCCCAGCACAGACAACCTCTTCTTTTTACGCCTCGCGACCAATGGCAGTTTTATATCCGTGCAAACCATGAAAGCCAATTTTTGGATAAAGGATCTGGAAATTGCTGCTGACGGTGCCATCATACACAGTGGTAATTTTTCAACCACTACTGATTTCGATCCTACCGGGGATACCTTGCTGCTCATACCTGAAGGTATTTTTGGAGATGGCTATGTATCAAGAATAGAACCTGATGGCAGCTTTGGTTGGGTAAACCAGGTGCAGCTCATCCCTCCAAGTACCTGGGCTCACTTTGAACTTCCAAGAGGACTTGCCCTGGACGATTTTGGGAACATCTATTATGTCCATCAAATACGTTATGCTGACGGATCGCATGATGGCTTTTACAGTTTCAAGTACGATGTCGTCACGGGGAATACAATTTGGTCCCGGTACGTCAGTACCTGTTGTTATACAAATCCAACAGGGAATGTTGACCCAACTGATGTAGCAGTAGATAGTAAAGGAAGCGTTTACGCTTTGGGTACCTTTAACAGACCCATTAACTTTGATCCGGGAGGTAATTTCACCATTCATTCCAGTGAATTAGTAACGCAAGATATGTTTTTGAGCAAACTGGATAGTGCTGGAATATTTCAGTGGGCTAAGAGTTTTCCGGCAACAGAATCCCCGAAAGCAAATGCATTATATCTGGATAACAATGACCAACTGTACCTGACAGGGGGATTTAGTGAAAATATGGAATTCGATCCTGCGCCTGGTATTAATCAATGGGAGTTGGCAAATGCGACAAGAAGTGACGGGTTTATCATAAAGCTGTTTCAATGTACTACATTTACATCAAGCGAAACGCAATCCGTTTGCGATTCTTACATTTGGCCTGTTAATGGTAATACCTATACAACTAGTGGAATATACACTGAAACATTAACAACCGGTGAAGGATGCGATAGTGTGGTTACGCTCAATTTGTCTATCCTGCAAGACACCTCAGTAACAGATGTTCAAACCGCCTGTGAGTCATATACATGGATCGATGGTAACACTTACACCGCTTCTAATAATACCGCTACTCACACGTTATCAAATGCTGCCGGATGCGATTCAATTGTTACCTTGAACCTAACCATTAATCAACCCTCCACCGGAACAGATGTACAAACCACTTGTGATCCTTACACATGGATAGATGGCAACACCTATACTGCCAGCAACAACACCGCTACACATACGCTGACTAATGCTTTAGGTTGTGATTCAATAGTGACGCTGAATTTGACCATAGGCAACACTACGGGAACTGATGTGCAGTTTGCTTGTGACAGTTACACTTGGTTAGACGGGAATACATACACTGCCGATAACAATACCGCTACACATACCTTGACCAATATGGCCGGGTGTGACTCGGTGGTGACACTGGATCTGACGGTCAATAGCAGCAGTGCGGGAACGGATGTACAGGTTGCTTGTGACAGCTATACCTGGATAGACGGGAATACCTATACTTCCGATAACAACACCGCTACCTATACATTAACCAATGCGGCAGGGTGTGATTCGGTGGTGACCCTGAATTTGACGGTCAATAGCAGCAATACGGGAACAGATGTACAGGTTGCTTGTGACAGCTATACCTGGATAGACGGGAATACCTATACTTCTGATAACAACACCGCTACCTATACATTAACCAATGCGGCAGGGTGTGATTCGGTGGTGACCCTGAACTTGACCATCAACACTGTGAATTCATCCGTAACACTTGCCGGAGCATTACTGAACGCAGCAGAAACAGCGGCAACTTACCAATGGTTAAACTGCCCTGCCATGACTCCAATTAGTGGAGCAACCAACCCATCTTATACAGCCGAAGCAAACGGTGATTATGCGGTAATCGTTACCAAAAACGGATGCACTGACACTTCCCTATGCTATACGATAACAGGAGTGGGGATAATTGAAAATGAATTTGGAAATACGCTTCTCCTCTACCCCAACCCCACCAATGGAAATTTTTCGATTGATTTGGGAGCGGAATACCAGACCATAAGGATCACCATAACAGATGTAAGCGGACAGCTAATACGGTCCAATATTTATACCAACAGTCAATTGCTCCATTTGAAATTAAATGAAGCAGCCGGAATATATTTACTGATGATTGAGGCAGGAAACAAAAAAGCGCTTATTAGATTGATCAAAGCATAAAACGATTTGCCATTTGTACAAACCAATGAAAGATAAATGATGTGCCATTGGATCGATCCCTATTGAATTTATCACAGCCAGTTCTTTATCTATCGCTTATCAAAAGATCTTTCAGAAGGCCTCCCCTGGGGTTGAAATTAAGAAATCGCTGCAAGTATCCAGTTAACAGCGATTTCTGATTGTTTGTGAATCCAGGGGAAGAAGTTTGCGGAGTTATTCCGGGAAATTCAACTTGAATTTTGCAACATAACACCCGCTACAATTCCGGATCCCATTATGCAGGGCATACTTTTATATGAATGGTGACCAAGGTCAAGTTTTGTTAAACGGATATATACTATTCTTAAAGGTTTGAGTTTAATTTACTTCATTCCAAACCTACCATGTATGAAAACGCTATTGAAATCAGCTACCCTTTTGGTTTGCCTGTTGCCGCATCTTGTTGCTGGTCAGGTCTCGATCAACTTAGCGGATACGTTGCCACACTCCAGCGCGATCCTTGATATTGGCAGCAATAGCATGGGCTTATTAGTACCCCGTATGACGACCGTTCAACGCAACAACATTTCCAGTCCTGCCAAAGGATTATTGGTTTTTGATCAAACAACCAGTTCATTTTGGTATAATGCTCCAGGCTGGATAGAGCTAAGGGCCGGAAACATTGACAAGATCTCAGATGCCAATAACGACACCAAGATCCAGGTGGAAGAAAGTCCGGATGAGGATATTATCCGCTTTGATGCAGGAGGGACAGAATATTTCCGGATGGATGCCGGCCGTTTGAAGGTATTCAATACAGGGGGCTCCGTTTTTATTGGCGACCGGGCCGGGGAGGTGATGACCTGACTGCCAATCAGAATGTATTTATTGGTGAACAGGCAGGGTTGGTGAATACGAGTGGCATTCATCATGTAGGCGTGGGATATGGGGCGCTGTTCAGCAATACTACAGGAGCCTATAATGTAGCGGTTGGCAGGGCCGCCCTGGGCGATGCGGTAGCCGTCACAGGCAGCAATATGGTACGCATTGGAGATGGCGGAGTTACCTCCATTGGCGGATATGCGAACTGGAGCAATATCAGTGATGGCCGTTTTAAGATCGATGTAAAAGAAGATGTAGCCGGCCTTGAGTTTATCATGCGTTTGAGACCGGTTACCTACCGTGTGGATCCTGAAAAGATCGCTGCATTCCACAACACGCCTGATGAATTTAGGAAGCCGGAGTCGGAAGCACTGAAAAAGGAAGTATTGGAAACGGGCTTTATTGCACAGGAAGTGGAGGAGGCTGCAGGCACTTTGGGTTATGATTTCAGTGGAGTGGATGCACCGCTTCATGAGGGTGATCCTTACAGCTTACGGTATGCCACTTTTGTAGTGCCCCTGGTGAAGGCGGTGCAGGAGCAGCAGGAGACGATCAGTCAGATGAAGCAGCAATTGGCGCAACAAAAGCAGCAGGAGCATATGATCAGTGCGTTGAAGCTACAATTGGCGCAACAGCAACAGCAGATAGCCAATTTGGCGCAACAGTTGGCGGAACAGTAAGCTATGGTATTGTGCTGGTCGTTTTTTACTACCCAAAAAAAATCCCGATCGCCAAATGCGGATCGGGATTTTGGTTTCACTTCGTGAACCCAGGAGGAGTCGAACCCCCAACCTTCTGGTCCGTAGCCAGACACTCTATCCAATTGAGCTATGGGTCCATGTTGAATTTCCGGATCCCAGGGCTTGTCCTGAAGTGTATCGATCCGTCAACCGGCGGAGAGATTCTACTTCAAGGAAGCTATGGGTCCAGTCGTTAAATGGCTTAACGAACATTAATAGGACAAAGTTACAACCAATTATCAGTTTCCGCCAATCATCCTAGTGGAGAACTGGGTCGCAAAACTTTAATCGGTCAATTATTTCCCTTCACCGGGTGGATTAGGGCCACTATCCTTCGGCTTGGCAATAGAACCACGCATATCCGTATCCGCTTCGATATTCTTCATCCGGTAATAATCCATGATACCCAAATTACCGCTTCGGAATGCTTCGGACATCGCCTTGGGTACTTCTGCTTCGGCTTCGATCACTTTGGCCCGCGCTTCCTGGGCTTTGGCTTTCATTTCCTGCTCTTCCGCTACCGCCATGGCCCTTCTTTCCTCCGCCTTGGCCTGGGCGATCTTCTTATCCGCCTCAGCCTGATCTGTTTGCAGTTCGGCGCCTATATTTTTACCGATATCCACATCGGCAATATCGATCGATAAGATCTCGAAAGCCGTACCGGAATCCAGTCCCCTGCCTAATACCACCTTGGATATGGAATCAGGATTTTCCAAAACCTGTTTGTGCGAACCTGCCGAACCGATGGAGGTAACGATCCCCTCACCTACCCTGGCCAATACGGTATCTTCGCCCGCGCCACCGACCAATTGCCGGATGTTGGCCCTTACGGTTACCCGCGCTTTGGCGATCAACTGGATACCATCTTTGGCCACAGCCGTTACCGGAGGCGTATCGATCACCCTGGGATTTACAGAAACCTGTACCGCTTCAAATACATCCCGTCCGGCCAGGTCGATGGCCGTAGCCGCTTTGAAGTCCAGATCGATATTGGCCTTATCGGCGGATATCAGGGCGTTGACCACATTGATAACA
>JANQFB010000250.1 GCA_028278085.1 Chitinophagales bacterium
CGTTATCAATATTTTGCCACGGCCAAAGATGCACAGGTTTTTTATGATGAATTGGTATATATGATCACCGGCCAATATGCCGCACCCAACTCCCCTCAATGGTTCAATACGGGTCTGCATGAATCTTATGGCATTACCGGAAAACCTCAGGGACATTATTATGTCGATCCGGTATCGGAACAGCTTAAAAAATCCACTTCTGCATACGAAAGGCCACAACCACATGCCTGCTTTATTTTATCCGTAGAAGATGATCTGGTCAATGGCGGAGGGATTATGGACCTGTGGGTGAGGGAAGCCCGGATCTTTAAATATGGCTCAGGGGTCGGTACTAATTTTTCAAATATCAGGGGTGAAAATGAAAGACTCTCCGGCGGAGGGTTTTCTTCCGGATTAATGTCGTTCCTGAAAATCGGCGACCGTGCAGCCGGGGCCATCAAGTCAGGGGGCACTACCCGGAGAGCTGCCAAAATGGTTTGCCTTGACCTGGATCATCCCGAGATCATATCCTTTGTCAACTGGAAAGTCCAGGAAGAAGATAAAGTTGCAGCTTTGATCGATGCGGGCTATGATTCCGATTATGAAGGAGAAGCTTACCGGACCGTAGCCGGACAAAATTCAAACAATTCCATCCGGATCCCCAATACCTTCTTTGAAGCGTTGAAAAGCGGCGAAGACTGGAACCTGGTTGGCAGAACAGACGGCAATGTTACCGAATCCGTTCCTTCCGATAAGCTTTGGGAACAGGTGGCCTATGCTGCCTGGCGTTGTGCCGATCCCGGGGTACAATTCGATACGACCATCAATGATTGGCACACTTGCCCGGAGGGTGGCCGGATCAATGCTTCCAACCCCTGTTCGGAATATATGTTTCTCGACAATACTGCCTGTAACCTGGCATCTATCAATCTCGGGAAATTTTTCGATACCGATAAAATGGTATTCGATGTCAAAGGCTTCGAGCATGCTTCCAGGGTTTGGACCACAGTGCTGGAGATCTCCGTGCTCATGGCGCAATTCCCTTCCAAAGAAGTGGCCCGGCTGTCTTATGACTACCGTACCCTGGGCCTGGGTTATGCCAACCTCGGGTCTATCCTGATGGTTAACGGTATACCGTATGATAGTGACAAGGCCAGGGCTATCGGTGGAGCGATCACTGCCATCATGAACGGGATCGCTTACAAAACCTCCGCGGAAATGGCTGCTCACCTGGGTCCGTTCCGTCGGTATGAAAAGAATAAAGAACATATGCTCCGGGTTGTCCGGAATCACCGCTATGCTGCCTACAATGCCGCCAACGACGCTTATGAAGGCCTGTCGATCAAGCCACAGGGCATCGAAGCGGAACATTGCCCCGATTATCTCTTAAAAGCCGCCTGCAAAGCGTGGGATGAGGCCTTGCAGTTGGGTGAAGAATACGGCTACCGGAATGCCCAGGCAACGGTTATCGCACCCACGGGAACCATAGGTCTGGTGATGGATTGCGATACCACCGGTGTAGAGCCGGATTTTGCCCTGGTGAAATTCAAAAAACTATCCGGTGGCGGTTATTTTAAGATCATCAACCATTCCATACCCCTGGCGCTGAAGAACCTGGGCTATTCCAAAGATCAGATCGATGAGATCGTGGCCTATGCCAAAGGTAGCGGTACCCTGAAGAATGCGCCCTATATCAATTACGAGACCCTGATCGCCAAAGGATTGACCAAAGAAGAGGTTGCCAAAGCGGATCTGTCCGTTAATTCCGCATTCGAGATCAGTTTTGCCTTTAATGTATGGACCTTAGGGGAAGCCTGTTTGAATAAGCTCGGTTTTACCCCCAATCAATATAACGATCCGTCTTTTAACCTGTTAAGCGCCCTCGGCTTCACCGAAGAAGAGATCATCGATGCCAATGATCATATTTGCGGCACCATGACAGTGGAAGGATCGCCCTTCCTTAAAGAAGAGCACTTGCCGGTGTTCGATTGTGCGAATAAATGCGGTAAAAAAGGAAAACGGTTCATTCATGCCCATGGGCATATCCGCATGATGTCGGCCGTTCAACCTTTTATCTCGGGTGCCATTTCGAAAACGATCAACCTGCCTAACGAAGCTACGGTTAATGAGATCAAGGAATGTTACGAATTGTCCTGGAGCCTGGGATTGAAAGCCAATGCCCTCTACCGTGATGGTTGTAAGCTATCCCAACCGCTTTCCAATAAAGCCGAATCCAAGAATACCAAAAAAGAAACGACCGAAAACACCGTCGACCAAACGAACGCTAACGGGACCGAGAAGACCATCACCAACCTGACACCTGAACAGGTGCTGGATGCCGCCCGGGAACTGATCCAGCAATCGACGGATACGAAATTCAAACGGCAGTTGTCCAATATCGTAGAGCGGAAAAAGCTGCCTTCGAAACGTAAAGGATTCACGCAAAAAGCCAAAGTAGGCGGACAAACGGTGTTTATCCGCACCGGTGAATATAACGACGCCACCCTGGGCGAAGTATTTATCGATATGCACAAGGAGGGCGCCTCATTCCGTTCCCTGATGAACTGCTTCGCCATAGCCGTATCCATTGGTTTGCAATACGGGGTTCCGCTGGAGGAGTTTGTCGATAAATTTACCTTCACCCGATTCGAACCGTCCGGCGGCGTCGATCACCCAAACATTAAAAATTCTACCTCAGTTGTCGACTATTTATTCCGTGTATTAGGTTATGAATACCTGGATCGCGATGATCTCGTTCATGTACTGCCCGAAAATGATGAGGAAGACGCTTCACCTTCCTTAAAAAGCATCAGTAATGAAGCCAAGAAAACACCTGCGGCTCAAAAAGTGCCTGCAGGAGAAAATGGTGTGATCGCCCAACTGGATCAAACACAGGAATTTATGAGCAGTATGCAGGCCGATGCACCGACTTGTGATAATTGCGGCCATTTAACGGTAAGATCCGGCACCTGTTATAAATGCTTGAATTGTGGTAACAGCCTCGGCTGTAGCTAAAATAGTTCGTTTTTCGTTTTTCATAGTTGTTCTCCAAAGCCCTTTACTGCTTACCCGGTAGAGGGCTTTTTTTTAAATCAAACGCCAAAAATTTCTTCAATTTTGTAGCAACCGGTCGATTCGTAAAATACCCACGATCCCGGAACGTTAATCTAATAATGGCATTTACCTAACCGTAAATATCAACACATGAAACAGACGGACATTTTTTTCATACTTGCAGCACTGATCATCCTGGGGAGTTGCCA
>JANQFB010000290.1 GCA_028278085.1 Chitinophagales bacterium
AAGCTGAACGATATCTACTTCACCAATACTCAAACAGGTTATGCTTCCGCTTCGGATGGTACCGTTTATCAAACCAACGACGGGGGTGATAACTGGAACCCTATGAACTTCCCCGATCCCGGTGAAAATATCACCGGTATTCATTTCCCTGATGATTCCGTTGGATTTGCCGTTACTGACTCTGCCAAGATGTACGTAACCACCAATGGCCAGGATTGGAGCAGGCAATTCAGTTATGTCGGCCACCAGGGCAACCACCACAGTGTATTTTTTACCGATATCGATCATGGTTATGCCGTGGGCGGTACCTCCATATCCTATACTTCCAACGGCGGAGCCAACTGGAATACAACGAATACTTCGCCGGTCCATTTATTCGGGATACACATGTTAGACCAGGATCATGGTTTTGCTGTCGGACAATTAGGGAACTATGTCGAAACCTTTGATGGTTTCCAAAATGTCAGCGCCAGTGATTTCGATACCATCGGACATGCCCAGGGACATACTCTCCGGGCCGTACACATGGTCAATGATGTGCTCGGATTCAAAGTCGGTGATAGCGGAAGATTGTTAAAGTATTATAAAGGTACGATCAGCGGGAATGTTGTCGATGCTTCCCAGACTGCCGTTAACGACGGATGGATCTACCTGATCAAAGCCCGGATCTTTGCCGGTGAATTCCCGATCACGGATTCTGTTCAACTGACCGCCGGCGGCGCCTTTGCTTTTAATAATGTCGAAGCCGGTATTGATTACCTGATCAAAGTAAATCCTGCCGATACACAATACCTGCCATCGTTCTACGGACCTAATTTCTTCTGGGATAGGGCGACCAGGATATTCATGGATGATGATATAACCGGTTTGAATGTTGAAATACTGGATGCCACGCCTGCCTCCTTAAATGGAACAGGTTCGATCTCCGGGCAGTTGATCGAGCACGATCCTTCGGGTAAAAGAGGCCCGGGTGACCCGATCACCGACGATCCCTTAACCTTGATCGATAGTGGTGATAGTTCGGTCGTTTCAACCACCAATACGGATCAGTTGGGAGAATTCGATTTTCAGAATGTACCCGATGGCGATTACCAGTTATACTATGAAAAGATCGGTGTACCCGTACAAGATCATGATATTAGCATTAGCCCGACCGATTCTGTTTTTGAGAACATCAATATAGAAGTCGATACGGCTAACAATATTATCATTGTAGAGTTAGGCCATAAAACCGGTATTTCCCTTACAGCCGCGAATAACGGGCTCACGGTATTTCCGAATCCAGCTTCCGGCACCTTGTTCATAGAATTGGCACAAAGCCTGGAAAATGGTTCCTTATCGCTGACTTTACTCGATATCAGCGGAAAAGTTCATCAACAACAGGTTTATCCCGTCAACCAGGCCACCCAACAGTTGCCGGTTGATATCAGGGATCTTGACCCCGGAATTTATTTATTGGAAATCCGGGATGACAATTACCGGCAGTATCATACTAAAGTAGTTGTAACGGATTAACAAACACGATCCTTCAGAATATCAAAAGACAGTCTTCACGGGCTGTCTTTTTTATTTAATTGCTATATAAAACTTTGATTTATCCTTATATTTATCAGCTATTAGGAGAGTTTTCAAGGGTCAAATCACTGTATGAGCAATCTAAAGGAAGCAATACCTTGTTCCTGTAGCAGCCTGCCAAGTATAGCGCTGAATTGCTTATCCGCTCTCGTTTCCGGGTTGCTTATCTGTATGCTGTTACTGATCTTCGCCTACCCTGTCAACGGACAAACCTATAATTTCCGGAAATACAATGTTGAAGATGGCCTCGTCCAATCCTATGTGTTTACCATGCAGCAGGATGAATATGGGAACCTTTGGATGGGTACGGCAGCCGGTCTCTGTAAATTCGATGGCAAAAGCTTCTCCACCCTGACCACCAAAGACGGCATTGCAGAGAATTACATTATTTCAAGCTACCAGGATACCTCCGGGAATATCTGGTTAGGGCACCTGGAAGGGAATATTTCCATTTATAATTATAAAACCGATTCCATCACTATATTTGATTTTGGTGAGCAGCAGCCGGAATCTATTATTTCCAAGATCTTCAAAGACAACAATGGGGATATTTGGATCACCACCCGGGGTGATGGTATTTATAAATACGATGGACAGGCCGTTGAACATTTTAACCCGGTAAAGGATCGTGTGGCCAACGGATGTGTCGATCAAAACGGGAATTTATGGTTTGCGGCCAATAAAGAAGGGGCTTTATTCTACAACCATCACAATTGGGAGGTCCTTAATACCGATAATGGATTCCCGGCTAATGAGATATCCAGGATCACCTGCCTGGAAGATGGCCGGTTGGTTATCGGCACCTTCGGTAAGGGCATATATTTCATTACCCTGGGTGAAGGCGACCGCTTCGATATCCGGGAACTATCGATAAACGACCATCCGGAGCTAACCTCCTCCCTGACGGTCCGCTACTTTCATGAAAACGACATGGGATTGTGGATCGGAACCCGGACACAAGGTATTATCCGCATTCCCAAGGATGAATCCGGCCGGTTACAAACCCGGCAAATCAAGGTTTACAATGTCGACAAGGGCTTATCGGCCAACAACGTATATTCCATACTATCGGACAAGGAGCACAACATCTGGATCGGTACTTTGGGCGGCGGGGTATGTCGATTTGGCGGAGAGATGTTTATACTCTATGATGAAAAAGATGGTATCCCGCACAATGAAGTTTGGTCGGTTACCCAGGATGATAAAGAGCAGTTTTGGATCAGCTCCAATGGTGGGGTGGTTGCCTTGAACAAGCTCACCGCTAACTCCGATGCTTTTAGCGCCAAACAATTTACGTCTGACGATGGCTTACCGATGAACATCGTGTACTATATTCACCAGGATAAGAACAAGGATTTCTGGATCGGTACCCGGAAAGGATTAAGTAATTATATCACCCAAACAGGCCGTTTCAACAACTATGAAGATGTACCGGGTTTATCAAGTGCATACATTGTTAATATAACCAATGATGTCAATGGGGATCTCCCGATCGGGACGAATAAGGGGATCAGCAAATACCGTTTCGATCAAAAAAAGTTCGAGGATGTTCCCGCAGTGAACAGTCAAATTGGCGAAACCCTTATCAACTGTATTTACAACAATGAAAAAGGAAGCATTTGGATCGGGACCAATGGTAAAGGCCTGATCAACTATCAATCCGACCAGATCAAGATCTACAACGAGAGCAACGGGCTGGAGCACTTGTATGTCTATTCCATCGTGGAAGATCAGAGCGGTAATCTGTGGTTTGGCACCCAGGGCGGTGGATTGTATCGGTTTGACGGCAACAACTTCAAACATTTTAGCTCCGAAGAAGGCTTGAGTACCGACGATGTTTACCTGGTGGTCTGTGACAACCAGAATAACATTTGGGCAGGAACCAGCAAGGGAGTGGATAAGTTCGTTCAATCCGGCGAAACCATCATCAACTATGGGAAGATGGAGGGTTTTATCGGCGTAGAGACCAACCGTAACGCGGTTTTAAAGGATAAGGAAGGGAATTTATGGTTTGGAACCGTTAACGGATTGGTGAAATACAATCCCAAACACGATAAAACAAACGAGGCCGAACCCACCACCCGGATCACCAACCTGAAAATTGAGCTGAAAGATGCACCATTCCCGGTGAATAATGAGTTTAGCTATAAGGAGAACCATTTAACCTTTGATTTCATTGCGATTTCCTTAACGATCCCGGAGAAAGTCAGGTACCAATATATGCTCGAAGGCCTGGAAACCAAATGGTCTCCGGAGTCGGAGATCACCTTCGCCAGCTATCCGAATTTATCTCCCGGCCATTATACCTTCAAAGTAAAAGCCTGCAATAACGACGGCATTTGGAACAAAGAGCCGGCAGTATACGAATTTGAGATCATCCCTCCCTTTTGGCAAACGACCTGGTTCATGATCCTGTGTGTCGTTATTATCGGTACCGGTCTATATATCTTCTATAAGCTGCGGGTTGCGGCTATTGAACGGGACAGAAAGGTACTGGCGCAAAAGGTCAAAGAAAGGACCATAGAGATCGAGCAAAAAAATGTCAAGCTTGCCGAAGCCTTTTCCGAGCTGGAAGAAAAGAACAAGGATATCATGTCCAGCATCCAGTATGCCAAACGTATCCAAAGCGCCATCCTGCCTTCCGACGAGCAGATCAGTGACATGCAACTGGAAACATTTATTCTCTACAAGCCGCGCGATATTGTCAGCGGTGACTTTTATTGGGTGTCGGAACGGGATAATAAGCTGCTGTTTTGTGCAGCCGATTGTACCGGCCACGGTGTGCCCGGCGCGTTTATGAGCATGATCGGAAGCGCTTTGCTGAACGAAATTGTCAACGAAAAAGGGATCGTCAAACCCAGTGATATCCTCGACAGCTTACGGGAAGGCGTTAAAAATGCCTTGAAGCAAACCGGCGCCGAAGGCGATCAAAAAGACGGTATGGATATTGCTTTATGCAGCCTGAGAAAAGATAACGGCATGCTGGAGTTTGCCGGCGCCTATAATCCTTTGTACCTGATCCGTGACAATGAAGTCCTGGAAACCAAAGCCAACCGGCAACCCATTGGCATGCACATCCGGGAAAAACCCTTTGTCAATAACGAAATAGAAGTTAAAAAGGGGGATTCGCTCTATATCTTCTCCGATGGCTATGCCGATCAGTTTGGCGGGCCGGAAGGCAGGAAATTCAACTTTAAACGCTTTAAGGAGCTATTGGTCAAGGTTCAGGAAAAACCGATGGAAGAGCAGCGTCAGATCCTTGACGATACCATCGAGTCATGGCGGGGAGAAAAAACGCAATTGGATGATATTCTTGTGATGGGGATCCGGTTATGATCCGTTGTGCAAAATTTCGGCACGAAAAACTAAATAGAGAAACAAGACGATAACATAATTTTTACCTTTGACAAAAACAACTGACATTGGCAGACGGCTACAGCGGACATAAGGACTATTTGGACTGGGTTAAGGATGACACAGACCAAAGAAATCAAGAAATTGACACCACTTTAAGAGCCGCTTTTCAATACCATATCGAGACGAGAGAGGTTGAGGTTGTCGTCTTTTCCTCAATGACTGTCTTTGACTTAGCAGACGCGCTATTCAAACACCCGATAATTCTGAAACCACTTTTGGCTTGTGCCAATATTGCCGGACGAGCTATTGACAGGGACTTAGGCATAAAGAACCTTGACACCTACTCACCAAATCTGGACAAGGACAAGGCACAAGCGATTGCAGGATATTTGAAACCTTTCTTACCGAATTATCTTGAAATTCCTACCATTTCCTTTTTGGATAGAGTTCAATACATTGATAAGGAGATTAGAAAGGCAAAAGGAAATTGGGAAAAGAAAATCCTAAATGCCCTAAACAAGCTAAGCGGAATCTCATTCAAAAAGCGACACTTTGAGGTTGATAGGGAGAAGTTTGAGATAGATGCCGCATCTCCAACAACAGGTGATATTGAAATAGCCATTGACGTCAAACGGATCGAAGCCAAGCGAGACATCCACAAACGATGTGACGAAATCGTAAACAAATCCCAAAAGTTCAAGAAAGCATACCGGAACAGCAAATTCTTTACTTTCATTTACTATCCCTTTATTGAAGAGCATACCAATGTAAAAAGCCGACTCAATACAAAGACCATCGATGCGATCGTTTTCGCCACTGAATCGCAGGACTCGGTCAATTCAGCCACCAGATTTCTAATTGCTACATTTTAATGGAGAATCAACACCATACCTTAGTCCAGGCAGACTCTCGAAACTTATCTTTTCTTGAAGACGAAAGCATCCACTTAGTTATAACATCACCCCCATACTGGAATCTTAAGCGATACAATGATCATAAGGACCAAATGGGGCACATAGACGACTATGAGGACTTTTTGGACGAGCTAAACAAAGTTTGGGAGGAATGTTACCGTGTACTTGTTCCCGGTGGTCGCTTGATTTGTGTTGTTGGGGATGTTTGTGTTTCAAGGCGTAAATTTGGCAGACACTTGGTATTTCCATTACATTCAGACATAGCCGTAAACTGTCGCAAAATAGGATTTGACAACCTCAATCCGATAATATGGCACAAAATCGCCAACGCAACCTACGAAATCGAAGGCGGAGGCGGTTTTCTTGGGAAACCATATGAGCCAAATGGAATAATCAAAAATGACATCGAGTTCATCTTGATGGAGCGCAAACCTGGTGGATATAGAAAACCGACCGATGAACAACGGGAATTATCCAAAATCGGAAAAGAGGATTATGAAAGGTGGTTTCAGCAGTTCTGGAAAATGACGGGTGCGTCAACAAAGAAGCATCCTGCGCCATTCCCGATGGAGTTGGCATACCGACTTGTTAGAATGTTTTCTTTTCACGGAGACACCGTTTTAGACCCTTTCTGCGGCTCAGGAACAACAATGATTGCAGCAATAAAAGCAAATAGAAATAGTATTGGGGTTGAACTTGACACTGACTACTGCCGACAGGCAAAAGAAAAAATTGAAGAGGAAATTGCGCTTTTTGAATCGGTAATTGACTTTGCCTTTATTGCTGAAAAAGACGAACTGAAAGAAAAAGCAAAAAAACGTGCCGATACACTTGCCCAACAAAATATAAAAGCAATTGCGGGCAAGTAGTAGGCAGACAATTTAGTTCTTAAATAAAACTTGGTGGCAGTGGAAAGAAGAATATCTCGGAACCGCCCCTGATTTACACAAAGCCGTTCAGTGCCGGTTAATTTTCCCCCGTTATTGACCTGGCTTCCTGCAAAGTGATCTTATTGCCATCGAGATAGGCATTGATAAAGGCGCCGCTGATTCCTTTTTTCCTGACCCTGTTCAATACCTTTTGGGCCTCTTCAAATTTATAAAACGGCCCCACGAAGTAGCGGATCCAGCCATCTTCTCCCTTTTCATCCAGCACGTTGTTGATCTTGTACACTTGATTACTTTCGGGAAGGAAATACTTCGATGCGGCCACCTGAACCCGGTATTCAATCCCGGTATCCACGATTTCCTTCTTCTTCATGGGTGCTTCTGTTTTGGGTTCGGTTTTTGGTTTTTCCTCCCGTTTGGGTGTTCGCGATACCACTGGTGAAGCGCCTATCTTTTTCGCTTCTTTGATCGTGATCCTTTCTTCATTATGATAAGCCGTTATAAAGGCATCGCGAATGCCTTTCCGGGCAGCTTTTTTCCGTAACTGCTCCGCCTCGTCAAATGATCCCGATGAACCGGCAATGTATTTGATCACCCCGTCATCCTTTTTGATGATGGTGATATTCCGCAATCCCCGGAAGAACTTAACGGGTAATACCTTCCTCGACGAAGCTACCTGTACCCGGTATACCACACCCGATTCCCGTGGCGTTCTGGGATACAACTGTGCAGAGAGGCGGGCCAGGTATTGATTCCGGTAATACAGGTCCGGCTCTAATTGTTCGAGACCGATAACATCTTTCGAACCAGCTTGCTCACCGGTGGGATCGGGTTGGAAGCTCGTATCATCGGTTCCGGTTTCATCCGGGCTATCTCCTGTATCCGTTTCCGGGTCCATAGCTTGGTCGGGCTTTTGCTCAATGGCAACCACATCTTTGGGTGGCCCGGGATCATCACCGGTGGCCTGTTCAGCGGATGATGAAGCATCCGAAGCAGCGCTTTCCGAAGTACTTTCCGCAGGTTTATCCGTTTTCGGCGGATCTTTATCGGTTGATTTTGCCGGTGCCGCTTCGTCACCGCCGGATTTATCATAACCGGTGTTATAATAACTGACAGGCTTGTCTTCCTTCTTTTCCGGCTCCCCGGTCTCTTGTGTAAGTACCGGATCTTTTACCGGATCGATGGGTTCTTCCTCCTCAGCCGGCCGTTTTTCAGGCAAGGTATAACTGAGGCCGATTTCATGTGCGCTGTTATAAAAATTAGCGATCTGCCCCAGGGAAAGGTCAAATGCATAACCCAGGCTTATACTGCGATTAAGATTATAGCGAGCTAAAAATACCAGATCATGACCGGTCCGGTAACCGGCTGCAATGGTCAGGAAGTCTTTATAGTGCAGGGCCACCTGTGCTTCGGCCTGGGGCAAAACAGGGAAGGCATAACGGAATAATACGGAGGGTTCCACCTTCATTTGATCATTGACATCCAGTTTATAACCACCGATCACATAATAATGTTTAACCAGCTTGGCAACCGTACTCCCTTCAAATCCGGTATAATTAAGCTGGTTGGGGATCAGTTGGTAAGATGCTGCTCCCAGGTAGAAATCATCCTGGTGATAATATACGCCGAAAGCAGCATCGGGTACAATTTTCGATTCACTATTCCTGGATAAAGCCTGGTCGGCTTCCACCGTCCGGGTGAGGTTGGTAAAATCGAGCCGGTGATAGCCGATACCGCCTTCCAAACCAAATGACAAACGGCCCTTACCCGTGGTTAAATGATAGGCGTAAATACCGGCCACATTGATCATTTGTAAAGGACCGAACTGATCGTTAGAACCCCGTATCCCCAGGGCCATGGATTTCTGCTTGAAGGGCAGGTGGCTGGTAAATATCTGGCTGGTCGGGGAGCCATCGAAACCGGTAAAGCGGTTGCGGTAGATCAGGCTATTGTGCCAACCATCGGCCAATCCGGCATAAGCGGGGTTAACGATAATCTTATTATGCAGGTATTGACTGGTTAAAGACTTTTGTTGGGATTGTCCGGCAAACGGGATCGCCAGCAGAAAACCGGCCAACAAGAGGAATAATATGGATCCTGATCTGTGCATGAATTATCGCTGGATGACCAGGAAGCCTTTTTTAACGGGAATGCCATTCCCCAGGTCGACTATGTAAGCATAGGTGCCATTGGGTAAGGGATTACCCTGTTTATCCTCTCCTTTCCAGGTATTTAAATAATTATCTTCCCTAAAAACCACCGTATTCCATTGATTGACGATCGTTACCGAATTACCGGTAAAATAGTCGATATCCGGCACGATCCAGGTATCGTTCACCCCATCACCATTGGGGGTAAAAACTTCCGGTACCGGCGCTCTGAGGTCGTTCAAACAGCGGTCCACTTCAATGCTGGTACTAGCCGTATCGAAACAAAACAAATTGGTAATAACCACTACGAAATCATAAGAACCTTCGGCTTCGAAAGTAAAGGTCGGGTTCTTCAACGTCGGGTCGTCTACCATAATACCCTGGGGATATGTCCATTCGAACTGCAGGCCTTCGGCTGCGCTTAATTCCACACCTACATCCACACAAGGTGTTTCATTGGGATCGGCCAGACCGACGCCGGGATCAACCAACACCGTATCCACAAAAACGGTTCTGCTGGCAGGAATGCTGGTACAACCATTTTTCGTGGTGGTTACCACATATACGGTTGTTTGGGTCGGCGTTACGTGCAAGGATGATGCCGTATCACCGGTAGGTTGCCACAAATAGCTATCTCCCCCGGATGCCGACAGGTTTGCCGACTCACCGATACATAATTCCGAACTATCCAGGGATATGGATACTTCCGGGATACCGGCAATAAAGGTGACCTTCGGATTGCTGACGGCCGACACACAGCCCTGTGCGCTGGTAGCTACCACCGTAATGGTATCACCGGATTTCAGGATTGGAAAAGTGGTCAGGTAAGTATTGGTTGAAAAGTCCTGCACCAATGATCCGTTCTGATAAAACTTGTAATTCGCATAGCCCGGAGGATTGGCGGTGAAGGTGATCTTATCGATCTCACAGATCGTATCATTGAGAGCCGTGCTCGTTAATGTTACAACCGGCGTCGCCCGGATGGTTACACTAAAACTAGCCGTATCGAAATTGGCCCCGCCATTGCAGGTCACAAACAACCGGCCGGAATATTGGGTATCGTTGGCAACGGTGTTATACAAATGAACCGGGTTCTGGGTAGAATCGGGCGTAGAGCCGTCACCAAAATCCCAAATCCAGGTATCTACCGTATCGGGCCCCATAAAGGTAAGATTTGCCGGGCCACAGGAATCGAAAGGAAGCGTGGAATTTACGCTGAAAATGGTATCACATTGGGCAAAATTTGCTTGGGGAATAATGTGGAGCAACAAACCTGCCAAACACAACAGGACAGTATTAGGGCGCATTTTCAACCTTGTAAAGTACCCCCAAAAATATGTAATAATTAGGGCCAATCCAACTTTTATGAAGATATTCCAACGGGATCACACGGTATAAGGCTATAGACATAAGGAAAGCATGCTACAACCCTTAGAGGCCGGGCCGGGCAAGCTGAAGGATAAGTTATTCTTTAACAATAAAGGGGGAGACGTTTTGTTTCGGATCTTTCAGGAATTCCGTTAATTCCCGGTTAAAGGCCACCGGATCGGATTCCATCGGGCAATGGGCCGCTCCCTTTACAATGGCTAAGCGGGCATGAGGTAGTTTTTCCTGGATCTTTTCTCCCAGGGCCAGGGGTAGCCATTTGTCTTTTTCCCCCCAGACCACCAATACCGGGATCTCCATCGTGCTGATATCCAGCAAGCGATTCGACCGGGCATGGGTTAGCTTGGAAAGTACGGCAGGGACGAACATTTTTTCCCGCAAGGGCTTCAGATAATTATGGACATCGGAGGGAGAAGGCGCTTCCCCGTAAGCGACATCCAGTACTTTTTCAATATAATTTTGCCGGAACAGGAAATTCTTCGCATACAGCTCTACCAATACTTGCACCGGGAACAATTCAAACACCCATTCTTCCAGCTTTGACAGGCGGAAACTTACCAATCCGTCGACGATCACGGCAGACCTTATATTTTCCTGTTTCGAATCGATCATTCTCATCACCAGGCAGGCGCCCATCGAATGGCCGGCAAGATCCCATTGCCAGTCCTCCAAGTGATGATCGGTATCCAGCTTGTCCAATAAGGTCCAGAACAGCTTTTCCAGCTCATCATCTACATAATTGATGTTTTTGATCTTTTCACTAAACCCGAAAGGCGGTGCGTCAACGGCTACAACGACATAGCCCTCGTTTTGCAACACCCGGGCATTGTGCCGCCAGGAGTAGGTGGAACCGGCAAAACCATGTACCAACAAGATCTTTCCCTGAATTTCAGTATCCTCGGGCATCCATAGCCGGTAATGGATATCGATGCCGTTAACAGCAGCCTGGTGGCTGTTGTCAAAGGGCAGGTTTTCGCCAATATCCTGGGCAGAAAGATGCCCTGAGATCGAGCAAAAAACCATGCATAAAAGTAATGCGCCTATTCGTTGAACACTGGTCATACCCTTACTTATACAATTTATCCGGGCAAAAGTTACTTTCACCATCGATTTGCACAAATGATCAAGCCTGAGCAGTAGGCCCGCCAAAATTCATAGGGATCCCCTGAATGGAATCGGAATCTTTGATCGGGCCGTGCATCGATTCGAATTTTTCAATATTATCGGTCAAAGCTTTTTGAAGCCTTTTGGCATGCTGAGGGGTCAATAATACCCGGGATTTCACTTTGGCTTTCGGTATACCTGGCATCACCCGTACAAAATCAATAACAAACTCCGCATTGGAATGTGTGATAATTGCCAGGTTCGAATAAATTCCATCGGCAATATCTTCCGACAATTCGATATTCAGTTGATTCTGCTGATCTTGGTTATCGTCGTCCATGGGTTGATCTATTTTAAGGTTAATTTACAAAAAAAAGCCGGTATAGTGCTATACCGGACTTTTATTCATTTGGGCAGGTTGGATTAACTGCCCTATTTCTCTACGTTTTCGGCAGGAATTTCTTCTTCCTTCTTGGTTCCGATCAGTTTATCGTATTCATCCTGCGAACCCACGATAACATCCCGGTAATCTTTCAAACCAGTACCGGCAGGTATCAGGTGGCCTACGATAACATTCTCTTTCAAGCCGAGCAGTTCATCCGTCTTAGCATTGATGGAAGCAGTGCTCAATACCTTGGTGGTTTCCTGGAAAGATGCCGCCGAGATCCAGCTACTGGTACCCAGAGAGGCTTTGGTAATACCCTGGAGCATCGGACTGGAGGTTGCCGGAACCGCATCTTTAAATTCGATGGTTTTCTTATCATTCCGGCGCAGATAAGAGTTTTCTTCCCTCAACTGTCTGACGGAGATGATCTGGCCAACCTTGTATTTATCGGAATCGCCCGACTCTTCGACCACTTTCTTATCAAAGATCCAGTCGTTTTCTTCGATGAAATCGAATTTATCCACGGCTTCGCCTTCGAGGAATTTGGTATCTCCCGCATCGTCGATCTTAACTTTCCGCATCATCCGGCGGACGATCACTTCGATGTGCTTATCATTGATCTTCACACCCTGTAAACGGTATACCTCCTGCACCTCGTTTACGACATATTCCTGAACCGCAAAGGGCCCTTTGATCGCCAGGATATCGGCCGGTGTGATCGCACCTTCGGATAAAGGAACGCCAGCCCTGACAAAGTCATTTTCCTGGACCAGGATATGCTTGGACAAGGAAACCAGGTATTTTTTGATCTGTCCCTCTTTGGATTCGATCAGGATCTCCCGGTTACCTCGCTTGATATTTCCAAAACTAACGACCCCGTCGATCTCGGAAACGACAGCAGGGTTAGAAGGATTCCTGGCTTCGAACAATTCGGTTACCCTGGGCAAACCACCGGTGATATCCCTCAATTTTCCTAATACCCGGGGTATTTTCACCAATACCTGTCCGGTTTGCACTTCGTCATTCTCATCCACGGCGATATGAGCGCCTACAGGCATGTTATACGACCTGACTACTTCTTTCTTCTTATCCAAAACCCTGATCTCCGGGATCTTGGATTTATCCCTCGACTCGATGATCACTTTCTCCCGGTAGCCGGTTTGCTCGTCAGATTCTTCGCGGTAGGTGATCCCTTCGAGGATATTTTCGAACTGGATCTTACCTTTTACTTCCGATATGATCACCGCATTATAGGGATCCCAGGAGCAGATGACGTCGCCTTTTTTAACTTTGTCGCCATGCTTGATGTTCAGATAGGATCCATAGGGAATATGGTTGCTGATCAATTGTTTCTTGGATTTCGGATCATGGATCCGTAATTCTCCCGTCCGTCCTAGGACAACGTTTAGTTTGTCTCCTTCAGGATTCTTGAATTCGGTTGTCCTGATGCCTTCCATTTCCACCACACCGTCGAATTTGGCTTGTAATTGCGACTCGGTGGCAATATTGGAAGCCGTACCACCCACGTGGAAGGTACGCAGGGTAAGCTGTGTTCCCGGTTCACCGATGGATTGAGCGGCGATAATACCCACCGCATCGCCTTTTTCGGCCAATCGTCCGGTGGCCAGGTTCTTACCATAACATTTAACACAAACCCCACGCCTGGATTCACAGGTCAATACCGATCTGATCTCAACCGTTTCCAGGGCAGAATTCTCGATATCCATGCCGATATCTTCGGTGATCAACTCTCCGGCTTTCACCAGTTGTTTCTCACTGATAGGATCGAACACGTCATGCAGACTGGTTCTTCCGATGATCCTGTCGAATAAGGGTTCGACAACTTCTTCATTATCTTTCAGGGCAGATGTGGAGATACCCCTCAAGGTACCGCAATCTTCTTCAGTAATCACAACATCCTGGGCTACATCGACCAATCGACGGGTCAGGTAACCGGCGTCGGCTGTTTTAAGGGCCGTATCCGCCAAACCTTTCCTGGCACCGTGTGTGGAAATAAAATACTCCAGGATGGAGAGCCCTTCTTTCAGGTTGGAAAGGATCGGGTTTTCGATGATCTCACCTCCCGTGCTACCCGATTTCCGCGGCTTGGCCATCAGTCCCCGCATACCGCCCAACTGGCGGATCTGTTCTTTGGAGCCCCTCGCGCCCGAATCGAGCATCATATACACCGAGTTGAAGCCTTGCTTATCTTCAGCCAATTGTGAAAGCAGGGTTTCAGTGATCCGGGTATTCACCCGCGTCCAAATATCGATGATCTGGTTATACCGCTCATTATTGGTGATGAGACCCATATTGTAATTGTTCCAGACCTCATCTACCTCCGACTGGGCATCGCTGAGCAGCTTCAGTTTTTGATCCGGAACCACCAGGTCGGAAAGGTTGAATGACAATCCGCCTTTAAATGCCATCCGGAATCCCAGGCCCTTCAGGTCATCGAGGAAATCGGCCGTTCTGGGAACGTTCGTAACCTTCACGATCTCACTGATAACTTCTCTCAAGGCTTTTTTGGTCAGCAGTTGGTTCAGGAAGCCTGCTTCTTCCGGTACGATCTCATTGAACAATACCCTACCGACCGTGGTTTCGATCAGCTCTTCTTTGATCTCCCCGTTTTTGTCTTTCACATCGACTTTCACCTTGATATAGGCGTGCAGGTCGACTTTTCCTTCATTATAAGCGATCACTACCTCATTCGGGGAGAAAAAGGACATATCTTCGCCTGTTACTTTAATATTTTTGGTGCTTCGCTTACCCTTGGTAATATAGTATAAGCCCAATACCATGTCTTGCGAAGGCAGGGTGATGGGTGTACCGTTTTGTGGGTTGAGAATATTATGCGACGAAAGCATCAGCAACTGTGCCTCCAGGATAGCGGCATGGCTAAGCGGAATATGAACAGCCATTTGGTCGCCGTCGAAGTCGGCGTTAAATGCCGCACACACCAGGGGATGCAATTGTATGGCTTTACCCTCGATCAGTTTCGGTTGGAATGCCTGTATACTCAAGCGGTGCAGGGTTGGCGCCCGGTTCAGCATCACCGGATGGCCTTTCAATACATTTTCAAGAATATCCCAGATCACCGGTTCTTTCCGGTCGACGAGCTTTTTGGCAGACTTCACCGTCTTGACGATACCCCGTTCGATCAGTTTCCGGATAATAAAGGGTTTGAATAATTCAGCCGCCATATCCTTGGGCAAACCGCATTCGTGCAGACTAAGTTCGGGGCCGACCACGATAACAGAACGCCCGGAATAATCCACCCGTTTACCCAGGAGATTCTGACGAAAACGTCCTTGCTTTCCTTTCAGTACATCGCTTAGCGACTTAAGCGCTCTTCCACCTTCGGCTTTAACGGCATTCGACTTCCTGGAATTATCAAAAAGGGAATCGACGGATTCCTGCAACATCCGTTTTTCATTTCTCAGGATCACTTCCGGCGCCTTGATCTCGATCAATCGCTTCAGGCGGTTATTCCTGATGATCACCCGGCGATAGAGATCGTTGAGGTCGGAACTGGCAAAACGTCCACCATCAAGCGGTACTAACGGGCGTAGCTCCGGAGGCGTAACCGGCAGGTATTCGACCACCATCCACTCGGGAAGGTTTTCCTTACGGCTGTTACCGTCACGGAAAGCTTCCACCACACTCAACCGTTTCAATGCCTCCGCTTTCCGCTGCTGGGAAGTTTCGGTGGCCGCCTGATGCCTCAAATTGAAGGACAGGTCGTCAAGGTTTATCCTGGACAACAGATCCTTGGTGGCATCGGCGCCCATTTTGGCAATAAATTTATTTTCGTCGGTATCCGGTAGCAACTGATTCTCTTTCGGCAAGCTTTCCAGGATATCCAGGTACTCTTCTTCCGTCAGCAGATCGAGATATGCGGTGCCGTCTTCAGCCTTGATACCGGGCTGGATCACAACATACCGTTCATAATAGATGATCGACTCCAGCTTTTTGGAAGACAAGCCTAATAAATAGCCGATCTTATTGGGCAGTGATTTGAAATACCAAATATGCACAACGGGAACCACCAGCTTGATATGTCCCATTCTTTCCCGGCGAACCTTTTTTTCCGTTACCTCAACCCCACACCGGTCGCAAACGATCCCTTTATACCGGATCCTTTTATATTTCCCGCAATAACATTCGTAATCTTTGACCGGTCCGAAGATCCGCTCGCAAAACAATCCGTCCCGCTCCGGCTTATAGGTCCTGTAATTGATCGTTTCGGGTTTTAAAACCTCCCCGTACGATCTTTCCAGGATAGAGTCGGGAGATGCAATGGTTAAAGTGATCGTAGAAAAATCACTTTTGATTTTATTATCCTTTTTATAAGGCATAAAAGATCCGTTTTTGTTGTTTATTCAAAGGTAATGTCTAATGCCAGGCCTCTCAATTCGTTGAGCATGACATTAAAAGATTCGGGGATCCCTGCTTGCGGCAGGTTTTCACCCTTAACAATGGCTTCGTAGGCTTTGGCCCTTCCGTTGATATCATCGGATTTGATGGTAAGGACTTCCCGGAGGATATTGGCTGCCCCGAAGGCTTCCAGGGCCCATACTTCCATTTCCCCGAAACGCTGGCCACCGAACTGTGCTTTACCACCCAGGGGCTGTTGGGTGATCAGGGAATAAGGTCCGATCGACCGGGCATGCATCTTGTCATCAACCATATGGGCCAGCTTCAACATGTAAATGATACCCACGGTGGCTTTTTGATGAAAGCGTTCCCCGGTTTCTCCGTCAAAAAGGTAAGTTTGCCCGTAAGCCGGTAATCCTGCCTTTTCGATGAACGTTTCGATCTCATCGAGGGAAGCGCCGTCAAAGATCGGTGTGGCAAATTTCACACCCATTTTTTCGCCCGACCATCCCAGTACGGATTCGTAGATCTGGCCAAGGTTCATCCTCGAAGGTACGCCCAAAGGATTCAGCACAATATCGACCGGCGTACCGTCTTCCAGGAAAGGCATATCTTCATCCCTGACGATCTTGGCTACAATGCCTTTATTCCCGTGGCGTCCGGCGAGTTTATCACCCACCTTCAGCTTACGCTTCTTAGCCACATATACCTTGGCTAATTGCAAGACACCCGAAGGTAGTTCATCACCGATACTGATATTGAACTTCTCCCGCTTGTATCTTCCTTTTTCTTCATTGACCTTGATGTTGTAGTTGTGGATCACCACTTTCACCATCTGGTTCAACTCTTCGTCCTTGGTCCAGTTGCCCGGGTCGATATTATCGTATTCCAGGTCCATCAGGAGCTTGGCATTCAGCTTACTTCCTTTGGGCACGATCTCTTCCTTGAACAGGTTGTAGATCCCTTGTGTGGTCTTATCTTTCAGGAAAGCCTGGAATTTCTGTACCAGTTGCTTTTTGAGCTCTCCCAGGGCTTTGGTATGTTCCTTTTCAAGCTTTTCGAGAGCAACTTTTTCCTTGGCTTTCGAATATTTATCCTTTTTAGCCCGGGCAAACAGCTTCTTATCGATCACCACACCTTCAACGGAAGGGGGCGCTTTTAAAGAAGCATCTTTGACATCGCCGGCTTTATCGCCGAAAATGGCTTTCAGCAGCTTTTCTTCGGGCGTCGGATCCGATTCACCTTTCGGGGTGATCTTTCCGATGAGGATATCTCCTTCTTTGATGTTCGCACCTACCCGGATAATTCCGTTCTCATCCAGGTCTTTGGTGGCTTCTTCGCTAACATTCGGGATATCGGAGGTCAATTCTTCCTCTCCTAACTTGGTATCCCTGACCTCCAGCTCATATTCTTCAATATGAATGGAGGTAAAGATATCCTCCCGGACAACCCTTTCGGAAAGCACGATGGCATCCTCGAAATTGTAACCTTTCCAGGGCATGAAAACCACCTTAAGGTTCCGTCCGAGGGCTAATTCGCCATCTTTGGTGGTGTAGCCTTCACAAAGGATCTGGCCGGCTTCAACTTTGTCGCCTTTTTTAACAATGGGCTTCAGGTTGATGCAGGTATTTTGGTTGGTTTTCTTGAACTTGGTCAGGTAGTAGACTTTCCGGTTATCTTCGAAACTCAGCAGCTCTTCCGTTTCATTTCTTTCATAGATTACCGCAATTTCATTGGCATCCACATAATCGACCACGCCTTTGCCTTCGGCATTGATCAGCATCCTGGAATCTTTGGCTACCTTGGCTTCCAGGCCGGTGCCGACGATCGGCGCTTCCGGCCTTAACAAGGGTACGGACTGCCGCTGCATATTAGAGCCCATCAGGGCCCGGTTGGCATCGTCGTTTTCCAGGAAGGGGATCAGCGATGCGGAAACACCCACGATCTGGTTGGGCGCCACATCCATATATTCCACTTCGTTAGGGGCAAGGATCGGGAAATCACCGTGATGACGGCATTTTACCCGGTCGTTCTCAAATATCCCCTTTTCACTGATCGGCGCATTCGATTGCGCGATTACCTTGGTATCCTCTTCATCGGCGGAGAGATATTCGATATTACCGTTCACATTGACCTTTCCTTCAGCTACCCGCCGGTAAGGGGTGGATATAAAGCCCATCCTGTTCACCTTGGCATGAACGCACAAGGTGGAGATGAGCCCGATATTCGGACCTTCAGGCGTTTCGATGGTACACAAACGGCCATAATGGGAATAATGGACGTCCCGAACCTCGAATCCGGCCCGCTCACGTGATAACCCGCCGGGACCTAAAGCCGAGATACGGCGTTTATGCGTGATCTCCGCCAGAATATTGGTTTGATCGGCGAATTGCGATAACTGGCTGGTTCCGAAAAAGGAATTGATCACCGACGATAACGTACGCGCATTGATCAAATCAATAGGCGTAAATACCTCGTTGTCGCGCACGTTCATCCGCTCCCGGATGGTTCTGGCCATCCTGGCCAAGCCTACGCCGAATTGAGCATATAATTGTTCCCCAACGGTTCTGACCCGCCTGTTGCTCAAATGGTCGATATCATCGACTTCGGCTTTACCATTACTCAAATGAACCAGGTAAATTACGATCTGGATGATATCTTCCTTGGTCAATACCCGGTTTTCGATATCGATTTCCAGCTTCAGCTTTTGGTTCAGCTTAAACCGGCCGACCTCACCGAGATCATACCGCTTATCGGAAAAGAATAATTTTTCAATAATACCCCTGGCTGTCTCATCATCCGGGGGATCCGTACCCCTTAATTGCCGGTAAATATGATGCATGGCCTCCATTTCGGAGTTGGAGGTATCTTTTTGTAAAGTATTGTAAATAATGGAGTAATCGGAAGAAACATCTTCCTTTTGCAGGATAATGGTCTTGACATCCGTTTCCAGGATCAGTTCGATATTCTCCTCATCCAGCACGGTATCCCTTTCCAGGATAACCTCGTTCCTTTCGATCGAAACCACCTCTCCGGTATCTTCATCCACAAAATCCTCGATCCAGCTTTTGAGCACCCTGGCGGCAAGCTTCCTGCCCAACTCTTTCTTTAAGGAAGTTTTATTGGCTTTAACCTCGTCGGCAAGCTTGAACAATTCCAGGATATCTTTATCCGAATCATAACCGATTGACCGCAACAATGTCGTAACCGGGAATTTCTTTTTCCGGTCGATATAAGCATACATGACATTATTGATATCGGTCGCAAACTCCATCCAAGCCCCTTTAAAAGGAATGACCCTGGCCGAGTAGATCTTTGTTCCGTTCGGATGGATACTTTGTCCGAAAAACACCCCCGGAGACCGGTGTAACTGAGATACGACAACCCTTTCGGCACCATTGATGATGAAGGTACCTTTGGGGCTCATATAAGGAATATTGCCCAGGAATACATCCTGAACAATGGTTTGGAAATCTACATGTTCCTCATCATTACAGGACAGCCTGAGCTTTGCCTTTAAAGGGACACTATAGGTCAATCCCCTTTCGATACATTCTTCGATGCTATACCGGGGCGGATCGACGAAATAATCGAGGAATTCAAGGACGAATATATTACGGGCGTCCGTAATAGGGAAGTTCTCCTTAAATACCTTGAAAAGCCCTTCGTTGGCCCGGTTATCCGGTGTTGTTTCAAGCTGAAAAAAGTCCTGGAAGGATTGGATCTGAATATCCAATAAATCAGGATATTCAGGGGGTTGTTTTATTTTACCAAAATTTACTCTTGCTGATACTTCCTGTTTATTAGCCATAAAGCTTATATGCTTTGATTAAAGAAAAAGAGTTACTTAAAACAAAAGGAAAAACGAGCTATGTCGCCAAAACGTTCGGAAACAGGCTTTATTGTAATTCTACTTCAGCGCCAGCTTCTTCCAATTTAGCTTTAATAGACTCGGCTTCCTCTTTAGCAACCTCTTCTTTAACGGCCTTGGGAGCACTATCAACAAGTTCTTTGGCTTCTTTCAATCCTAAACCGGTGATTTCTTTGACCAATTTAACCACGGAGAGCTTTTGCCCACCTGCTGCTTTCAGCATCACGTTGAAGGAAGATTTTTCTTCCGCACCTCCGCCACCATCAGCGGCGCCACCTCCTGCAACCATAACCGGGGCTGCTGCCGCGGCCGGCTCGATACCATGCTCTTCTTTGAGGTAATCAGCCAGTTCATTGACTTCTTTTACCGTCAGGTTTACCAATTGATCTGCGATAGCTTTAATGTCTGCCATTTTTTTTGATTTTAAGGTATATTTAAATTATTTGCTTATTCTTCCGTTTTTTCAGATAATGTTTTGATAACACCGCTGATCGTATGTCCACCGGATTGTAAGGCTCCGATAACATTTTTCACCGGTGATTGTAAGAGACCGATCACATCGCCGATCAGCTCCTCTTTTGATTTCAGCGCTGCCAGCGCATCCAGGTTTTCCGCACCGACATATACATCCGAATCGATGTAAGCGGCTTTCATCACCGGTTTTTCGTGCTTTTTCAGAAATTCTTTGATCACTTTGGCCGGTGCATTGGCCACCTTGGTAAACATCAGGGATGTGGGACCTTTCAGCACGTCGTAAAGTTCATCGTAGGCGCTGTCGTTGGCTTCCATTGCCTTTTTAAGCAGGGTATTTTTAACCACCCTGAATTCAATTTCGTTCTCGAAGCATTTCCTTCTGAAATCATTGACTTCGGCAACCGTAAGGTTCGAAGAATCCGTAATGTAGAAGTGATCCACACTGGAAAACTTCTCATTCAATTCCTGGACGATGGCTTGTTTTTCTTCTCGATTCATGATGGAGCCGTAACGGATTTAGTATCAATAAATATGCTCGGACTCATGGAACTGACGAGGTATACACTCTTAACATAAGTCCCTTTTGCCGACGAAGGCTTCAGTTTGTTGACGGTTTGTAACAATTCGGCGGCATTCTCTTCGATCTTATCACCGGAAAAGGAAGACCGGGCGATCGAAGCATGAATGATCCCGAATTTATCCACTTTAAAAGCGATCTTTCCGCCTTTTACATCTTTGATGGCATTGGTAAGATCTGTGGTTACCGTTCCAGATTTGGGATTAGGCATCAGGTTCCGGGGACCCAGGATACGGCCTAACTTGGCAATCTTGGGCATCACATCAGGTGTGGCGATGGTAACATCGAACTCAGTCCAGCCGCCCTCGACCTTGGTAACGAACTCGTCCAATCCGACAAAATCCGCACCGGCTTCTTTGGCTTCCTTTTCTTTATCTGGATTACAGAATACCAATACTGTTTTTTCTTTACCCGTTCCATGAGGCAGGGCAACCGTACCCCTGACCAACTGATCGGCTTTTTTGGGATCGACGCCCAGCCGGATATGCAGGTCGATAGATGCGTCAAAACTGGCGGTATTGACTTCTTTGATCAGGTTGCTGGCTTCTTTCAGGGAATAAGCCTTGCCTTTTTCCAATTTATCCTGGGCGAGTTTTCTTTTCTTGGTCAGTTTCACAGCTAGTTCGTTTATTCGATTCAATTAATTCTGCCAGGGAGCTGCTCCTTTCACGGTAAATCCCATGCTTCGAGCGGTTCCGGCAACCATTTTCATGGCCGATTCGATGGTGAAAGCATTCAGGTCCGGCATTTTCTCTTCGGCGATCGCCTTCACCTGGTCCCAGGTAACACTGGCCACTTTTGCCCGGTTGGGTTCGGCCGATCCTTTTTTCTTTTTCGCAGCTTCCAGTAATAATACTGCGGCCGGAGGTGTTTTGATGATGAATTCGAATGATTTATCCGAATACACGGTAATCACAACCGGCAACACTTTACCGGGCTTATCCTGGGTTCTGGCATTGAATTGCTTGCAGAACTCCATGATATTCACACCCTTGGCGCCCAAGGCAGGGCCTACCGGTGGTGCAGGATTTGCTTGTCCTCCTCTGATTTGCAGCTTTATATAGCCGTCTATTTCTTTTGCCATCGCTTTTTATGACTGTTTTTCAACTTGCATGAAATTTAACTCTACCGGTGTTCGCCGGCCAAAGATCTTTACAATAACCTTCAGCTTCTTTTTCTCTTCATAGATCTCTTCGATCAGGCCGTTGAAATCATTGAACGGCCCATCGATAATTTTAACAGTTTCTCCGACGATAAACGGTTCATTGAGGCTTTCCCCGATCTCCTGCATCTCGTCCACCTTACCCAGGATCCGGTTAACCTCACTTTTCCTCAACGGTGTAGGTTTGGTATTGCCCAGGAAATTAATGACCCCGGTTACACTTCTGATGGCCTGGATCATATCTCCGTTCAATCCTCCTTCAATGGTTTCGATCAACACATAGCCGGGAAAGAAGTTCCGTTCTTTGGTAACTTTTTTACCCGCTTGTATTTTATACACTTTTTCTGTCGGTACCAATATCTGCTTAATGACATTCCCCCAGCCTGAGCGGTCCACTTCTATATCCAGGTAATCCTTCAGCTTCTTCTCTTTGCCGCTCATTACCCTTAATACATACCATTTTGTTTCTTGTGTCATCACGTTAGCTTCCATAGGAATTAGTCAAATAAATGATAATAAGTACTCAGCACAAAATTGGACGCCTGGTCCATTACCCAAATGATCAGGGCAATGATCACACTGGCCACCAATACCGTTACCGCACTGCGCTGTAATTCTTCCCAGGTAGGCCAGGAAACCTTATGCACCAGTTCGGCCACTGTTTCTTGTAAATAAAGTTTAATCTTATTCATTGGACACTCATTCCCTCATTCCAATTACAGCACGGGTGGGAGGACTCGAACCCCCAGCCTATGGTTTTGGAGACCACCGCTCTACCAGTTGAGCTACACCCGTTTGGCGCTTTCTCCTTACTTGATGATCTCAGTTACCTGACCGGCTCCAACGGTTCTGCCGCCTTCACGGATCGCAAACCGAAGCCCTTTTTCCATAGCTACCGGAACGATCAGCTTCACCTGCAGTGAAATATTATCACCGGGCATAACCATTTCAACGCCTTCGGGCATGGCAACTTCGCCGGTAACGTCAGTTGTCCTGAAATAAAACTGAGGCCTATAATTATTGAAGAAGGGTGTATGTCTGCCGCCTTCGTCTTTTTTCAATACATATACCTCACATTTGAATTCGGTATGCGGGGTAACGGAACCACTGGCAGCAATGACCATACCTCTTTTGATATCTGTTTTTTCAATGCCACGGAGCAATAAACCGACGTTATCACCTGCTTCTCCCCTGTCGAGGATCTTCCGGAACATTTCCACTCCGGTTACGGTCGATTTCAGATCGGATTCAAAACCGACGATATCCACACCGTCGCCTGTGTTGATCACACCTCTTTCGATCTTACCGGTGGCTACGGTTCCCCGTCCGGTAATGGAAAATACATCCTCTACAGGCATCAGGAAGGGCTTATCTACATCTCTTTCAGGTGTCGGGATATATTCATCAACGTGTTTCATTAATTCAGTGATGGATTCAACGCCTTCAGCGTCGTCATTCAAAGCTTTCAGTGCGGAGCCCTGGATAACCGGAGCATTGTCACCGTCGAATTCGTAGAAACTCAACAATTCCCTGACTTCCATATCGACCAATTCGATCAATTCGGGATCGTCGACAAGGTCTACTTTGTTCAGGTAAACAACAATTTTCGGTACACCAACCTGGCGGGCCAGAAGGATATGTTCACGGGTTTGAGGCATAGGACCGTCGGTGGCTGCCACAACCAGGATAGCACCATCCATCTGGGCAGCACCCGTAACCATGTTTTTAACATAGTCGGCGTGTCCGGGGCAGTCTACGTGTGCATAGTGCCTGTTTTCCGTTTCGTATTCAACATGAGCCGTATTGATCGTAATACCTCTTTCCTTTTCTTCGGGAGCATTATCAATAGAATCGTATGATTTAACCTCCGCATTACCGGCTTTTGCCAATACGCTTGTTATGGCGGCCGTCAACGTAGTTTTTCCATGGTCGACGTGACCAATGGTGCCCACATTCACGTGAGGTTTCGTACGTTCGAATTTTTCTTTAGCCATGATTTTGAGATTTATTAGTTTTTATAAAATTTAGGAATACTGTTTATCTAATAATTGTTTGTGATTTACATGTCTGCTGCTCGATAGAGCCAATGATGGGAGTTGAACCCATGACCTCGTCCTTACCAAGGACGCACTCTAACCTCCTGAGCTACATTGGCTTTAAACCAGGAAATTCCGGACAAGCCGGAATGAACCTGAATGTTAAATTAGAGCGGGAGACGAGGCTCGAACTCGCGACCCTCAGCTTGGAAGGCTGATGCTCTACCAACTGAGCTACTCCCGCACATACTTTATTAAAAATCCAATTGCCCGAAAATTGACCGTGCCTTTATATATAAAACCGCCAATCGCCGGGATCCCTGCCTTTCCTTATTCACCAATGTGGGGAGAGGAGGATTCGAACCTCCGAAGGTGTTACCAACAGATTTACAGTCTGCCCCATTTGGCCGCTCTGGAATCTCCCCTCGATTTTTTTATGAAGAGCCGATGGAGGGATTCGAACCCCCGACCAGCTGATTACAAATCAGCTGCTCTGGCCAACTGAGCTACATCGGCAAATCGTTTCATGCTTTCAAATAACACTTTTTACCTAGAAAAAAGGCCTGCAAATTTACACAATAATTTCAATAATCAAAAATAAATCCATCAATATTTGCTTCCCAATTTCTCTTTGTGTTTTTTCAGTTGGCGCATGATGGAATCCATGCTCGCATTGACGGCATCCTCGAATACCTTACTTTGTTCTTTGGCAAATAATCTTTGTTGGGGTATATGTAGTTTAATTTCAACGGTCTTATCCTTAATATGGCTGCTTTTTTCTTCCAACTTCAGGTAAACTTCCACCGATACGATCCGTTCATATATTTTTTCGAGCTTTTGAAGCTTTTTATGGACGTATTCCAGTAATTTCTGGTCGGCATCAAAATGAATCGATTGGATTTGTACTTCCATTATTTTAGGATTTAGATTTATTACGAGGATGTGCTTTTTTATGGATTTCTTTTAGTTTTTCAACGGAATTGTGCGTATAGACCTGGGTGGCCGCCAGGCTGGCATGCCCCAGGAGCTCTTTGATGGCATTCAGGTCGGCGCCCTCGTTTAATAAGAGCGTAGCAAAGGTGTGCCGTAAGACATGAGGGCTTTTTTTATCGAGTGTCGTTACTTTGTTCAAGGCCTCTCTTACCCGTCTGTAAACGAATTTCGGGTATAAAGGCTTACCCTTATCGGTAACGAGCAAAGCTGTTGATGTTCCGAATTCCTGATCCCGGAGGTGGACATATGCTTCGATCAATTCCAGTAATTTTTTGTCCACAGGAATGATCCGCTCCTTATTACCTTTACCTAATACCTTGAACGAACCTTTTCTCCAGTCGATCTTATCGTCAGTCAAGCCGATCAGCTCCGAAAGCCGCATCCCGGTGGCATAGAGCAGTTCAAGGATGACCTTGTCCCTGAGCCCGGCAAAGTCGTCGGTAAAAGGGATGTCATTCAACAAAGCATGGATCTGCTTTTCGGCCACAAATTCCGGCAGTTTTTTCTCGGTTTTCGGTGAAATTACCTTGACAAGCGGGTTTTTGTCAATTTCTCCTTTTTTCAGCAGGAACTTGAAAAAGGTTTTTAAGGTGGATATTTTCCGGTTCACCGATCGCGTGGAGATGTTCTGGTCCATTAAGTCCACGATCCAAGACCGGATATGTAAATGCTCGACCCGGGCAAATGCATCAATGGTGTAAACTTCCTTTAAAAACGCTTCGAATTGCCCCAGGTCATTTTGGTAGGAAGTGATCGTATGCGAGCTGTACCTTTTTTCGAATTGAAGAAAATTAATAAAGGAATCGATAGCCATTCGACAGGTAAAAAAAAGATGAACAATGAAATCCAATCCGTACGAAACAGGCTACTCGTACTTTTTAAGCACCTGCTCTTTGTACTCTGCCTTCAGGATCTCATTTCTTCTTCTCACAGACTTCTTAACATAGGCTTGTCGTGCTCTCAACTCCTTTAATATCCCGGCTTTTTCGAATTTTTTCTTGTATTTCTTTAAAGCGCGGTCTACCGAAGAACTATCTTTAACATCGATAATAAGCATTATAAAAGCTTTGTTTTTGGTGTATAAATGGGATGCAAAGGTAAGGATTTTTCCTTTTTATCGAAACAAATGGCCGCTTATTAATTGATGGTGTTGCGATCCGGCATCAAAATCGGAAATTCTTGTCCGTACAAAAGGGGGTGTTGAATGATGAAGTGGGAATGATGAAGGAAGAATGATGAAGTACTCTTCAATCATACAATCCTAAATCCTCCAATCCTCCAATCCTCCAATCCTCCAATCCTCCAATCCTCAATTCTAAATCTTCAAAATCTCCCGGGCGATCACCAGCTTTTGTACTTCTGATGTACCTTCGCCGATGGTGCAAAGTTTCGCATCCCGGTAATACTTTTCAACCGGGAATTCTTTGGTATAGCCATAGCCGCCAAAAACCTGAACGGCTTCATTAGCGATCTTTACGGCAATTTCCGATGCATAGTATTTGGCCATGGAAGATGAACGGGTAGCATCCTTTCCATGGTTTTTTTGATGAGCCGCCTGGAAGGTGAGCAACTCGGCGGCTTCTATTTGTTGCTTCATGTCCGCCAGCTTAAAAGAAATACCCTGGAAGTGAGCAATGGGCTTTCCGAACTGGTGCCTTTCCTGGGCATAGGCGAGCGCAGCATCATAGGCTCCTTTGGCAATACCGAGGGCCAGAGAGGCAATGGAGATCCGGCCTCCGTCAAGCACCTTCATGGCTTGTACAAAGCCTTCCCCTTCTTCCCCGATCCGGTTGCTGTCGGGCACGACACAATTATCAAAAACAATTTCCGTGGTTTCGGAGGCACGCATACCCAATTTATCTTCTTTTTTTCCGGCGCTGAACCCGGGGGTTCCTTTTTCCACGATAAACGCGGTCATCCCATGGCTATCGCCCACCTCACCGGTCCTGACAATGACCACAGCAACCTGCCCTGACTTTCCGTGGGTGATGAAATTCTTCGTACCATTGAGTATCCAATTGTCGCCATCTTTCTTACCGGTGGTTTTCATATTACCGGCATCCGATCCGGTATTAGGTTCGGTTAAACCCCAGGCGCCGATCCATTCGGCCGTGGCCAGCTTAGGCAAGTATGCCTGCTTTTGGCTTTCACTGCCGAATTGTAAAATATGGCCAGTACACAGAGAATTATGAGCGGCCAATGAAAGGCCGATGGATCCGCAGGTTCTTGCGATCTCGGAAATTACGGTAACATATTCGGAATAGCCGAAGCCGGATCCTCCGTATTCCACAGGCACCAATACACCCATCAAACCGAGTTCGCCCAATTTTTTGAAAACCTCCACCGGGAATTCCTGGCTTTCATCCCATTCCATCATCCTGGGTTTGATATGCCGGGCATTGAAATCCCGGACCATATCCCGGATCATTTTCTGATTCTCGCTAAGTTCAAAGTTCATTGCGTTTTCCTGGGTTTTATAGATATAAATTATCGTATATCATTATCGGGCTTCGAAAAGCGCTTCTCCCTGGTATCCATGCTTCAAGAATAGGCCGCCAGGGAAATGATCTCGGCGGTATAGGGATCCAGTAATGACTTTCCATTTAAAAAATCGAGCGAAACGATAAAAGTAAAGGCTGCTACTTCGGCTCCCTGTAATTTTACCAACTCCGCCGCGGCCGAAGC
>JANQFB010000323.1 GCA_028278085.1 Chitinophagales bacterium
TCCGACTTTAAGCGCCGCCGCGCTCAATAAAGTCAGGGATGATCCGTCGACGGATAATTATCACTACTACCGGGGTGACGACTACGATACCGACCAAACGCCGATCCTCGAAAGATACAAGGATTTTAATGGCCCGGAAGGCAATTCTCCGACCTCCGAACAATCCAAGGATCTGAATAAAGACGGCTATCCGACCTCGGCCACCAATATTCCGGATTCGGAAGACCTGAACCAGAACTACACGTTGGACGATGCCGAAGAGTTTTATCAATACCGGGTATCCGTTAGGCGGGAAGACCTGGTGGTGGGCCAGAACTTCATTACCGATACCATTCGCAGACAGGTAAAATTACCCAATGATGAGACCGGCGCCGTTACCTGGTATCAATTTAAAATACCCATCCAGAAGTATTCTTTTAAAACCAGGAACATCCAGGATTTCCGGTCGATCCAGTTCGTCAGGATGTTCATGACCAATTTCAATGAAGATGTCATCATGCGATTTGCACGACTGGAATTGGTGAGAAATCAATGGCGGAAATACCAATTCGATATCCAGGAACCCGGAGAATTTGGCAATGCCAATAACGACAACGGCCAGGAAACTTTCTTTAACGTGGCCTCCGTAAGCATCGAAGAAAATTCGAATTATGATCTGCCTCCGGGCGTTCAGCGGGAGTCGTTGGTCGGGCAGGGCAATGTGAACAATGTACTGCAAAACGAACAATCCCTGTCTGCCCAGGTTTGTGATCTGCAGGATGGCAGCGCCAAGGCTGTTTTCAAGAATATCAACCTCGACCTCAGGAACTTCAAAAGGATGCAGTTATTTGTACATGCCGAAGCGCTGAACAACGAGATCCTGAACGACGGCGACCTGACCGCTTTCATCCGCCTGGGAACCGATTTCACGGAAAACTTTTATGAATATGAGATCCCGCTGAAGGTTACCCCCATGGGCGCTACATCTCCGGAAGATCTTTGGCCGATCCCGGAAAACCTTTTCGACTTCTCCCTGGATTCATTGGCCCTGATCAAATTACAACGCGATTTCGAAAATTTCCCCTTCGACAAACCCTATATCGTTGACGCCGGCAACGGCAGGAGGATAACCGTTGTCGGTAGTCCTGATCTCGGCGATACCAAAACCGCCATGATCGGTATCCGTAACCCCAAATCCACCGGTGTGGACAGTAATGACGACGGGATACCGGATGATGACGGATTACCCAAATGTGCGGAATTGTGGTTCAATGAATTCCGGCTGACCGAATTTGACGAAAGAGGAGGTTGGGCCGCGCTTGGCCGGGTCGATGTAAAATTGGCCGACCTTGGAAATGTGACGGTTTCCGGTAACATGCATACTATCGGCTGGGGTTCCCTGGAACAGAAGCTGAGCGAACGGAAAAGGGATAATTTTTACCAGTATGATGCCTCCACCAATATTCAGCTCGATAAATTCCTGCCGAAGAAGTCGGGGATCAGGGTGCCGGTTTATGCAGGTATCTCCGAATCATTCAGTAATCCGCAATTCGATCCCTACCAAACCGATGTCTTGCTCAAGGATAAACTGGCCCAGATCGACCTGTTGGAAGAATTATCGGTACAGGAAAAAAGAGCGCTAAAAGATTCGCTGAAACGGGCAGCTCAGGATTATACGCGGATCAAAAGCCTCAACTTTTCCAATGTTCGCAAAGTGAAGGTCAAAAAAGGCGCCAAAAGTCATTTCTGGGATATCGAAAACTGGAATACCACCTATGCCTGGACCAATACTTTCCGTAGCGATCCCACGATAGAAAGTAACGAGATCACCCGCCACCGGGGATCCCTGGCCTACAGTTTTTCCAAAAAAGCCAAATATATCAAGCCCTTCGAAAAGCTGATCAAACCCAAGAATAAGTACCTGAAGCTGGTCAGGGATTTCAACTTCAACCTGATGCCTAACAGCTATACCTTCCGGAACGACCTGACCCGCCAGATCGGTGTTACACAACTGCGAAGGTTGTCACCGGATGAATTGCCGATCGATCCTTTATACGACAAATTTTTTAAATGGGACCGGGTATACGGGCTTAAATATGATATTACCAAAGGCCTGAATTTCGACTTCTCGGCGACCACCAATGCCAGGATCGACGAACCTATCGGCGCTATCGATACCAAGGAAAAGCGGGATACGATCATCGACAATATGTTTGGCCGGAACGGAAGGGATTTCGGTGGCCGTACGACCATGTACACCCACCGGGGAAATGTTAATTACAACGTGCCTATCAACAAATTGCCCTATATGGATTGGGTACAGGTAAGGGCCAGGTATGGCTCGGATTATAACTGGACCACCTCCCCGAGAAATCCGCTGATGCCGGAGATCGATACGATCGGTAATACGATCCGGAATTCCAACAATCGCCAGCTCAATACCGACCTGAACATGAAGAATTTTTACAACAAGTTCAAGGTTCTCAGGAAATATAACCGTATGTCCAAATCCAGGAGAGAAAGCAGTAAAAGAGACTCCCGTAAGAAGAAAAGGAATGATAAAAAAGCCAAGCTGACCAAAGAGATCGAGAAAAAGCTGAAAGAAAGGGAACGTGTCAAAGACCGTATCAAAAAGGTCAAAGAGCAAAAGCGAAAAAACTGGAAAGAAGAATTAAAGGAGTTGAAAGCGGAGAAAAAACAGTTGAAAAAAGATGTCAAGAAATTGAGGGCGGATCGGCAAAAGCTGGATAATAACAAGACCAATCCCTATGCGGCTGCGGTGATCAAACCTTTAACCAGCCTGAAACGAGTTTCTTTTTCCTATACCGAAACCTACCGCTCGACCCTGCCCGGTTTTATGCCTAATCCACAATATATCGGCAACGACTTTGAAAGGAACGCCCCGGGATATGAATATTTAATGGGCATGCAGCCCGATGCCGCCTGGTTGCAAAATGCCGCCCAAAATAATTGGATCATCACCGACTCTACCCGGAACTACCAGTTCCTGAAAAGCGAGGATAATAATGCCACCCTCCGGGCCAATTTCGAACCGATGAACAATTTCCGGCTCGATATCAATTTTACCCGGACCTTGTCGAAAAACCTGGTCCAAAACTTCCTGGTAACCGGCCCGGAATCAGACCGACTATACGATGCCAGAACAACAGATGAGAACGGTAGCTTTTCCATGTCATTTATTACCTGGAAAACGGCATTTGTCAAGATCGGCAAAGACGGATTATCGCCCACATTCGAACAGTTTGAGGCCAACCGGATCTTCATCGCTGACCAGTTGGCCGGCGAAAACCCCAACTCCAGGGGATCATTCGAACTACCGGTAGATTCCAATGCCGCTATTGCGGAAGGTTTTCATCAAGGCTACGGGCCCTATTCACAGGATGTATTGATCCCCGCCTTTATTGCCGCCTATACCGGCAAGGACCCCGATGCCAAGATCCTGAACTCAAGAACTTTCGATGCCATACCCAAACCCAACTGGCGGATCACATACAATGGTTTGACGAACCTGGATATCGTTAAGAAATATGCTAAAAACGTGAACATTACCCATGCCTACAATTCCACCTTAAGTGTTGGCAACTTTATTTCAAACCTGAATTACGAGGAAACTTCAGGCTTCCAAAGCAGGGTCGATTCCAACTCCAATAACTTCTTTGCCTTCTACGAGATCCCACAAATTGCTATCAATGAGCAGCTCGCCCCTTTTATCGGCATCGATGTTACCTGGCAAAACGATCTGACCACAAGGGTCGATTACAAAAAAAGCAGAAGCCTCAGAATGGGCTTCCTGGATTACCAGTTGAGCGAAACCCGTACCAATGATTTTACGATCGGGCTGGGCTACCGGATGAAAGGATTCCCGCTGCCATTCCGGATCGGCGGTAAAAAGAAATCTTTGGAAAATGATCTGAACTTCCGGCTCGATTTCTCTTTTATCGATAACAAAACGGTTATTTATAAGCTCGACCAGGATGTCGCCGAGCCCACCCGCGGCAACAAAACCATCGGTATTGCGCCATCTGTAGACTATGTGGTCAACAACCAACTGAATGTCCGGCTGTTTTACGACAGACGACAAACCATTCCTGCAACATCATCGGCTTTCCCGATCACCAACACGCAAATGGGGGTAACGATCCGGTTCACCCTGGCTAACTGATCAAGTTTTTGCCTGGTTAAGGACATTTGGGTGCGCCTTCGTTCTTGTTCCCCATATTGCCTAAATCGACAGATTCTTATTAATTTCGCGAGTGGAAAAAATAATGTATTTTTGGTAAAAATCATGCTATGGATTTTAGGGACAATCTCAAATACACAAAAGATCACGAATGGATCAGGGTCGATAATGACAAGCAGGCATATGTGGGGATTACGGATTTTGCTCAGAGCGAATTGGGGGACATTGTATATGTAGAGATCGAAACAGCCGGAGAGGAGCTGGACCAGGAGGCCGTGTTTGGAACCATCGAAGCGGTAAAAACCGTTTCGGACCTTTATATGCCGGTAGCCGGCAAAGTGCTGGAAGTGAATCCTCAATTGGAAGACAATCCCGAATTGGTCAACAAAGATCCCTATGGCGAAGGCTGGTTGATCAAAATTGAAGTATCCGACACCGTGGAAATGGATTCATTGCTTGATGTCGATGCATACCGATCTACCGTCAGCGCCTGATCCAGGGTACGGATAGGAATCATCAATGTTCTTTAAATATAATCTGTTCGGAATGCTCTGGGGCATGATGATCTTGTTCTTTTCCCTGCTCCCGGGGAGGGACATTCCGAAAATAGACATTATTAACTTTGATAAGTTTGTCCATGCTGTCATATACGGTGTATGGGTTTTTATACTCCTTGTAGGTTTTCATAAACAGCATAGTATCATGAAACTCCGGTATAATGCCGGGAAAAGCGCACTTCTGATCGCTTTCATTTATGGTACAATTATTGAGGTACTACAAGAGTTGTTGTTCGAAGATCGGTATTTTGACCTGATGGACATTTCAGCAAATATGATAGGAGGTATTACAGGTTCATTGCTGTTTACCTTGATTTATTTCAAATTATAATTTCACCGCGATGGTTGCTTTACTATTAATATTGGTTGGTATCATTCTGGCAGCGGTTTTGATCAGCCGTTTTATTTTTAACAAGAAATCTGCCGATGAGATCATCGATCTCCACCGGGGTAGCCAGGAAAGCCAATCCATTTTCGTTAAAAAATACAAAGAAGCTGACCTGGATTATTACCGGGGGCTTTTCCTGAGGATCGGATTTATCATTTCGCTGGGGATCGTGCTGTTAGCCTTCACCTGGACAACCTATGATAATATCAATGCTAATATGGGAGACCTGGCGATCCCTGACGATATCGAGGTCGAACCTCCCCAAACCAAACAGGAAAAACCACCGCCCCCTCCACCTCCACCTCCGCAGATCGAAGTGGTAGAGGATGAGGAGATCCTGGAAGACGAGCCCGAGATCGAGGATATGGAGATCGAGGAAGATACCGAGATCGAAATGCCGGACATACCTGAAGAGGAACCTGTTGCGGAAGAGCCGGAGATCTTTACCATTGTAGAGAAAATGCCTCAGTTTCCCGGAGGCGAGGCCGAAATGATGAAATTCATCTATAAAAACATTAAATACCCCCCTATCGCCCGCGAAAACAATATTGAGGGTTTGGTTGTCGTTACTTTTGTGGTTGGAAAAGACGGTAGTATCAACGACATTAAAGTGCTCCGGGATATCGGAGGAGGATGTGGAGAAGAATCCGTAAGAGTGGTCAAGAAAATGCCAAAATGGAATCCTGGCAAACAAAGAGGCAAACCGGTCCAGGTACAATTCAACCTGCCGGTGAAATTTAAGCTGCAATAAGGCTTTCTCTTTTATCGTCTTTACCGGCTCTCTATTATCAGACCAGTTTATATGGCAGGCCGATTCTTTATCATATGTTTAGTCTTGTTGGCAAACATTCCTTTGCTGCAGGCACAGGTCAACCTGGAGTTGGACCTGGCCATGGAATATTACCACCGGGAGGAATACGATAAGGCTTCTGCCGTATTCGAGAAACTATTTGAAGACAAGGCAACGACCGTTGAGGTATATAAATACTACCTCAACACCCTGATCATTCTCCAGGATTTTAAAAAAGGGGAAAAGGTCGTTAAGAAAATGATCAAGGGATTCCCCGATAACCTAAGCTATTCCATCGATCTGGGGTATTTATATGCCCATTCCGACCGGGAAACGAAATCCAAAGAAAAGTACCAGGATGTGATCAAAAGACTAGTAGCCGACAAGGTCCGGATCAGGATGGTCGCCAATGCTTTCCTGACCATCGATGAGCACGAATTTGCCCTGGCCACTTACAAAAAAGGCAACCGGCTGTACAATAATTTTCCCTACTTCAACTATGATATGGCCGGCGTTTATGAGGCCATGGGCGATAAAGTGAATATGATCACCGCCTACCTTGACTACCTGGCCTTCGATCCCAATCAAAAGCAAATGATCAAAACCGCCTTGCAGCGAACCTTATCCGGCACGACGGATTTCCGTGAATTGCAGGCACAGCTTTACCGGAGGATCCAAAAAAACCCGGATAACCCTGTGTTTCCCGAATTCCTGATCTGGCATTTTATACAACGGAAAGATTTTGCCTCGGCCTTTATACAGGTAAAAGCCCTGGATAAACGGCTGAAAGAAAACGGACAGCGGGTGGTCAACCTGGCCAGAACAGCCAATACGGAAGGCGATTATGATGCGGCCATCAGTTGTTATGATTATGTGGTCGGCAAGGGCAAAAAAACGCCTTATTATATGGTTGCCAAAAGGGGTATCCTGGAATCCAGGAAAGCCAAAATTACCCTGACCAGCAACTATACGGACGAAGATATTCAGGGCCTGAAGACCAACTACCTGCAATACCTGGAAGAGTTTGGAAAAAATGTCAGGACCGTCCCGACCATCAGGGATCTGGCGGAACTGGAGGCGAAATATATCCACGATATCGATGCTGCCAGGAAATTGATGGAAGAGGCGATAAAAATGCCCGGACTCAACCGGAACCTGCAGGGAAAATGTAAGATCGACCTGGGAGATATATACCTGATCAGCGGTGATGTGTGGGAATCCACCTTACTTTACAGCCAGGTCGACAAAGCGATGAAAGACGAGCCCCTGGGAGAATATGCCCGTTTCAAAAATGCCAAATTATCTTATTATAAAGGGGAGTTCGAATGGTCGCAGGCCCAATTGAACGTATTAAAGGCATCTACCTCGGAATTGATCGCTAATGATGCGCTGAATTTATCGGTTTTCATCATGGACCACCTGGGCCTGGATTCCACACAGATCCCCATGCGGCTGTTTGCCCGGGCCGATCTTCTGCGCTTTCAAAACAAATCCGACGAGTCTATCCTGGTCATGGATTCCATCTTGCAGTTTTATCCCGGCCACTCCCTGACCGACGATATCTATTATGCCAAGGCCAATATCATGGTCAAGCAGGGCAAATATGACAAAGCACGGCAATTCCTGGATCATATTGTCCAAAAAAAGCCGGATGATCTCCTGGCCGACGATGCGATCTTTTTACTGGCGGAGATCAACCAGGTACACCTGGATAACCCGGAGGCGGCCAAACAGCTCTATGAAAAGATCATTCTCGACTACAAAGACAGCCTTTATGCGGTCGAGGCCAGGAAAAGATACCGGAAATTAAGGGGTGATAATCTTAACTGAGCAAGGCACGTGATCCTATACAACGTTACGGTAAAAGTCGACCTGGATATTGAGCCGGAATGGAAAGCCTGGATGCAGGAAGTACATATTCCGGATGTGATGAAAACCGGCTTGTTTACGGATCACAAGTTCTGTCGCTTGCTGGAGCAGGATGAAAGTGACGGGATCACCTATGCCATCCAGTATTTTTGCCGGAATATGGAAGATTATTTCACATACCGGGATAAATATGCTCCTGAATTACAACAAAAACATGCGGAAAGATACGCCGATAAATTTGTGGCGTTCAGAACCCTTTTGAAGGTAATTACGTAAAAAATGTAAGTATTTTACCTTATTTTTAATAGTTTTATTAATTTTACGGTGAGTTGCGCAATTGCGGTTATATGTTTAAATACATACTTACCATAAGATTTTTCCTGCTACTCCTTCCTCTTTTCCTGATCAGTTGCAATACATATTTTTGGCAACCTGTCTGTAAATTGATCGTCGGGAAATGGGTGATGAGCCCTAACCCCACCGATGCCGGCGTTACCGAAAAATGGGAGTTTAAAAGCGACGGTTGCCTGGTGATCACCAATCATGACCCCAATACCAATGAATTGTTGAGCACCCAGGTCTTCCTCACCTCGAAAACCGATACTTCCCTGACCAGTTGTATTGAATTCAACTGTAAAAACGGGTTAGGAAAGGATTTTGTCGAAACACCCCGCTGGTTCCTGGGCGACAATGCCTCCATAGGCGTTAACAATGATGTGGGAAAATGGCTGGTGGTCCGGATCAACAAGGCCGAGCTCTACCTGAGCGCCCAGGTGGAGAATTCCTCCGGGCAAACCATCAAAGGCTATTTTCAGCGCGGCTTTATCCGGGAATAATTTTTTCCCCTATTCCTCGTAATATATTCTTTTTACCCGTTGTGATACATTCGTAAGGATCTCGTATGGGATAGTGTCGAGCCAGCCGGCAACTTCGGTAACCGGCAGGGAATCTCCGAAAACGATCACATCATCCCCTTCCGAGATACCGGATATTCCGGTAATATCCAGCATACACATATCCATGCAAATATCCCCGATCGTAGGCACCCGCTTACCATTGACCAACATTTTACCTTTGCCATTGCCTAGTTTGCGGTTGATGCCATCAGCATAGCCGATCCTGACAATAGCGATCCTGCTGTCGCGACGGGTATAATCGGAGCGGTTGTAACCGATACTTTCATCGGCTGGAATTTCCCGGATCTGTGCGATCGTCGTTTTTAAGGTGCCGGCAGGTATCAGATCCAGTTCCCCGGAGGCGTCGATACCATACAAACCGATCCCTAACCGTACCATTTCCATCTGATGGGCTCCAAAGCGGCTGATCCCTGCAGAATTTAAGATATGCCGGAGAATGGGGTAATCCGCCGATCGGCAGATTTTATCGCTGATCTCCCGGAACTGAAGGATCTGTTGTTCGGTAAAATCGTCGTGCGCGGGATCATCGCTGCCGGCAAGGTGGGAAAATACCGACATGATCTTAAGTCCGCTTTCCGGGGAGATCAATCCCAGCAGCTCATCGACCTGGTTGGCTGCAAAACCCAGTCGGTGCATCCCTGTATCGATCTTAATGTGAATGGGACTTGTTTCCCCGGAATAATGAGCTTCCAGGTAAGCCATATATTGTTCCAGGATCGACAGGTTGTAGATCTCGGGCTCCAGGCGATGCTTTACCATTGCCGGAAAACTTTCGGCTTCCGGGTTCATGACCATGATCGGTAAGCCGATACCGGCATTTCGAAGCGCCACACCTTCGTCCGCATACGCCACTGCCAGGTAATCGACCCGGTTGAACTGCAATACACTCGCGATCTCATGGCTCCCGCTCCCGTATGAAAAGGCTTTTACCATCACCATGATCCTGGTGTCGGGATCCAGCATTTGCCGGTAAACATTCAAATTGTGAACGATCGCGTTGAGGTTGATCTCCAGGCGGGTTTGGTGGAACTTGCTTTCCAGGGCTTTGCTGATATGCTCGAAGCGGAATTTCCTGGCTCCTTTGACCAGGATCGTTTCATCCCGGAATTGAGCGGGATCAAAAGTCTCCAGGAAATCCGAAGTATTTGAAAAAAACGAAACCGCCCCCGGATCCGGTTGATGGAAACAGGATTGATGGTTCCTGATATTTTCGCCGATGCCGATAAAGCGGTTGATCCGATGTTCCCGGATCATCCTTCCGACCTCCTCATATAATTCACTGGATTTTCTACCACTCTCGACGATATCGGAGAGGATTACCGTGCGTTGGGGGTGTTGTTGCTGCTGGGCCAGGAAATCAAGGGCGATCTTCAGGGAGGCCAGGTCTGCACTATAGCTGTCGTTGATCAGCGAACAGTTATTGATCCCGGATTTCAATTCCAGCCGCATGGCCAGGGGTTGCAAAGATCTTAACCGTTGCCGGATCACGGCCTGGTTATACCCCAGCAGGAGCATCATTGCCCAGCAGTGCATGGCATTTTCGATGGAAGCATCATCGGTATACGGAATACTTATCGATAATTCCGTTTCCCGGTATACAGCTTCGAGGATCGTAGCACCTCCTTTCTTGCGAATGGCTTTGAGCTGAAGTGATGCGCCGCTTCCTTTACCCCAGGAAAACAGTTGGATCTTCGACTGTGCGAATTGCCGGACCTCTTCCGCCAAGGGTTGATGATCTTCGCAAAATACTAATTGACCAACGGATCCGAACAACAATAGCTTTTCCCGGATCTTGGCCTTCAAATTGTCGAATCCCTCATCATGGGCCTGGCCGATATTGGTAAATATTCCGATGGTGGGGAGGATAATGGCCTGAAGGTTTTTCATTTCCCCGCTCTTGGAGATCCCTGCTTCAAACAGCGCCAGCTCATGATGCCCTTCCAATTGCCAGACCGATAGCGGTACTCCCACCTGGGAGTTGTAGCTTTTCGGACTTCTGACCACTTCCTGGTCCGGGCTTAACAACTGGTATAACCAATCTTTTACCACGGTTTTACCATTACTGCCGGTGATCCCGATCACCGGAATATCAAATTGCCGCCGGTGAGCCGCTGCTAACTGCTGCAAGGCCGTCACAACATCCGGTACCATGATAAAATTGGCATCCTGGCGGATGGATCCGGCTTTTTCAATAACAAAATTACGAACGCCCTTGTCCAGTAATTCCTCGATATATCGATGACCGTCATGACGTTCACCGGGGATGGCAAAAAAGATCGCATCTTCCGGAAACACTACCTTGCGGCTGTCGATCAACAAACGGCTTACCGTAGCCTGGGGATGATCCCCGGTAAGATCTCCCGCCACGATCCGGCAGATATCTTCGATGGTATATGGTTTGCTTAACATATGCTGGCTTCCCTCAAAGAAAATAATATCCGGGCATGTATGGAATGATCTGATGGAACGATGCCGGTCGCAAGCAGTGGCATAAAATTACTAAAATCAATCCCCGGTAGGTATAATCTGTTTTAGAATTCATTGTTTTCGATGATTCTTTGTTAATTTAGCTGTCCGGAACGGCAATCAATAATTATTTATACCTCCTTTTTTGGATACCAGCAGCAAAATTGTATCGCTTTTTTCTCTTTTATTGTTGTAATCACCTTGGCCTCCGGATGACCGGATCATTTGATGGCAAAAGGTTTCTTGGCATATAGGTATTCATTTAAGGGCAAATTCAAAGGAAAGTCGCATTTTTCATCATGCTTAAAACAATTTTACCGTGGAAAAACTGATCAATACCTTTAAACAGATGCAAAAGGCCGATTTCAGTTTCGAAAAACTGGGCGAATTCGTTGATCAGTATGATTTTTCAACCCTGGAATACGAGTCCTTGTTACCGGCCATAAAAAAGCCGGGTGTTTATGCCAGGGAAATTCTGCTGTTGGATCCTATCGAGGTGGTGCTGTTGCATTGGCCGGTAGGGGTAGAAAGCGGGATCCACTTCCACAATGGGTTTTACGGCTATGTTGTGATCCTGGAAGGTGAAGGAGAAGATGTGGTTTACGAGCACCAGGGTGATCAATTTAAGGATGTGAAGCGAACCCGATGTTTTAAGGGAGGAGTAATAGGTGAACCGGATGGTGTGATCCATAAGATCCGTAATCCCAATCCCAGGGAAAAGCTGGTAACCCTGCATATTTACTATCCTCCCGTTGCAGACTTCCAGGGCACGAAAATATATGATATCGAAAACGAAAGGATCGGCATCCTGAATGACAAAGCCGAAACCGCCAGTTGGTCAGACGATCCCAGCCACTTCGAGGAAATTATCGAAAACGCTTTCCAATACCGATCTTTTCAGCAGCAATATCCAGGGGCCTCCCACCGGATGATATTGGTCAACCCCAAGCCCGATCCTGAAAAGATCAGCCAGATGAACACGGAATACTACGACGAACAGGCCTTGTCATACGACAACTTTGACCTCAATCACCCCACCCGTTCCTCTTATACCAAAACGATCGACCGCCTGATCGGTGAAGACCTGAAACAAAGTAACGGCACCATCCGCGACAAGCTGGTACTGGCCTGCGGAACCGGACGGCGGGCCCTGGAACAAATGGAGCTCGCTGAATCGGAATTCGAAGTAACCGGCGTGGATATGAGCACGGAAATGACCAAGATCGCCGCTCAAAAAGGGATCAAAATGATCCGGTCACCCTGGCTCAACGCCCCTATGGACGACGATAAGCAATTCGACGCCGCTACCTTCTTGTATGCCTTCGGCCATATTGCCGATAAGGAAAGAAGGGTAGCCACCCTTAAAAAGCTCAACAAACATTTGAAGATCGGTTCCCCATTTTACCTGGATGTATTTAACCGCTACGACAAACATGAGTGGGGCCCGGAGATCCTCGAAAGCTATCGTAAATACAACCTGGAGAAATTCGGTTATGATGAAGGAGACACCTTCTATTGCAAAATAGGTGGCCGGACCCTGGCTTTTGTGCACTATTTCACCGAAGAGGAGATCACGGACCTGCTGCGTTCAACAGGTTTCCGGATCGAGAAGATCTACTATATCGGTTATGTGGAAAATTCAGGGGAGATCCTTGACCGGCAGGATGAAGGCTTCCTGTTCATCAAAGCCACTAAAGTTTCGGAAGCGGATTAGAACAACCGGGGATCAGGCTCTTCTCCAATGTCCCGGCACCCATTTGTGGCCGCGCGGGCTTCTGACCCAGTAGCCTTTCACCCATACTTTTCCTCTGACCGGTTTTCTCCAATACCCCTTTACCCATACATATTTATGACGCTTGGGGTTCCATTTCCAATGCCCGTCGATCCATACCATCCCCCTGGCGGGTGGACGTGGTTTAACGACTTTTACTTTAGGTGCGGCAGGCCTGACTTTAACGACGACCTGTGCCTGGCTGGAATTCCATGAAAATAAAAAGATACTTAAAGAAAGGCAGCTAAGGATAAACACTCGTTTCATGATAAATTAATTGGTTTGTTTATCTTTTATGTGCCTTTGACTATATCATAACCACTAAAGTTTAATGGGGTGGCAAAATTATTTGGGAATTTTGAATAAGACGATGTCCAAACAAATTTTAATGATGAATGATGAACCAGGAATATTCAATATCGAAGTTCAAAGAACTTCATCATTCAATATTCCCCGTTCGGCATTTATCATTACGGGCCAAATCGGCTTATTCTTCCACTACCTTCTCAACGATCAGCCCCACTTCCATGATCAGGGGCAAGGGATCACGGGGCATGTCGTGTTTCAGCTCTAGGGTATACATACCGGTTTCTTCCAGCATTTTACCGGTTTCCAGGGGAAAGCTGAAATCCCAGAAATCTCCCATGCCATCACCCAGGTAGTCGCCGTTCTCATCGGCCAGCCGGAGCTCATGCTCCTGGGTTTCTTTTTTACCGGAAGGTGTGGTCCGGGAAAAGGTAAGCAGCAGATTTTGGTAGGGAAAGCCCGAGGCATGCCGGATGGCTACGAGAAAATTATAAGGAGTGGAGTTATCCTCGATATTCACCTGGAATGAGATGACATTCTCCTGTTTCCAGGCCAGGTCGTCCATTTTGGTATGTTGCTCAAAAACGCGGTTGGGATGACAGGCAACCAGCAGGCATAATCCTAAGCTTATTAATGCATATTTCATGTGGGGATAAATGTACGGATAAACGAAACAAAAGCCAACTGCTTTCAAAGATCGTTTTGATCGCCCAGGATCCTGACTTCGGTGCGGCGGTTTTTTTGACGGCCTTCTGTCGTACTGTTATCGGCAACAGGCTCCGTTTCACCGTATCCTTTGGCTTTGATCCTTTGCCCGTCGATACCTTTGTTGACCAGGAATTGTCTGACCGCTTCGGCCCTCGATTCCGACAAGACCATGTTTTTATGATCGTCGCCGATATTATCGGTATGCCCGGCTATTTCGACATGCATATGCTTTTTGAGCTGCATGACCTTTAACAATTCATTCAGTGCAGGCGTTGATTCAGGTCGCAGCGTCGACTTTCCGGTGTCGAAATAAACATCTTTCAGGGTATATACCTTGGGCGTTTCAAACTGGATGGTCAGTTGGCTGGTATATTTCCCCGGAGCAGCCGGGATAGACATTTTATTGTAATCGATCTTATCGCTGAAATTTTTGATCCTGATCAAATAGGTGTCTCCTTCCGGAATTAAAAGGGAAAAACTACCGGAAGCATCCGTAATACCGGTAAAGACCTTTTGATTATGCATACCCTCCAGGAGGATCTGCTCCCCTTCCTTCACGTTATTTTCAAAATCCATCACCTTCACTTCCACCAGGGCTTCTGTTTCCGTGGGCTGCAGGTCCTGGCCCCCGCCGAATGACAGCAAAGGCAGGCATAATAAGATGCTTGTGTAGTTCATGGATGGATATCTTGGGCGGCTAATTCAATTGCATTACTTTGTGTTCAAGGGCTACGAGGTTGGTTTTGGAAAGGTCGACTTCCTCTATCTCATTTTTGCCGGTAATGATCTTTTTAACCCCGGCAAAAGGGACATCATCTTCAAAACCGACCAAAACAATATGTGCATTTTCCCCGGTGGGGATCCTGTCGAAAATACAGAACTTGTTGCCTTTGTCTCCTTTTCCGGAAATAACCGATCGGCGATTTTCAAAGACAATAAATGCTTCGGTATATACATGTCCCGGTTTCCTGTATTTGACCGTTAGCTTGGAAGTACTCGACATCCTGGCAAACTTGTCGACATTGATCCAGCCCAGCCGGTCAATCTCAAAGTTATTTTCGGCAAACTCCTTGGCAATATTGGACATATTTGATTTCATCCGGTTCGCCATTAGTCTTTTCTTTTGTTCAATAAGCGCCAGCCGGGTGGCATGATGCTGCATGACCTTTGCGGCTTTTTCTTCTTCAAGCCCTTTTCCGAGGAGCTGTTGATAGGCATTTTCGTCTGAAAGCGCAACATTATGGGTATAGATCAGATCGGCCCGGGTAAGCTGCTCATCATAAAAATCACGATAGCGTTTGCGTGCTTTGAACACTCCTTTGTGGGAAGGATCGTCGACCTCCACATGCGGATAACACTTGGCCAAGCCTTTGAAGTAGTTCAGGATCTTATTGTCTACGTCGGACAAGCTTAAATGCTTATTGCGCAAATAGAATTCCACGATCTCATCTGTTTTATGATGGAAGGCAGAAGACTCTTCGATATAGTTCAGCCGCTTTTTAAAGTTACGGGTGGCCAGGAAGGTATTTTGGTTCTCCGGTTGAACGATCCTTTCAAGAATCGATTGGCTCATGCTTGGGATCCTCGGGTCGAGTGTTTCAAACGGAAGGGTATACATCACCTTGGACAATTGGCCGACAGGCGTCCAGTTCATATTTCCGATCTCATTGAACGAGCCGGAAAAGATCAACATATCCTGGGGATTCCCATCGGTCGGCACTTCCACGTAGATGGACCTGCCCTCCGCCAGTTCTAATGGCTGCCCCTCGGCGGTTGCATTGATGTAAACGGAGCCATTGGTTTCCAGCATTCTGCCGTTGGACACGGTCGGTAAATTGGATAACAGCAGATCCGCTTTTGAGAATACCTCTTTCAATTCGATCTGTACTTTTCCACTTACCGGCTTCCCGTTTTTGGTGCGGAAGCAATTCCGGGGAATGGAGACCAGGGTGCCTTTGCTGCCATAGATAACAGCTTCTTTTGTATTGTCGATCTCAAAGGTTTCCGTGGGCACTTGGGTTTTTTCATACAATCCGAGGGTGGGTTTAGGGTGAACCTTTTTGACTTTTTGTTTTTGAGCTGTTTTTCCGGTAACCTGGCGTTGGTCCTTTGCGGAACTGTTTTTTGTCGGTTCTGCCTCAAATTCATCAGGTTTATACACAAAGTCTTTGGGATTATCGATTCCCTCATTTTGTAGGGCGTTCAGCGATTCTCCGGCTTCTTCGGGCTGATGCTTACTTAATTTTTTTTGTTCGGAGTTGCAGGCGATGAAAACCGTGAATAACAAAAATAAAGCGGCTAATTTTTGAGTTTTTTCCATGGTTGTGTTTGATTTGATCAAGAATGCAATTTATACCAGCAGATAAGTGTATAATGAAATACCGGAAAAAAGTTACAGTATGGACAGGTCTTTTTTACCTATAACGTTAACCGGTACTAATTATTTTACAGAGATGTCGACGCTCGTTCGTCGAAATTCAATACTGCTCTTATGTTTTGAAGATCATCTACTTTTTTGTCAATGATATTCATGGTAAAGGTATAAGAGCTTTGGTTGGCTTTCAGTTGCTCAAAATCTTCGGGATAGAATACCGCCAGCTTTTCTTCGGGGGTAATTGTCCATAGAATATTTTTGATGCCCGGATCGAAATACAGGGCATTGAGATTTTCTTTACTAAAGCGGTATAATGTATTCCGGTTCTGGGCCGCCAGGAATACCACCTCAGGCTCAAGCTTATTGGCATGTTTATCCTGAAAGGTAGCAGCAATAGCGGTACCTGTCGGCGAACTTCCCGGATTATCACAATTCCAGAGGCCGAATCGAGGGATATTGAACGATCTCTTGGTCTTATGGTCGGAGCGGGTGGCAATAGCCATCCGGGATCCCGATCCCTCCGGCTTTGATTCCATAGCCCGCTGCATTTCGTCGACTTTCTGCTCGGCGGCCTTCTTTTGGTTCAGCGCTTGGGTATAGGCTACGTATTTTTCTTCAAAAGCGGCATAGGCTTTATCATATTCTCTTTCTTCCAGCACCGGATAAACCTTGAATTCATGATGGATCTCCTCCTTGGTCAGGGATACGATGTATTGCCCGCTTTCCTTTTTCAGGGAAATATCTTCCCATAAGATATCATACAAGCCCGGATCAAATGCCTGCCCTTCTTCTATTTCGAAGGTTACCCCCTCATACAAGGCAATTTCGGGGAATTCTTCATCGATCACGTCAATATCGAAGCGGTATTTATTTTTACCGGCTTTTACCGGCCGTTGCGGTTCCGGTGGCACCTGGATACTGCGAACGGTTGCCAAAAGATCGCGGAGCAGTCGGGAATCGATGGGATCGGTGGTATCAAGAGCAGCAGCCACATCATTTCCGGTAGATATCCATTGCTGACGATGGTGGTCGAGGAAGTATAAATTGTAATGCTGCCCCTTAAAATCCGATGCCATTTCCACCAGGATCAGTTGTTCGGGATTGACAAAAACCGGTTTCCCATGCTGCACAGCCTTGATCTCGACCATCCCTGCCGACTCCATATGATAAGATGTTCCTGCCGAATCCATGGTCATGGGTATCCCGCTCACAAAAAAGTCGACCGGATCATGCAATTCCCGGTACAGGATCTTCACTTCACCGGTTACCGGCTTCCCGTTTTTATCTAAAAATGCCTGGGGAGGAATATGGATGGCAGAACCGCTGGAATATTTCAATTTCCCGCCATCGCCGGCATCCAAATTGAAGGCGGTGAAGGGTATATTGACCTGTTCAAAAGGGGGATCGACCAGGTTGGCGGCCGGTTGATCCACGGCTGGACCGGGCCAAAACCAGACCGATAATACAACTACCACACTGGCGGCTGCCAGCCAAACGGCTTTGGTCAGGAGGGGTTTGATGATCGGGGGTTTGACGGTGGCATAAGATTGCCACAGGCCCTCGAAATTTTTATACTGATCACTAATGTCTTTTCCCGGTGCAGGTTCGTCTACTTTAAACTGATATTTTTTCATGATCGCCGGTTTATTTTATCCTTCATTAATTTTTTCATCTTGCCGATCAGCCGATGTACTTTGATCTTGGCATTGTTTTCCGTAACATTCAGAATCGTTGCGACCTCTTTGAAGGGTCTTTTCTCGAAATAGCGCAACTCGATCATTTGCATCTCATGGGGCGACAATTGTTCCAATAGCTCCATCAACATACCATGTTTTAACTCTACCTCCGATTCATCCACTTCTTCACCAAGGTTAGCCAGGTGCTGTGTTTCCAGGCTGACCACTCTTTGTTTTTTATGCTTCCTGTAAAACTCACTGACCTCATTACTGGCTATACGATACAGCCAGGCGGAGAACGGAAGCCCTCGGTATTCATATTTCTTAAGATTGAGCATTGCTTTTAAAAAAACCTGTGAGGAAAGATCTGCTGTCAACTGCTCGTCAAATGTCCGCCTATGTATAAAGACAAATATTACATGATAATACTTGTCATAGAGTACGTTAAACTTTTTCGGGTCTCTTTTCGCTTCATTTATGTCTATTAATTCCTGATCCAGTTGTTCGGTTGTTAGGCGGGTATGCTGCATACGGTAAATATGAATTTCCCTGCTTAAATAATGCAAAGGGTCGGAAAAGTTACAGATATTTTGAATCTCTTTTTGAACGCCTCCCGGGATACAATATTATCCGGCGCTGCCCATAGAAAATACCGTATGAAAATGAAGGGCGGTTCAGCAAACAAATGGCCTGTTTTGCCGTATAAATTCTCCTGACCCGTTATTTATATCGTTGAAATTCATAATTTTGCCAAGCCGATCCTTGCTACTGCCTTTGTAAAGCTGAATTTTCAAATTTCACTTCAACAGACGCTTATCCGAACCATCATCATTTATTTTTTAGCCGCCCTAACGGTTTTATTGCTGTTTGGGACCCCTATCTGCTCGGCTTCCACGGATACCAGCCAGATCAGGATCGAAAAACTGCTCAACGAGCTGAAGATCTCCCCGGAAGATACGCACCAGGTCAATATTTTGCTCGAGCTTTATTGGGCGCATAAGCAATCGAGCCCGGTTACGGCCAGGGAATATGCTAAAAAAGCCTGGCATTTATCCGAAGCCCTGCAATACAATAAGGGCATTATTCTCAGCCTTAACAACCTGGGGATGGTCGAGGAAGATCAGGGCAACTTCGAGAAAGCCATGGAATATTATATGAAAGAGCTGAAATTCTGCGACAAGATCGGGGATCAGTCGGGCTTATCTTCCAGCATCAATAATATCGGCAACATCTACTTCAGCCAAAATAACTACAGCAAGGCCATGCAATATTATGAGCGGGCATTGAAAATAGACCGGGACAGAAACGATGATACCGGCATTGCCGCCTCCTATAATAATATCGGCATCACCTATGATATGATGGAGGAATACGACAAAGCCATGGAGTATTATCAGAAATCCCTGAAAATATCCAGGCAGGTCGGAGATAAGGAAAACGTAGCCAATTGTTTGCATAATATCGGTTCGATCTACGAAATGAGGAAGGATCTCAAAACAGCGATGACCTATTACCTGCGGGCTTTGAAGATCGACGAGGACATGGGGAACAATACCGGGATGGTTATCAGTTATTATGTTATTTGCGGTTTGTACGGGGAGATGGGGCAATTTCAGGAAGCCTTCGAATACTGCAATAAAAGCATCGCCACTGCCAAAGCTGTCAACTCAAGGCATGAGCTGAATGAAGCTTACCTGACCATTGCGGAGGTATATGCCAAAAACAAGCAATTCCGGAAAGCATTTGAACAGCTAAGAGCCCATGTCGAGCTCAAAGACTCCTTATTTACCGAACAAAGCACCGCTTTGATCGCCGAAATGGATGCCAAATACGAAAAAGAAAAGCAAGCCCAGGAGATCCTGAACCTCAAACAGGATAATGCCGTGCAACAGGCCATCCATGAAGAAGAATTAAAGCGCCAGGATGATCTGTTGAAAGCCTACATTGCCGGGATCATATTAGTGGTCGTTATCGCCTTGCTGGTATTCAGAGGTTACCAGCTTAAGAAAAAAGCCAATGCCCTGCTGACCCAGCGCAATTCCCATATCATCAAGCAAAACAACGTGATCGAGTTCAGGAACAAGCAAATTACCGACAGCATTCAATATGCCAAACGCATCCAGGATGCCATCCTGGTATCCAAAAATTACCTGGACAAGGTGCTGATCGATTACTTTATTTTATACAAACCCCGCGATATTGTGAGCGGTGATTTTTACTGGTGTTACCAGTTCTCGAACAAAAAAACGATGCTTGCGGCTGCCGATTGTACCGGACATGGTGTACCGGGCGCCTTGATGAGCATGATCTGTAATTCATTGCTCAACGAGATCATCATCGAAAAGGGCATCAACCAGGTGGATACCATCCTTGACCAGCTAAAGGAAAAACTGGTCCAACGGCTGGATCAGAAAGGTGAGATCGGCGAATCGAGGGACGGTATGGATATTGCCTTATGCGCCATCGACAAACAAGGCATGACCCTGGAATTTGCCGGCGCTAAAAATCCGCTTTACCATATCAGGAACGGGGAGCTTAAAGTCATCAAAGGGGATAAACAATCCATCAGCTATCACCGGGGCGAACACAAGGGCTTTCAAAAGCATACCTTATCCCTGGAGGAAAACGACATCTTTTACCTTTCCAGCGACGGATACAAAGATCAATTCGGTGGCTTACAAGGCAAAAAATACATGGAAAGCAACCTCCGTAACCTGTTGGTCAGCATCAATCACAAAAGCATGCCCGGCCAAAAAAACGCCCTGGAGCAGGAAATTGTAAGCTGGCAGGGCAAACATGAACAGATCGATGATATTTGCGTGATAGGCGTAAGGGTTTAGCGCAGAACCAGGCTGACCCCGGCTTATGCCATGCTAAACCGGTTACAGCGCGGGCCTCAGGCGAAAAAATGCTGCTTGAATAACTGAACAGCCATCGCCAGCAAAATGATCCCGAACACTTTTCTCATCACATCCAGGCCGGATTTTCCAAAAACCTTCTCAATAAACGGTACAAATTTGAGCACCATAAAAACAATGGCCAGGTTCACAAATATGGCAACGATCATGCTCAGATCCGAATAAGTCGCTTTTAAGGACAGTAAGGTGGTAATCGTACCGACCCCGGCGATCATCGGAAAGGCTACGGGTATGATGGAAGTACTTCCCGTGGTGCCATGCTTGAAGATCGAAATACCCAAGACCATCTCCATGGCCAGCAGAAAAAGGATGATCGATCCGGCTATGGCAAATGATCCTAATTCCAATCCAATGAACCCCAATATATATTCCCCCAAATAAAGGAAGGCAAACATGATCAAACCTGCTGCTATAGTGGTTTTCCCGGATTGGATACCGCTGCTTTGGCGGTTTAGCTGTACAATTATCGGAACACAACCCAATATATCGATCACGGCAAAAAGAATAAAGCTTACCGTCATCAATTCTTTAAAACTAATTGACATCATAAGTCCCTCCTTTTGTTTTATACCGACTAGATTTTGATTTTACACTTAGTAAGAAAATCAACATCTAATCGAGTATTAGATTTAACAATAAAAAAAGCCTTCCGGCGTCTGCGGGAAGGCTTTTATCTTTTATGCTACCTTAAAAGTATTAAGATTCGGATCGTAATAGCCTTCCACCCGGACACATCCAATGCTCCTTCTGGCATTCATTCATAATCGACTGAAAATAGGCTGTTTTGATCACGATCCTAACAAATTTTCCTTTAGAAAGCGCAAAGATAGTATCGATTTCGATATTTCAAATCTTTTTGCTCAAAAAAATATTAGCGGTTGGCAGCTTTTATTCTGCTATCAAATAATTTTTAAATGATTCTTTAAATAATTATATTGCAATACGTTCTTTCGATCACAGATTTTCTCGCGGTCAAACGACCGAAAAACAGTCATTTCACCAAATACAAATGTCATGATCCGCTCGCAACACTTCAAAAAAGCCATGATCTTTTGTGCCGGTATTACGGCCTCCCTATGGCTGCAAGCCCAAACTTTCTGGACCGAAGATTTCGGAACCGGATGCAACCAGGGATCGCTGGCCAACAGCTATTCCGGTACTAACGGTAGCTGGACCATTAGTTCAACAGGTACCAACGACCCGGAATCGAACAAGTGGTTCATCAGCGCCACCGAGGCCGGAACAGGAGCCGGAAATTGTGGTGACGGTTGTTTAAACAATGCCAATTTAACCAACCAAACCCTGCACATCGGACCGGATGACGGCGTCACCCCTATCGATGCATCCGCCTCTTATAATGCCGGGGGCTTTTGCGGCGTTTTATTTTGTGTGGAGACCAATACACGCGCCGAATCACCAACCATCGATTGTAGCGGACAATCCAATATCAGTATTGAATTCCTTTATATGGAAAAAGGTGACGGATCCTTTGATGACGGCACTCTTTGGTACTTTGACGGCAATACCTGGGCGCTGCTCGATGCTTTGGCAAAAACGCCCACCATCAATTGTGACCCCGCCGGTGAATGGACTTCCTTCTCCACATCTTTACCCTCCAGCGCTGATAATAACCCTAATGTAAAGATCGGTTTTGAATGGACCAATAACGATGATTTTGTGGGTGCGGATCCTTCCTTTGCCGTCGACGATATCGAATTGATCTCCACAGGGCCGCCTTTACCGAATGTAGCCTGGTCATCGTCCGACTCAACCATCTGCGAGGGGGAATGCATAGAATTTCAGGACCTGACCGCCAACAGCCCTTTCGATTGGCACTGGACCTTTGAAGGCGCCACGCCGGATACCTCGGGCGATCAAAATCCGACCAATATTTGTTATGATACAGCCGGTACCTACGCGGTAACCCTCGTAGCAACCAATGCCGGAGGTACGGACAGCCTGACGATCGCCGGTTTCATTACCGTGATCCCCTGCCCAAAGCCGGAAGTGAGCTTTACCGCCAGCGATACCATGATCTGCCAGGGGGAATGCATCGATTTTACCGATATGAGCACCGAATCGCCCATACAATGGAACTGGTCATTCCCGGGCGCTACCCCACAAGGTTCGTCGGATCAACATCCGGATAATGTTTGTTATGATATACCCGGCACCTACGATGTAACCCTGACAGCCACCAATCAGCACGGTGGGAAAAACCTCACCAAAGTGGACTATATCACGGTTGTCGCCTTACCGGTAGCAGATTTCAGCGCCGATCAAACCAGCGTATTTACGGCCAACGGTACGGTAGCCTTTACTGACCTGAGCACCGGTGCTACAAGCTGGTCGTGGGATTTCGGGGACGGCGGAACAGATACCGGTCAAAACCCTAAACATACCTATACTTCACCAGGTAATTTCAGCGTTACCCTGATCGTTACCAACAGCCTGGGGTGCGCCGATACGGTGGTGAAAGAAGACCTCATTACTGTTGAATCCGGAGGTGTGGGTATATCTTCGGTTTCCGCGGATAATCTATTGGAGATCTATCCGAATCCCCTGCAGGGCAACACTACGCTAAAGATAGCCGATCATTTGGGTGGACCGTTATCCCTCAACCTATATAACGGCATGGGTAAATTGATCCGCGTTATTCAACCTATGCAAAACCACACGGTTATCCTGGACAAGGGCGACCTGAACCCTGGCATTTATATCCTGCAGCTTCACGGGGATGATGGGATCATCGCCCAACGGAAATTGCTGGTCGATTAAGCCCCTGCTTCATCTCCTGCCCGAGATCGAAAAGACTGTAGTATAAGCATCGATCGCAACCGCAAAAGACTTTGCTCCAGGGAACGGAAGTTTGGCTTTGATCGTTGGAGGGAGTATATTTGTTTTCGTTTACCGGATCCAAACATTCTAGGATCCAACCAAGTTCTGCCATGATAAATGTCGATATCCCGAAAGGTTTCCATCCTGCCATAATCGCCTGGTTTACCAAGACCTTTGAGGCGCCGACTACTATTCAACAGGAAGCCTGGGACTCTATTGCCCGTGGCCGTAATACGCTCATCGCCGCCCCGACGGGATCCGGGAAAACGCTGGCTGCCTTTTTAGCGGCTATAGATGACTTGGTGAAAAAAGGCCTGGAAGGCCGGCTTAAAGACGAAACCCAGATCGTTTATGTTTCGCCGCTAAAAGCCTTAAGCAACGATATTGAAAAAAACCTGCAGGAACCCCTGAAAGGGATAGCCGAAGCCCTGGAAGATCAGCAATTACCCCCGGTCAATATCAGGGCTGCCGTCAGAACGGGCGATACGCCCGCAACCCGGCGTACCGCTATGTTAAAGCTTCCGCCGCATATCCTGGTAACCACGCCGGAATCGTTGTATTTATTACTGACCAGTGAAGGGGGGCGGAATCTATTGAGGCCTGTCAAAACCCTGATCATCGACGAGATCCATGCGGTGGTCCAGGACAAGCGAGGCTGCCACCTGGCTTTGACCGCTGAAAGGCTGGAAGCACTAACCAGGCGCAGGTTACTGCGGGTGGGCTTATCTGCTACCCAAAAACCCATTGAACAAGTGGCTGATTTCCTGACCGGCAACCGAAAGCGCAAACATTCGAAGTGTCATATCATCAATAGCGGTCACCAGAGAAAAATGGATCTCGAAATGGTGGTCCCGGATTCACCGCTTTCGGCGGTAATGGCTAATGAAGTCTGGGAAGAGCTATATGAAAAGCTGATCGAACTGATCAAAACGCATCAAACGACCCTCATTTTTGTGAATACCAGGAGGATGTCGGAGCGGCTAACCCATCAATTGGCCACGCGACTGGGCAAGGATAAGGTGACCTCCCACCACGGCAGCATGGCCAAGGAAAAACGCTATGACGCCGAACAACGGCTGAAATCCGGGAAATTACAAGCCATTGTCGCCACCGCTTCGCTGGAATTAGGGATCGATATCGGATCGGTTGACCTGGTTTGTCAACTGGGATCGCCGAGAACTATTGCCACCTTCCTGCAACGGGTCGGCAGATCGGGACATACCATCAAAGGCACCCCAAAAGGAAAGCTCTTTCCGCTGAGCCGCGACGAACTGGTGGAAAGCGCTGCCCTGTTCGAGGCTATCAACAAAGGTGAACTGGATACCCTGATCATTCCCGAGAATCCTATCGACATCATGGCCCAGCAGATCATTGCTGAGGTAGCCAACCGGGAATATGCGGAAAAGGAATTATTTGAGTTGATCAGGAGGGCTTATCCATTTCGAAGCCTGGGCCTGGACGATTTCCGCGAAACGGTACAAATGTTATCGGAAGGATATACCACCCGTCGTGGACGAAGAGGGGCCTACCTGCATTATGACCCGATCAACGGTCAGATAAGGGCCGGTAAAGGCGCCCGTTTGGCGGCATTGACTTCGGGCGGCGCCATTCCTGACACTTTTGATTACGATGTATTACTCGAACCCCATAATATCAAAGTAGGAACGGTCGATGAAGATTTTGCGATCGAGAGCTTGCCTGGCGACATTTTTAAACTGGGCAACCAATCCTGGAGAGTCCTCCGGCTGGAGAACGGATCGATCCGGGTGAATGATGCCGAAGGGCAACCCCCGACCATCCCGTTTTGGTTCGGAGAAGCGCCCGGACGAAGTGCGGAGTTGTCGCATGCCGTGTCGAGGTTCCGGAAAGAAATGGCACAACGCATCGATGAGGCTAATCCTTCGGACAATGGCATCTATCGATATGAACCGGTTATGCAATGGCTGGAAGATGACCTTGGTATCGGCAAAGCCGCAGCGGAACAATTGATCCAATACCTGCACAGCGCCAAAAATGCCCTGGGCGTTATGCCTTCGCAGGATACGATCGTGCTGGAACGGTTTTTCGATGAAGCCGGAGATATGCATCTGGTCGTTCATTCTCCGTTTGGCAGCCGTTTAAACCGGGCCTGGGGGCTGGCGCTGCGGAAAAGATTTTGCCGGCAGTTCAATTTCGAGCTGCAGGCTTCGGCCATGGAAGATAATATCATCCTTTCCCTGGGATCGACCCATAGTTTTCCGTTGGAAGAAGTATTCGGTTATTTAAAAGAAAAAACGGTCAGGGAAGTACTGGTCCAGGCGCTGTTGGATGCCCCAATGTTTGAAGTACGATTCCGGTGGAATGCTACCCGTTCGCTGGCCATTTTAAGGTCGATGAAAGGGAAAAAAGTGCCGGCGCCGATCCAGCGGATGAATGCCGAAGACCTGGTATCCCTCGTTTTTCCCGATCAATTGGCCTGCCTGGAAAATATTGTCGGTGAAAGGGAAGTCCCGGATCATCCCCTGGTCAAGCAAACCATCCATGATTGCCTGACCGAAGCTATGGATATCGAAGCGCTGGAGGCGCTGATCCGCCGGATCGAAAACAAAGCCTTAAACTTGATTACCTGCGATCTGAGGGAACCTTCACCCCTGGCCCATGAGATCATCAATGCCAGGCCTTATGCCTTTCTCGACGATGGCGACCTGGAAGGGCGCCGGACCCGGGCCATTCAAACCCGCCGATGGCTCGACCCGGCCGAAGCGGGTGAGCTGGCCAACCTCGACCTCGAAGCCATCCGGAATGTTAAATCGGAGGCCTGGCCGTCGGTGGAAAATGCCGATGAACTGCATGATGCTTTGATCCTGCTGGGATGTTTGTCAGCAGCAGAGGGTCGATATGGGGATGGCCAAAATAGTTGGGAACCGTTTTTCCAAACTTTGATAGCTGCCGGCAGGGCTGCAGAGATCCATTTGACCGATGATCGCCAATTATGGATCGCCGCCGAAAATATTCCTTTGTTCCGAAGCAATTACCCCAAACATAAGATCACCCCCCGGATCGAGCTCCCACCGGAGTTGCAGACCTTTAACGGTGATGCATCCGAAGCGTTAAAGGAGGTGGTCAGGGGACGATTGGAGGGCAGTGGGCCGGTGACGGAAGACTCCCTGGTAACCCTATTGGAGCTCAGCCAATCGGCTATCCAATTGGCGCTTTTGGCCCTGGAAAATGAGGGATTTGCTTTTCAGGGACATTATACCCCCGGGTCCGAGGAGAAAGAATGGTGCGAAAGGCGTTTGCTGGCACGGATCCACCGGTACACTTTAAAACGTTTGCGGAAAGAGATCGAACCGGTATCCACCGCGGATTTCTCCCGTTTTCTATTCTCCTGGCAGGGACTGGATACAGACGACCAGCCCAGGGGCCCGGATGCTTTACAACAAATTGTTGAGCAACTGGAAGGCTTTGAAGCGCCGGCTGCAGCCTGGGAGGCAGCGATCCTTCCCACCAGGATGGAATCCTATGATCCGGTTTGGTTAGATAACCTTTGCCTTTCCGGACGGATCGTCTGGGGGCGGTTCCGCCTGCCGAAAACCGGGAAAAACGCCCCTAAAAGGCCGGGGCCCATAAAAACGACTCCTATCACCTTGGTTTCAAGGTCAAGGATCGATTGGTGGCAACAATTATCCAGTGAAACACATGCCGAACTGACCTTTAGCCCGGAAGCCCGTAAAGCCTGGGAATTTTTAAACGACCGGGGAGCCTCCTTTTTCGATGAAATATTAATGGGTACGCAATTGCTTCGTTCGCAACTGGAAGCCGCGCTGAGTGAGCTGACCGGTTATGGGAAGGTTACTTCGGATAGTTTTACCGGTTTGAGGGCCCTGCTGACCCCTGCTTCAACAAAGAGCCGCCGCGCAAGGGTTAATCAAAATATCTTTGGGATGGAGCATGCCGGTCGTTGGTCGAGGTTAAAGCCAAGGCTGATCGATAATTCGGGTAACCCTCCGGAAGAGGAAGATATGGCCCGCATATTGTTAAAGCGATACGGGGTGGTTTTCCGAAAGCTGATCGACCGCGAGGAGTTTGCCCCGCCCTGGCGCGAACTGGTGCGGGTATTGCGGAAGATGGAAGCCCGCGGAGAGATCCGGGGTGGAAGATTCGTATTAAACACTTCCGGGGAACAATATGCCCTGCCCGAAGCCGTAACCCGATTACGGAAAGTCAGAAAAGAACCGAAAAACGGCCGCCTGACCGCAATCAGCGGTGCCGATCCGCTCAATTTAACCGGCGTTTTAACCGAGGGCCGCAGGATCTCCATGCTTACCCAAAACAGGATCTTGTATAAGGACGGTGTTCCGGTGGCTGCGCTGGAAAATGGTCAACCCGTCTACCTGGTGGAGACCGATCCGGCAACCCAATGGCAATGGCAAAATGAATTGATCCGCCACAAAGTCCCGATGCGGTTGAGGGGGTATTTGGGGAAGGTGTGAGGTAATACGCCTATCCAAATAAAGTTCAACTGGTTAATATATTGCTACTGGAAGTTGGTTATGACAAGAAGTATTGAAGATTATACAAAACTATTTCAAGACAAAATTTTCCTTCTAGCAAATAGCTTTTATTTGGTCAAAACTATCTTTTTCAAAATATCTTCATTGCCTTTCCTTATTTTTATAATATATAGTCCAGCAGGAAGGTAAGATGTAGAATAAGTGATTACTTTTTTTTGATTAGCCTTTGCAGTAAGGGAAAATTGATCTGAAACCCGTACTCCATCTATTGAGTAAAGCTCAAAAACTAACTCCGATTTTACGGGACTACTAAAACTGATCCGGATTGATTCACTAGCTGGATTGGGAAACAGACTGAATTGAAAATCTGAAACCGGAATCTCTCCCAAAGGTATAATGGATCTTTTATTCTTGTATGTATCACAATATTTAGAATCATTCTTACTCGTATTGGTATCCAAACCAATTTCCTTTAGAACTTCTGTAAATGTTAAACCGAGAAATTCATTGAGGTCATCCACTATTTGGTCAATCGCATTATGAAAATGTTCATTTAATGAAAAGCTTCGATAAATTTTTATAACTTCTAATGCTTTTTTTCGAAAGGAGGCCGTAACAATTACAGGATCAGTTTCATTAATCATTAATGTATTAATTCGATCAAAAATATTATCGCAAACCTGATCAAACACAATATTGTTGGGATCCCTATGATGATTTATAATGTTTAATATTTTAAGTCTGAAATGTTTATTAATCAATTGATCTTGTTTTGTCAATTGTATTTGAAGGTCGCGATACATCTTTGAACACATTTGCTGCAAATTATTATCCAGTCCATTACTTTCATGAAGAATAACATCTAGCATTTCCTTTTGCAAATCATTTGTTAGACTTTTAGGCGAAGATTTATCACTATCAGCTTTCAGGAAAATGCTCATCACCCGGTACAACTCATCTAACAAACGACCATTTAATTGAACTATATTTGAATCCAGGTCTTGTTTAGTGGTTACACTGCTAATAGTATAATAATAACCGATATAATTTCTTCCTTTAGGGAAAATATCTAAAAGGTTATCCCGGAAGTTGTACATTAAATCATAATTGAACTCAATATCAAAAATTGATAGCTCTTGTGAAGCTTCATCTGTTTGTGCAGTGGAACAGCCACTACCCCAATCGCAAGCTAAACTGGCATCATTACAAATATCCCGATCATTAGAAGGGCATGGGGATGGACAAACCGACCCGCCCCCAATTTTATGGTAAATCTCTAACCCTCTACCATATTGACCCATTAATTTTAAACCAGATTGTCGACAATGGTCTGCACCAATTTTAGCTATTAAGGATGTTTCATCACCATCAAGGTTAAGATTATTCATATTACTTGACCGGAAAAGATAGGTTGCTGAAATTGTTGGCAGATCTTTACTACCGAAAAAGGCATAATGAATAGCCTTCTTCAGGTCAGACGAGAGTCCTCCAATCGAAGCCGTCAAAGATGGTACAAATCTGTAGGAAGTATTTTTGTTTCCATTACCTGCTATAAATTTTTCAAAATAATAATGCTTCAGTTTCCCTTTCAATTCCATAATCAAACTAAAAGCAAATATGGTTCTTTGATCAATATCCTTTAAATCCAACGCATTATTTGTTGTATACATGATTAACATTACTGGAACTCCTTCAGGTGGTTGAGTTGAGGGATGAATTTGTAAATTGAGGATTTGATATAGTTCTTCAATTTTATCTTGTGGTATACTTGGCGCAACAACATTATAAAGGTTTTGTATCTCTAATGTTTTGATTAGCATTTCTTGCTCACCCTCTACTATTATCTCGTTTTCAAATTGAATAGTTGTGCCAAAAACAGAAATTACATTTGATGTATTCCCCTTTTTAACATAGATTACTAACAACAATATGACAGATAGTGCTTTGAATATCTTCATGAAAAGAATTTTATAATTATAATATCTACAATATTACACTTTTATTTATTATCATAATAATAAAATAGTTAAATTATCTACGGAAAAATGTATGGTCCAAGTAATTTCATCCATGAAAAGTATCCAATAGTTGATCCTACTATCATTCCAGTGATAAGCGCCTTCCATGAAACAATAGGGGAAATAGCCACTAATGTTTTATAAACCAGAAAAACACTTAAGCATGATAACGCTATAAAAATGCTCCATCGTGGTAGTTGAATTGCCATAGCCAAAGTCTGTTCCGTAAAAACGTATTGATCAATATCAAATACTAAAGTCATATATGCCATCAATGTTCGAAATGGATAGAATACACACAGTGATACTACTGGCAACAAAATGAAATTAATAAGGGAAATATATTTACCACTTTTTTGAACAAGCTGGCTTAATAAAAACCAAGCTATGCTTGCTATCAATAAGGGCAATAACAATCCGATAAATCCGATAATTAAATTATCTAAACTATTAGCATCACATTGATATCCAACGCTGTTATAATGGAAGTTAACATCATAGCCTAAAAGGTGGGCCAGGAGACCATGACCCGCATTTTTCAGGATAATCCATACGGGAAAATAAAAAAAGAATGAAATTGAAAACTGAAAGGATTGTATTAAATTCATAGATTTTGTAAATTAATTTTACAACAAAGTGTTTAAAGTTTAGATCAGATCAATTGGAATAAAATTTGGAATAAAATAATGAAAGTAAAGATTTGAGAGTTATTCGTTTAGATTAACAAATATAAATGAAAACGTATTCATATCCACCTAAACCTCTATCCTGGATAATACATTCTAAGTAGTTTAAATTTGTTTCATACCCTAATCGCGTCATGCAAATCTCTCAATACATTCAAAAAGCCATATTACATGTCCTGCGACTTTTTTACCTGGTAGAACTGTTCAAATTTGGCGCTTCTGGTTAATCTATGAGGAATCCAATTTACTCAATAAAGTCCTATATGATAAGACCTACAGACTGCCGGATATTGAAAGGTTTATTTGGTTCGCTTATGCCAAGTTTCCGGATCCTTGCTTGTATGTATGAAACCAAAAATGATTATTTCGGCAGATTCCTCTTTAATTTTTGATAGTGAATTAGAAAAGGAAAGGTTTTTGATCAATTCAAGGAAAAAAGCAACTTTACCTTCTTCTACTTGTATGGTAAATTCTTTCACAATGCCGCATGTACGCAAGGTGTTGGTAAAAGCTATCCTGATAAACTGATAACACTGCTCATTTAATTAATTTATTCCTGCTCCAATAATAAAAATGTCTGCCAAATCGTTAAAAAAACTAAACAAATAGTTGCATAACTAAAAAATTAGTTTTACATTTGTCGGATGAAAGCATTAACACGGGCGGAAGAACAGGTCATGCAGATCCTTTGGGAGCTGGAAAAAGGTTTTGTCAAAGATATCATCGAACAAATGCCGGATCCCAAGCCAGCATATAATACTGTATCTACCATTATCAGGATCCTGGAAGGTAAGGGCTTTGTGGATCATAAAGCCTATGGTAAAACCTACGAATATTTTCCGTTGATCTCCAAGAAAGCGTACACCGGCTTTGCATTTAAGCAATTATTCAAAAATTATTTCGGGGGATCGGTGAAAGAAATGGTCTCCTTTTTCTCAGAAGATCAACAAATAGACCTGGAAGAAATGGAATCCTTATTGCAGCATCTTCAAAAAAACAAAAAGCATAAAAAATGATCGACTTCCTTTGGTATTTACTGGAATCCACTATTTGTATGGGCCTTTTTTACGGCTTATACCGGCTGCTTTTTCAACAGACGACTTTATTTAACCTGAACCGTTTCTATTTATTGGCCTCGACGCTGGCAGCGCTTTCGATCCCGGCCATTGAATTCAATGTTGCAGGGGAAATGATCAGCTATGAGCAATATCTCGCTCCGGTTAGGATTAGCGTTGACCAAACGTTCGCCACCAACCCGGGAAATAATGCCTGGATATGGGTGATCGGAGGGATCTATAGCATAGGTGTATTGTGGCGCTTGTACCGGCTTTGGGCAGAAACCATCCGGATCCGGAAAATTATCAGCCAAGGCAAAAAGATCCAGGCGCCCAATCATACACTGGTGCTGACGACTGAAAACATCCCGGCTTTTTCCTTCTTTCATTGGCTGATTATCCGGGAATCGGAGTGGAACGGAAGTGATGCCCAACAACAGGTTATCGACCACGAGCTCGTCCATATCCGGCAATATCATAGCCTGGATAACCTGGTTCTGCAATTGATCCATATTTTTTGCTGGCCTAATCCTGTTTTGTCTTTGATCAGGAAAGCCATCAAAGAGAACCATGAATTCGCGGTCGACCAGGCAGTTATCCATGCCAATCATAACCGGGAATCCTACATCGATACCTTAATACATGAAGTTATCCACCATAACCCTTCCCTGCTGATCAACTATTTTAATCACGCTAAAATCAAAAGGAGAATTATGATGATCCATCAAAAGCGATCCGGGCGTAAAGCGCTGGTCAACTATCTGACTGTATTACCTTTAGCAGGGTTAATGACATTGGCCTTTTCCTGTTCCCAAACCGAATTGGAGCAGGGGCCGGTTCAAGTGATGAAAGACCCCCAAACCTATCCTCAATTCCAGGATGGACAAGAATCCCTGATCAAGTATTTGACAGAAAATATTACCTATCCTCTTGCTGCAAAAGATGCCGGCATTGAAGGAACGGTGATCGTCGGATTTATTGTGGATGAAAAAGGTAATGTACAGGATGTTCGCATCGAAAGAGGCGTTCATGAAACCATTGATGAGTCTGCCATAGCAGTAGTTTCTTCCATGCCTAAATGGAAGGCCGGCGAGCACGAAGGCAAAGCCGTATCGACCGCTATGGTTTTACCGATCAAATACAAGTTGTCGAACTAACTCTTTTAACCGGATTATTGAAAAACCTCATGGAGCAACAGCCATGAGGTTTTTTTTATGAAACAATATCTGTTACCTCTGTTCAAACGACGCAGAAAAGATCATTCATCCTTATAATAGTAAAATTTAGACACATCAATTGAAAAAAATTTATTTATTTTATATGATGTGTTGTATCATATTTACTGTGATGAAAGCAGGCAAACTAAGGATAGATATATGATCTTAGGCGGAACAATTATACGTTCAAACTACTTGGAGATCTTTAACGAAACCATGGCCAAATTCAGACATGATCTGAATATGAAAATGGAGCTGAAGTGGTCAAAAGTTTCGAAAAATAAGTTGAATGAATACAAAACCTTTATTGATCATTTTTTTGCCTTAAACAATTCTGATCTTGCTCATTTTCATTGTTTGATCATTGATAATCATCGGGTAAATCATCGACGATTTAACCAAGGAAACCAGGAAGTTGGATTTTATAAATTCTACTATCAATTGTTATTACATTCATTCGGAAGGAGATATTATCGAAGATTACAGAACACCAAATTCCTAATATATTTGGATAAAAGAACATCAAATTATAAATTGGATGACCTCACCTTTATTCTAAATAACGGGATCAACAAAAGATATAGAATCCCCACAAAACCATATTTAAAAGCGGAACCAAGAGATTCGAAGCTGAACGAGGTACTACAATTAAATGATATTGTCTTAGGATCAATAGGATACCATAAAAACGGATATCATTTATTATCAAATTCCAGCCCTGCGAAAATTGAATTGGCTAATTATATTTCCCAAAAAACCGGGTATAATAATCTAGGTCAAAATACAACTTTTGGTCAGAAGAGATTTACGATCTGGAATTTTGACCTTAAATAAAGAAAGCGCCCAAATATCCTACACCTAATGGTTACCGACCTTGCTTTCGCTCACGGTTCCCCTGAGACTTGTCAGGGTTTTCGGATAATTGTGGCGCGATTTCTTATACGCAAAGGTACTATTTTTGTTATAAACAACCAAAGATTTAGCTAAATATCTTAGTATAAAGCCTAAAAAATTTAGCATTTCTTCAGTCTCAGCCTGACTTTAGTTGTTTGTTGCGCTAAAAATTAGTCCAAAAGGTTATTTTGCTGCGACAATGCTCCGCCGATTTTGGAAAACGATGCTTTCCGGCTTCCTGGTAATTATGCTGATCTTTACAAGCTGGTATCACAAACCTTTGGGCTACGGGATCAACCAATTAGCCGGCCAGCTAAGGATCATTTACCAAACACAGCCTATTGAAGCAATACTCGAGGATCCTGCTTTTCCGGATTCCTTAAAAACCAAACTATTACTGGCCCAGGAGATCCGGGACTTTGCCATTGATTCGCTGGGCGTCAATGATTCCGAAAACTATAAAACCTTGTTTGATCAAAAGGGGAAGCCGGTACTTTGGGTGGTGGTGGCCTGTCCTCCCTTTTCCCTGGAGCCGTATGGCTGGGACTTCCCGTTTTTCGGCACTTTCACCTACAAAGGATTTTTTGATCGCCAAAAAGCCGTTGCGGAAGAAGAGGCCTTGAAAGAGCAGGGTTTCGACACAGACATCAACGAGGTTTCCGCCTGGTCGACCCTCGGTTGGTTCAGGGACCCGATCCTTTCTTCGATGCTCTACCAGTCGGAAGGCGGGTTGGCGAATACCATTATTCATGAACTGACCCATGCCACCTTATATGTTAAGGATGACGTGACCTTCAACGAAAACCTGGCCACATTCGTTGGTGACGAAGGCGCTAAATTATTTCTGCAATCAAAGTATGGGAGCGATCACGAAAAATACCGGTCCTATATTGACCGCAAAATGGATCGCATCAAGTTATCCTGGCATATCCTTAGGGGTGCAAAATTGCTGGATAGTTTATACGGATCGTTTGAAGCAAAAATGCCATTGGTCAAAAAACACCAACTTAAAGAGCAAACTATCCGGAGGATCATGAAAGACATCGATACGGTTTCTTTCCAACGCCCGGAAAGGTTCGATCATTTATGTGATCCTGGCCAATTGCCCAATAACACTTATTTCGCTCACTATAAAACCTATCGCGATAATCTGAATGCCTTTGAACAGGAATTTGAAGAAAACTTCGATCGCAACTTTTCCGCCTACCTGGATCATCTCAAACAAAAATACCCTTCGCTTTAGTTATTTGTGGCCAAACCCATAAATACTTTGTCGAAAAAAGGTCTTGGGAAACCGCTCCAAACCTGGAAATCCCAGTTTGATATCCCTGCCGTCATAAGGAATATAGGCGGTACCGAACAAATAATCCCAAATACTAAGGGTCAGTCCGTAGTTCATCCCATAGGGCCGGTCATTGGGAAAGTCATGGGCATGATGCCAGATATGCATAGCCGGGTTATTAAAGATATATTTCAAGGGCCCCAGGTCGAATTTAATATTGGAATGATTAAAATGCCCTATGGAAAGGGTAAACAAATAGACATAAAAGAAGTCGTTGATCCCGAAGCCGATCATCGATAGCGGAATATATTCACAAAACCGGTAAACGACAGTTTCCATCCAATGGAACCTCAGATGTGCGGCAAAGCCCATTTGCTCCACGGAGTGATGGACTTTGTGAAAACGCCATAGCCAGGGCGAAAAATGCAACAAACGATGAACATTCCAATGGATAAAATCGCGAAGGATGAACAGTGTAAATAACTGCGCCACCAGGGGCCAGGATTCGATGTGCAAGGCAACCAGGTTATTGATCCCGACGGCTGCCAGCAAGCTGTTGAAAAGATCGACAAAAACATTCGAAGCCGCATTATAGGCGATCAGCCAGAATACGAAAATATTAAAGAACATATACCAGCAATCCAGCCAGAAATCTTTCCGGAATTTAGGTTGGTCTTCCCGCCAGGGCTTGATGATCTCCAGTAAAAAAAAGACTAATGAAATAATGATCAGCCAGTAAAAATAATTGTGCCATAGCGGCTTATAATCATAAGACAGCAAGATCTCCTGCCATAAATAATGGGCATAAGATTGATACCCTTTCGCAATAATATTGATGACCTGTTCCATAGGATCCGTACGCCTGAAAACAAAGATAAGGAGTATTTGAACCTTATACGTAAAACTTTACTTTTCCCGGATCATGCCTAAGGTAGATAAGGCATAACACAAAAAAAACCTCCCGTTTGGAAGGTTTTTATATAACTCGTGTGCTTGTATTAAGCGTTAATTCGGATGCGATCGATTAATCGTCGTCTTCATCATCGTCGTCGTCATCATCGTCATCATCGTCGTCGTCATCATCATCATCGTCATCTTCATCGTCGTCATCATCATCTTCTTCCTCTTCCTCTTCCTCTTCTCCTCCTCCAGTGGCTATACCGAAGAGGTCCTCTATATTAGCACCTTGCAGGACTGCTGCAGGATCGAAATCTACTAAAGAACCAATGGTTATGGTATGTGTTGTAGCTACGCTGATCCCACTGGCGTTTACGGCTAATAAATTGTTCGTTCCTACTTCCTCAACTAATACAAGTGACAGACTAGGGTTAACATCTACTACAATGGCTTTGCCTGCATAAGCTGTAGAAGTCATCATTAAAGCGGCTGCGAATACGATTGCGATATATTTAATGAAAGTTTTCATGGTCTTCGTTGTTTTAAAGGTTAACGTTGTTTTTATTTTGGTTTGCAGCCATGATATACCTTTTTAACGCCTGCAAAAGACATTTTGATCGGTCTTAGTGATAAGCTCCGGGTATTTTGTGACAAAACCAGGCAACCGGTGGATGAAATCTAATCTACCGCAATGAAGAAAATAGTCTGAGGATGATCAAACAAGCAGGTATAAAAAAATAAAAGCCGACCCGTTTTTACGAGCCGGCTTCATTCGGCGTTTCTTTTAATTGCTCTTTAGGGTAAGAGCTTTATCTTTCTTATAGGTAATTAGTTTTTTGGCTTCCGCAAGGTTATTCAATTTAACGGGTTCTTCACGGATAATTTTTCCATTTTGAGTAGTGATGAGGTGATGAGATTGAATGGCAAGCGGGCTGTGGATAAGAGAGCGATCGTTATCCCATAATATTTTGGGACTTTGCGCCAAACCGTTTAATAAAGGATCATTGGGCATCGCATAGGTGGAGAGTATTACTGATACATGATCTGATATGCCGGCAGTATCTTTACAGGTGTTGATTAGTGTTTTATAACAATATCGACAACTGCCTTCTGTAACGACAAGCCAATAGTGTGGGGCCTGGCTCGGAATTACCTTTTGATAACCGGCGAGAAATTCCTGCAACAGGGTGGTACGGTCTTTTGGTTTGCTTTGGTTGTTGAATATCAGAAAGCCACCCAAAAAAAGTAAAATGCCTCCCGGTAGAATGCCTTTATACAAAAATTGTTTCCTCATAAGGTTGAGTTTTGATTGGTAAGTGAAAATATTTTAAATTTCAGTGCATCTCTTTTATCACCTTCTTCTTTCATCACCTTTGGGTGATTCAGGCTTACGGCTAATCCTTGCGGACAGACAAAAACATTAGAATAGCGATAGGTCTTTGCAGGCATGTATTTTTCCGTTAAAATATTAAGACTACTATCAAGCACTAATATGGACCATGGAGCATCCATGCGCAAAACACCTCCCTCAATATTCTTTTTATCCTGCGGATGTATAGCAATCCTGTAATATATCTTTTTATAGGGGTTGTAAAGCAAACGGTTATAGTGACCCAAGGAATTGGCATATTCAAAGGTATTGGTACTGTTATCAAATGCTGGAAAATTATATTGCAGCAAATATTTGCTAGGGACATTTACCGTATCTATAGGTTGTTTATAATTATATCGGTAAAGTTTATGGTCTACAGGGTAGGATAATATGGAACTGCCATTTTGATGCACTAATGCGCTTTGCTGGATACCAGTAAGATGGTATGTTTCATCCTGATAGGCTTCAGGATACCGGCCATAAGTGCACAGGATTCGTTTTTGAGCCATATCAATGATCATCTGAGGACGAGTATCGGCATATGCTGCAATGGATTTCACCTTGACAATATGACCAGCCCATATTAATGGCGGATACCAGGTTATTGGATTCCGAAGATGGGAATAAACGTACCACCCTGAATCCGGAGCTGTATCTGTAGGACCGTCCATTAACCAATAGTCTTTTATAGCAAGGGAAGTGTCGATAACCAGTAACAGATTAGTATAATGCCCGCATAGGAGGATAGAATCAGTATTCCGGATGTTCATGCCCGACCAATAGGTATCGAAAGCTAATTGGCGCAAATTGAGAGAAAAAAAGGGCTTTCCTTCAGGCCAACTCCAAGCCATAATCCGGTGCTTCTCTTTGAACAAAGCGGCCAGGTATGATTTGCCATTTTGCTGGAAATATTGTAATTGATTAGCTTTAAAATCTCCAAGAGATGAAACAGGTAATATCACAGTATCTCCTTTCTGCAAAATCCATTCGCTTGAAGAAGACTGATAGATCGTAATACTGGTCAAACCAACAACTACCAGGGCACATAGCACCCAGTAAACATACTTATTCATCGTATGAAACAAATCAAGATGATTGCCTAGACAATCAATCTAATAAATTTAGTTGCTATAGTTTGGGCGGTCGAAAGGGTTTTTTGCGTCCATATAAACGATGTGAAAGTGTTTCAGGTTGAACTCAGGATCGTTTTGAAAGTTCTTTATGGTAGTTACATTGCTAATAATGTCTTTGAATTGTTTTATAGGCAATGGGCATATACGCTGAGCTTCACCGGATCGATATAGATCATTTATGGTACCATTGTTTACTGCATTGATAAAGGTATTGACATCAGACGGGAGAGGATCTTTTTGAGCAACTTCGGGAGATACGACAGCGCAGCCATCGGCAGGCGGAAAGCAATCACCGGCTTCACCCACCAGGCCATTCCATTTCTGGACTTCCATGGTTTCTGTTGTAACGCTTGGGCTATTATTATTTCCCTTTTTAAAGTCACCGGTTACAGTGTAGTCCGAATGTGATAGAGTCGTATTTGAGGATGCAGGAAGCACTTCTTGTTTTTTGTTACATGCACTGGCTATACAAAGGCATACAATTAAAATGCTCATGTTTGTTCTCATCAAGGTTGTCATAATTTAGTTTTTGGGTTTGAAAGAAAATCTTTGAACGGTCGAAACTAATAAATATTATTATATACACAAAAAATAATGTAATATTTTTATAAAATAAAAGCCGACCCGTTTTTACGAGCCGGCTTCATTCGGCATTCTCCACAACAATTTTAATATCTCTTCAGGTTTTCCTAGCTAATGGGCTACCTGTTTTATATGGTTTATCAGCAATTATTATCAGATCATTCGACTACCAGGGCTATCTCAACACTTTCTTCGGCAGCGCTTTCTTTAGCAGCCTGGGTATTTTTTACCATTGCGATATAACAAAAAACTACTGCTGCAACGATCAATAATTTTGCCGCATCTTTCCATAAACTTTTCCATGCTTCCATGATTCCTCCTTTTTGGTTTTATTGAATAGTTGATCAAAGTAGATCTTTTTCATTTTTGTCGTTGCAATGGGTTTTAATCAACTATCGTGCCAAAAAGTTTTGATCGGAAGCTTGTCTCTTTAATCGTTCGTTATCGAACCAACTGTATAAAGAACGTAATGGATCGAACATTATTATAGACTGATCATTTTTAAAAAGGTTTAATTGGCCAACAAAAAAATTTACCCGAGACCCGGTTTACGTTAAAAAGGCCTATAAAGTGGGCTGATTATTTTAATTTTGAGGTTGTCTCAATAGCCGATAAATTGACAAAAATTTGACAAATGTGTTTATTAACCCATCCCTACCCTTCCATAGGAAGGGAATAGGGGTGTCAAATTTTTGTCACAATAACCAATCCGTACCATTTGAGACAGCCTTTAGCCATGGCTCCGCTGACCCATACATTAATTAAACGGCTATCATGACAGCAGCACCCCTCGACCTCAGTGTGGTAATGCCATGTCTCAATGAAGCAGAAACGCTGGGTATTTGTATCGAAAAGGCCCGGCAAAAAATGGCCGAACTCGGTATCCATGGGGAAGTATTGATCGGCGACAACGGCAGTACCGATGGATCCATAGCCATTGCCGAGCAAGCGGGAGCAAGGATCGTTCATGTGGCTGAAAAAGGATATGGTAATGCCCTTTATGGCGCCATACAGGCAGCTAAGGGAAAATACATCCTCATGGGCGATGCGGATGACAGCTATGATTTCGGGGAGCTGGATAAATTCTACCACACCCTTGAAAAAGGATATCACCTGGTGATGGGATGCCGGCTACCTTGGGGGGGAGGAACGATCAAAAAAGGTGCTATGCCGTGGTTGCACCGGTATTTGGGAAACCCGGTAATCACCCTGATCGGAAAAATCTTCTTTAACTCGGGCGTCAATGATTTTTATTGTGGTATGAGGGCTTTTACCCGGGAAGCCATCGATCGGATGAACCTGCAGGCCGATGGTATGGTGTTCGCCACGGAAATGGTGATCAAAGCCGAATTGTACAACATGAAAATTGCGGAGGTTCCCATAACCCTGCATCCTGACGGGCGCACCGGCAAACCGCATCTGCGGACCTGGCAGGACGGCTGGCGTACGTTAAAGTTCCTGTTGATGATGTCACCCCGGTGGTTGTTCCGGATCCCCGGCATCGTTCTGATCATTCTTGGTGCCATCCTCAGCGCAATTACGGCTTTTCGTCAATTTCAGATCGGTGGCATTGTGCTGGATGTACACACCTACCTGGTCGCGGCGGTTATGATCATTATCGGCTACCAAGCCCTGCTTTTCTCCCTGTTCGCACAGAAATTCGCCACCACCATTGGGATATATCCCCGGCATCAACAGCCGAAAAGCTGGAATATCGACCATTTTATCCTGCTGAGCATCCTGGCTATGATCATCGGCATGGTGCTCATCGCCTACCAGTTCTTCGATTGGGCAGGGGGCCAATTCGGCCTGCTCGATTATGCCGAATCGATGCGGCGCATTATTCCCGGAGCCTTATTTACCATTCTTGGCTTCCAGACTTTTTTGGGTAGCTTTTTTATGGGTGTGCTGGATCTGAAAAAGAAACCTTAAGAGCCTATCCACATCGATCAGACCATGCACTGATTCAGCCTCCATCCAACACAGCCAGGCCTATGCCGGTCTTGCCATAATCGTTGCCGTTATACAGCATATATTGCTTGCCCTTATAATTAAACAAAAAAGGATAGCAAATGCTTTGACTGTCGAAACCCGATGCTGAAACACGGATCCCGGCTTCGTCATCTTTCCGGGTCCAGCGGATACCATCTTCCGATTCGGCATAGCCGATGCGGTAATATTGCCCGCGAAAGGCATACCACATTTTATACCGGCCTTGTTCTACCCGTACAAATGGCCGGGAAATACCTTCGCCGGGTTTCGCCTCGATCGCTAAATTCTTATCCCGTTCCCAATGTATGCCGTCATTGGAAGTGGCCGCTCTCAACGAATGACGGAACAGTTCCTTTTTTTGATCCCATTCCTGGAAGGTGCCATACCACATCCGGAATCGATCTTTTTCTCTCAAAACGAAGGGATAGGAAACGGATAGGTGATCAATTTCATCGATCTCAAATAAAGGATTTGTCTGATATCGTTCAAACATATTTCGGGATTCACGCCATACGGCCAATCCGATCCGGTTTTGGAAAGGCAGGTGAGGGACCTGTTTCCAACCCATATAGTATAAATATTTATCCCCGTTGTGCTCCAGCAAACATCCTCCCGAAACACCATCCTGGTCGAAGGCGCCGGGCTCGCCGTGGGTCAGCAAAGGATTTTTTCCAATCGCTACAACCTTATAATTATCGGCAAAATCAAGGTCAGCGTAGCCAAGAAAAGATCGGTTTTGAGCATCCCGGGTGCTGAAATAAATACGGATGATACCATTTCCTTTCGACTCAGCCATGGGATAGGAAGCATGGGTTTGCATCCAGGGATATTGCCTGTTCACCGAAAAAATTTCACCTATCTTGATCCATTTCATGGGTTCTTCTGTTGGTGGATTTTGCTTTAAACCACCCCTCGTACCTGCTAAGATAAGATGCATTGAGCATATTGGAGGCATATCAAAAGCCTAAATAGCGTTTGGTATATCATTTGCGGGCATATAAGAGCAGCACCTATTTCATCGCAACCAAGTGTCATTGGAATCGTAAGCAACCCTTGGTATGAAATAATTTTGAGCCTTCTGGAAAAACCTTACCTTTCTTGTTACCATAGCTTCCCTATCTTGACATTTTTTTCCATACATGTTCAAGAAAGTAAATGGAATACAGATAAATGAACTTTACCGGAAAATCCGCAAATACCCTTTCATGATGAAGAGAATAATATTAGGGATCTACTGTTGCATTTTGGGGTATTGGGCCATGGCCCAGCCGAAGGCAAAATTGTCAAAATCCAATTACCATTTCGGATCGGTAAAAAAGTGGAAAAACCCACCGGCTCTTTTCCCGGTCAAAAATACCGGGAATGCCGACCTGGTTTTCTTACCCACCTTTCCGAAAAGGGATATCCTCGTACTACTGCCCCAAAAGCCAATCCCTCCCGGTGAATCAGCGACTATCAGCATACAATATTATACCCCGCAAACCGGCCCCTTTGACCGGCGTATCGAAATATATTCCAATGCAGGTGCCCGGCCCATCGTTCTGTCGATTACCGGGAATATTGTTTCCCTGGACCAGGAAGCGGATATTGCCTGCCCGGATGTCGGACCCAAGGATAATATCCGTCGGCAGGTGAGAGCCTTTGACCAAAAGATCCTGGTCGTCGATAAAACTACGGGGATCCCTGTTCCCGGAGCGGATATACGGATCGTAGAGCAGGAAAAACAACAAACTTTCAAAACCGGCTCCGGCGGAATGGCGGATTGCGAACTGGACCTGGGTATGATCGAACTGTATGTCAGCAGGAGCGGGTATGAACCCGTTCACAAATCAGGATATATCAACAAAAATACCGGGTTGCTGACGATCGAACTGCTACCTTCCCCGGAGGAGCAACCGACCGACTTCGTTGTTCATACACCCAATGAACCGGACCATCCCCCGGAACCTGAACCTGCCGATCCCGAACCCACTCCGGCGGATCCTCCTGTAGCTGTGAAAACATCCGAAACGGCTGAAGATAAAGATCCCCCTATACCGGTGGAAGCGCCGGGGTCAACCCCCCAAGCCCCGGATCCGGAGCCCGTTGATCCGGTGCCGGCAGTAACGGAAAATCCCAATAAAGAAGAACCTGAGCTTGAGCTCCCTGCTGCTGATCCCGAACCTCCTCCCGATATCATCGATGGCCGATTGTCTCCGGTCAGGTTTCATCCCAATAATATCGTCTTCCTGATCGATGTATCCACCTCCATGCGGCCGGAAGATAAGCTTCCCCTGCTCAAAAAGTCGATGAAGCAACTGGCGGCCATTCTCCGGCCGGTCGACCGGATAACCCTTATTACTTATGCTACCGGAACAAAGATCGTGTTACCTACAACTACGGCTGATCAAAAAGACTCTATTTGTTTGATCATCGACAGCTTACAAGCCAAAGGAGTGACCAACGGCGTCAGGGGTTTGAATTTAGCCTATGAAGTGGCTGCCGCTCATTTTCTGCCTTCGGGAAACAACCAGATACTCCTGGCTACCGACGGCTTGTTCAAGGATCCCTATTTTTCCGAAAAGGACCTCATGAACCAAATTAAAAGCCAGGCAGCCCAACGGATCAAATTATCGGTGATCGGTTATGGGGACGATAAGGTAGCCATAAAAAGGATGCATAAAATGGCATACAACGGACAGGGACAATACCTGCAGGTACGCTCGGAAAATGACGACAGCACCGTGCTGATCGATGAGATCAAAACCAATTCGAGGAAATTCTGATCACGTGTTCGAAGCCATCAACTTTGCCAGGCCTTATTTCATGCTTAACTGGGCGATCTGGCGGCTTTTTTGATGCCTGAAAACTTGCAACGGACCATCATTATTGGTTACCAGGATGATCTGGCCTTTATTCAAAACCGCCATATCCCGGACATCACCGGGGGCAAAGAAGCCGCTTTTATTGACATGGACGGATTCGAAATTTCCTTTCCCGTCACCGGTCAGCAATAAGCCGATACTGGCATCGGCACGGCCGGTCTCCACTTCGGCAACCCAAAAGTTACCGGCGATCAGCAGGTCAGGATGGTTGTCATGATTAAAATCTCCGGGTATCATATCCTGCACCATGGAAAATTGCGCCTCGACGGGTAAGGCTTTCAGCACAAAATTCTGATAGCCCTGGTTTTCGATATAAGCACTGGCAAAATACCGGGCTTCCAGGTGAAGGGCTTCATCCAGTGTGCTGCCGTAAATATCTTTTAAGGTAGCCGTGGCAAATTGATCATAAGTGGGGAATTTCTTTTTGATCATCGGCATCTGCTCGGAGGAACATTGCCTTCCCCTTACCGGGTAACAGATCCCCCGGTTATAATAGCCTAATACGATATCCAGGCTGCCGGAATTATCGAAATCATGGCAATATACATGCAAGGGCTCTTGTTCGGAGGCCGTGTATTTATAGTTTAAGCCCAGGTTCCCGGCAATATAATCGGTATCGCCATCACGGTCCATATCAGCAGCAATGATCCGCGTCCACCAACCGGTAGAATTTTCCAGGCCATAGGTGGCCGTAATGTTTTCAAATTTGCCGTTATTGTTTTGGTAAAAGCCGATAGGCATCCACTCGCCTACAACCATAAGGTCCGTGTCGCCATCGCCATTGAAATCGGTCCATACCGCATCGGTTACCAGGCCGGGAGCCTCCAGGTCAGGGGCAAGGTCGGCGGTACTGTTGCGGAACCGGCCGCCCATATTTTCGAGAATATAGCTTCGGGGCGCTAAGGGGTAGCGTCCGGGAACCACCCGTCCGCCTACAAAGAGATCCGTATCACCGTCTGCATCGAAATCCGCTCCGGAAACACAGGAGCCGCTGCTCAGCATTTCCGGCAGGGCATCATGGGTTTTGATAAAACGGCCCTTTCCATCGTTGACATACAAACGGTCTTGCAACAAAGGAGAAGCTGCCGGAAATTCGCTCCCACCGCTAACCACATACAAATCTAGGTCCTTGTCCTGGTCGGCATCGAAAAAGAGCGCCTGGATATCTTCCTGTTTGCGGTCATGGGTCCAGGGCTGACCGGATGCAGGCACAAACTTACCGGAGGACTGTTGTATAAACAATTTCCCGGCCTGCCCGGCGGCGCCACCGACATAAAAATCATCGCGTTGATCTCCGTTAACATCACCAACGGCTATATGGGGGCCGAAATGAGACATCCGGTGTGGCAGCAGGACTTCCTTTTCATAATCATCGAATTCATTTTCCCGGTGGGTGAATTTTGCGCCGGAAGCAGCGGTTATGTCGGTAAAATACTTTTTCTCCGTTCCAGTGGCAGCCATATTCCGGTTTTGGGCCTGCTGTTGATCGATAACGACCAATTGATCGGAAGGAACATCGGTCATCGTGGTGGTTTTGCCATCCGGCCACTCGACCAATATCTCGTCGACCGAGGGTTGATCGCCCAATCCGAAGTGCAGGACGTGGTCTACTGACGATTGGAATCCCCGGGTAAGGGTTAATTCCTGGTATTGCAACTGATCCCGGTACTTGAGGGTTACCTTTGCCCCAAGGGCGTATGGATTTTTACCCTGGCCTTTTAACTGAACCCTTACATAGCGTTTGGGGTCGATCTCATTGGTATTGTTTTGGTGAATATAAACCTCGTCGTTGATGTTACTGACCACCAGGTCGAGGTCGCCGTCATTATCCAGGTCGCCATAGGCAGCGCCGGTGGAAATGCCCGGGTGGTTGAGGCCTGAGGAAGCGGACAGGTCTGCAAAGGTAAGATCGCCTTTATTCCGGTAATACTTATTGGACAGCAAGGTAGTCGGGATCATGCTCAGGATCTGGAAGATCTCGTCCTTTTTATACCTTCCTCCGCTGCTGGCCAGTTGATCATCGATCTTTTTCACAAAATCCTTGTCTTTGATATCCCGTTTATAACCGTTGGTGACAAAAAGATCTTTTAACCCGTCATTATCAAAATCGGCAAACAGGGTGGCCCAGCTCCAGTCGGTATACGATACCCCGGCCAGCAAGGCAATCTCGCTGAAAGTGCCGTTGCCATTGTTCAGTTGAAGGGCATTCCGCATATACTGGTAATGATAGCCATGATCCACCATATTCCAGAATCCTTGGGGATCCATACTGGCCATTTGTGTTTTTTGACGGTAATTGTCTTCTGCCATCATATCCGCCACGATGATATCCAACAGGCCGTCATTGTTATAGTCGGCCATATCGATACCCATGCTGAAATAGGAAATATGTTTAAAATAATCGTGAATGCCATCGGTGAACGTGCCGTTTTTGTTGTTGATGAACAGGATATCCGGTTCCTGGTGGTCGTTGGCCAGGTAAAGGTCGGGCCAACCGTCGTCATTCAGGTCTCCGGCGATCACGCCTAACAGAAAACCATAATTCAATATACCGGATGATCGGGTTACATCCGAAAAGCTGCCGTTTCCATTGTTGCGGTAGAGGCGGTCACTGTTTTCCAGCTTTGGATTGGAGACCTGCTGGAAGCTGTAAGTCGAATTCAGGTTATATACCCTGGGGTGATTGCCGACAAACAGGTCGAGGTCGCCGTCGAGGTCGTAATCGAAAAAGGTGGCCTGGGTGGAAAGATTATCATTGTCGACCTTATAGGCTTTGGCGCTTTCGGTAAATGTCCCGTCACCATTGTTGATGTACAAAAGATTGGCTCTCAGCAGCGGGTTTCTATCGTTAAAGGCTTTACAAACATATATATCGAGCAGGCCATCCCCGTTGACATCACCCATCGTTACCCCGGAGCTCCATCCGTCGCCTCCTGCAACCCCGGCCGTGGCGGTGATATCTTCGAATGTCATATTCCCTTTGTTGAGAAACAGCTTATCCGGAACCGTATTACCGGTTAAAAAGATATCCGTCAGGCCATCGTTGTTTATGTCGCCGATGGCTACCCCGCCACCGCTATAGCTATTGATGTAATTGTAGGTGTTTACCTCAACGGTTTCATGCAAAGTATTAATGAAATCGATGCCGGTGGTTTCATGGGAAAGCAAGGAAAACAAAGGCTTGGAGGGTTTTTGAGCGGTAGCAGATTCTTTTGTCTTTTTTTTCTCCGCTTGGGGGGAATGGCAGGCAAAAAAAAGGATCCATCCAAAACCGAGGAGAAACAAAAGGGGTTTGATGTTTTCCATGATATAGTTTTTGATCGACAGAAAGAAATGGCAAGGACTAAAGCCTTGCCATTGAAAGCGATGTGCTTTTAAACAGATCAGTAGTGCTCAAGACTAGGTATTCAAGAATACCTGTTTTCTTAATCAATCAAGATTAATTGTCCCAAAAATATTGATAATTGCCGGTTAGCTCAAAGAAAAGCCAGGCCTAATTTGACAGCCTTTTTCGAAACATAAATATGTTTGTGCGTGATTACAAAATATTTATGCTCAACCAATGATAGGTAAAGTGACAAAAATGAGGTGAGTTTTGGCCTCAACTGATGGTGTCAGGCCTTTTTAAGGGTAATTACCGTTATCTCGGGAGGCATACCGATCCGCCCGGGAAAACCAAGGTAGCCGAAGCCACGGTTGACATACAGGTGCTGGTTATCGCGGTTGTACATGCCGGCCCATTGCTTATAAACATATTGAGCCGGGCTCCATTTGAAGTCGCCGATCTCCAGTCCGAACTGAAAGCCATGGGTATGGCCGGAAAGCATCAGATCGATGGTTGCCGGATGATCCAGGACTTGTGCTTCCCAATGGCTGGGGTCGTGCGATAATAACAGTTTCACGGGGGTATCCTTAGTATTTTCCAGCGCCTTATCCAATTGGCCGTATTTCTGCGACCAGTCGGTCCGGCCCCAGTTTTCCACGCCAACTACGGCGATCTCTTCTCCATCCACCCTGATCTTCCGGTTTTCATTCAGCAAAAGGTCCCAGCCGAGGTTTCGATGCACCAGTTGAAAGTTTTCTTTGTTCCGTTTCCTGGCCTCCTCATTAACCCATGTTTTGTATTCCCCATAATCATGATTGCCCATGACCGAATAAACGCCCAAAGGCGCTTTGACCTTGTCGAAAACATTTATATAGTCCTGCATTTCCTTGGCGGCGTAGTTAACCAGGTCACCGGTAAAAAAGACCATATCCGGCTTTTCTGCCATGATCTTCTCCACACCGCCCATCACGGCTGTTTTATTGACGAAGCTACCTGCATGGATATCGGAGATCTGGGCAATTTTGACGCCGTCGAAAGCTGCCGGAAGATTAGGCAGGAATAACTCTTCTCTTCTGACACTATAATTATGCGCGCCTTTGACGATTCCATAACTCATCGCTGTCAAAGGAACGGCCGCTACCACCAAGCCGGTTTGTACCAGGAATTCCGACCGGCTAATGGCCGATGCTGTTTCACTGGGGGCCGAAGCAACAAGGTTGCCGACCTTCCCTACAAGCCACTGCCCTCCTCGTATCAGGTCACTGATCAAGAGGAATATTACGGCGAAAACTTTCGAAAAATAGTTGATGAAAATACCCGTCATCAGGTAGGTGCGGAAATATTTATTAAACTCGGTGATCCCTGCTAAATGGTAGTAAAGGAAGGCGGTGAGACTCAGACCCAGGATCAGCCAGTAGGCAGTGAATATTGTATTCCGTAGCCAGGGAAGATAATCCTTGGAGATCACTTTTATGGCCTGGAACACATACCAATCCACTGCAACAAAAAACAAAGCCCCGATAATGATCATGATTACTTTTGGCGTCATTGCTCTCTATTCGTTGTTCTTTATAACTCTATAGACGATAAGAAGGTTCAAATATTTTACGATCGTCCCGAAAGTTTTCCGCCTGCCCTCGGTAATAGCCGGGCTCAAATATCAAAAAGTGCAGATTCGCGTCAATTTTGACCAAAGATCGCGTCAAATTTGACGCAGTTTTGACAAATGGCCGCCGGAAAAATTATTGACGGGATCCTTATTTTTTATACTTTTCCAGGAGCTCCCTGGCTTCTTTAATATCCTTTTGATCTTCCAACAGGTTCGTTGGGTCGACAGGCAGGCGGATCAGTTTTTCCAGGGTTTTGATCGCTTTTTCTTTGTCGCCGTTATCTTCCAGTACCTTGGCATAGTATAAAAGACCGTTGATGTGATCCGGATTATATTCGAACGATCTTTCCAGGTGTTTGATCGCTTCATCATCGTCGGGCCAGGTTAGAAAGAAGGGGATATAGGGCGCTTCGAAATGAAGGATGCCCAGCAAACGGTTGCCGCCGCCATCCCTGTAATCCGGATCTACCCGGATCAGCTTCTCGGCAGCCTCTTTCAATTGGTCGGCCACCCCTTCTTTAGCCGCTGCGATCTTGCCATAGGTTTCCCCCCATTTTCCAAGATCTACAAAATGCCAGTATAATATTTCCGGTGATTCCGGGTATTTGGCCAGCATCCGTTCGCCCAACTCCTTTCCATCCTTGTAAATGGCCTTGGCTTCATCTTTCGACACTTCGGTGAAGGTACCTTTATAATAATAACATTGCAGCAGGTAGTAAGCAGCCATTTCCTCTGCGCCCGGTTCCAGCATAGCCTTTTTAAAATGGTCGATCGACCGGTCGATGGGTGCAGGCAGGGCTTTGCCATTCGAAGCCCCATCCGCCCGCTTGTTATACCAAACAATTCCTTCCTCCAGGTTGCTGCCTTGCCCGCGCCCGATCAGCATGGCGCCGCAGCAAATTAATACCAGGAAGCTTTTCTTAAGCATGACTGAATACTTTGACCTTTTTGCCCAGTAACCTCGATAATCTGATCTTTAATTTATCGGCCAGCAAATACATCACCGGCACGATCACCAATGTTAAGAATGTAGCAAAGGTCAGGCCAAAAATAACGGTCCAGGATAATGGCCCCCAAAAGATCACGTTATCACTGCCAAAGGAAATCTGGGGATCAAAGTCAGAAAGCAGGGTGAAATAGTTAATATTCATCCCTGTAGCCAGCGGGAGCAAGCCAAGCAAAGTGGTAATGGCTGTTAACAATACCGGACGAAGCCTTGTTTTACCCCCCTGAACGATGGATTGGATCAGCTCATTACCCGGTAAAACCTCATCATCGGCCAGCCCCAGTTCTTTACGCCTTCGTTGACGGACCAGGCCGGTATAATCGACCAGTACAATGGCATTGTTGACCACGATACCCGCCAGGGAAATGATCCCCATCATCGTCATAATGATCACAAAGTCCATATCGAATATGATCAGCCCCATCAATACCCCGATAAAGCTGAACATCACAGATCCCATGATGATGAAGGGCGTACTGAAGGAGTTGAACTGACTAACGATGATCAGGAAGATCAGGAATACCGCGATCACCAGGGCTTTTGACAGGAATGCCATTTCCTTGGCCTGCTCTTCCTGCTGCCCGGTAAATTTGAAATAATAGCCGCGCGGTAATTCATAATCCGTCAGTTGGGCTTTTATTTCTTCTACTACCTCATTTTCGTTGAATCCCGAAGTAACATTCGACGACAGGGTAATGGCCCGGTCCAGGTTTTTCCGTTTGACCGCACTATAGCTGGAGCTTAAATTAGTGCTGGCCAGGGAAGATATGGGTACCTGTACGATCTTACCATTGGTCTGATCCCTGAAAGTGACTTTTTGGTTGATCAAAGCATCGGCATCATAGCGGTATTTATCCTGCAACCGGAGCTGTATCGGATATTCATCTTCCCCTACCTTGTATTTGGATACTTCTTTGCCGAACAAGGCCGTTCTCAGCTCCATGGCGATCCTTTGAGAGGAAACCCCGAACCTCCTGGCTTTTTTCCGATCGATATCCACGATCATTTCCGGGCTACCCAGTTGCACATCGGTTTTCAAAGCTTCGATCCCATTGATATTCTTCGAATTGATAAACTTCTTCATCTTCTCCGCTTCGGTCAACAGGACCTCGAAGTCCTCTCCGACAATTTCGATATTGATCGGCTTGGGCATCGGCGGTCCGGCCGGATCTTTGTCGACCGTGATGTCGACACCCGGGTAACCACCCATTTCCGCACGGATCTCTTCCATGATATTGGTGGTATTGATGCCGCCTCTTTCCTGGTAATCGACAAAAGCCACCGTAATCCTTGCCTTATGCGGGGTATTACCGGTGCTGGGACCTTCCATCGGGTCGCTGGTACCTTCTCCTACCTGGGCGATCACGGCTTCCACTACATCCCAGTAATTCTTTTCTTCGATCAGGTTGATCACCTTTTCTTCGATAATATCGGTAAACCGGTTGGTTTCTTCGATATCCGTACCGATCGGCTTTTCAATGAAGACGTTCACATAATGGGGCTCATTGATCGGGAAAAAGATCACTTTGGGAGATTTTACCCCCATCAGGATAAAGGAAAAGAACAGCATTCCGATCGTTCCGAAAAAGAAAAACACCGGGTTATACCTTCTCAAAGCAAAGGAAAGGAATTTGTAATAGGTGTTTTCCAGGATGGGTAAGAGTTTATCTTGAAACCACTTGGAGCCGGGCGTTAAAAAGAACACATTGGCAAAAATGATGATCGCCGGTAAAACAAAAAACAAATTACTAAAGGCATACCATTTGGGTAAATACAGCAACAACCCAAAACCCAACAAGCCCAGGGAGATAAACAGGTACTTTCTTTTGTTGACCGGCCCTTGCTGGCCCACGCGCATATACCTGGATGTTAGCACAGGGTTGATCACCAGCGCCACGAACAAAGAGGACGCCAATACGATCATGAGGCTCAAGGGAAGGTAGAACATGAATTCACCCATGATCCCCGGCCAAATGGCCAACGGAAGGAATGCCGCCAGCGTCGTTGCCGTTGAAGCGATGATCGGCAAGGCCACTTCTCCGACACCTTCTTTGGCAGCTCTTACCGGGTGATAGCCTTCATCCATGAGCCGGTAGATATTCTCTACCACCACAATCCCATTATCGACCAGCATACCCAGGGCCAGGATCGTGGAAAACAGCACCATCATATTCATGGTTACGCCCATCGAGTCAAGGATAAAGAAGGCAGTGAACATCGATAAGGGAATGGCGATCCCGACAAATAAAGCGTTTCTCAGGCCCAGGAAAAACAAGAGTACCAATACCACCAATATTACCCCGGAGATGATACTGTTCTCTAGGTTGTTGACCATGCTGATGGTTTGCTTCGATTGATCATTGGTGATCGATATCTCCAGGTCGGGTGGGAATACCTTTTCTTTGGCTTCGGTAATGATCGCCTGGATCTGTTTGGCCGCGGCGATCAGGTTTTCTCCGCTCCGCTTAACGACGTCTACCATTACCACGGCTTCTTTGTTGTTCCGGGCATAGCTCGACCGCTCTGCATAATCGAAGTTTATGTCTGCAATGTCGCCGAGATAGACGATGTTTTGCTTTTCATGTTTAACGATCACTTCGTTGATATCGGCAGGATCCGAGAATTCGCCGATCACACGGATGGTCCGCCGGAGGTCGTCAACTTTTATATTCCCGCCTGAGATCGTGACATTTTCCGCCCGGATCGCATTTTCAATGTCCTGGAAGCTGATCTCCAGGGCAGCCATTTTATGGATATCCACATTGATCTTGACCTCTCTTTCCTGTAACCCGCGGATCTCGGCTTTGGAGATCTCTATTAATTTTTCGATCTCATCTTCCAGGTATTCGGCATACTCTTTTAACTCCTCGTTGTTGAAATCCCCGGAAAGGTTAATATTCATGACCGGGAATTCGGACATGTTCACATCAAAGACATTGGGATCCTGGTCGAGATCGGAAGGAAGGTCTTTCTTTACTTTATCGACCGCATCTTTAACATCCTGAAGAGCTTCCTCCACCTCTATGTCCGATTCGAACTTAACGATGATGGTAGAATAATCCTGGATGGAGGTGCTGGTGATCTTATCTACCCCGCTGATCGTGTTCACTTCATTTTCAATAGGACGGGTGATCAGGTTCTCCATATCCAGCGGCGAGTTGCCCGGATAGGTCGTACCGATATAGATCTCCGGCATGATCGCTTCCGGAAAGCTTTCCTTGGGCATGGAGATATACGACCAAATGCCTAAAAAAGAGATCAGGAAGATCAGGATGAATACGGTAGTACTGTTCGCAAGCGACAGATTCGTTAACCCGAATTCCTTGATTACTTTCTTTTCGGGTGGTTGAGTTTTGGTATCCCGCGATTGATCAGTCATGGCTTATAATTGTTTGATATCAATAAGATCACCGTTCTTAACTCCCCTGAATCCCTCGGTGATCAATTGCTGATTTTCGGTTAATCCTGATACGATCAGGCTTTCTCCATTATAGGCCGGGCCCAGCTCGATCTTTACCTGCCTGGCCAGGTCCTGGCCGTTTTCTTTGTTCACGACATAAACAAAATGATGGCCTTTAACATTTTCTATGTATTTGGTCGGTACGACCAGGGCATTATCTTTCACCATATCCCTTAGCTTGATCAGGCCCAGCATATTGGGTTTATATTGATTGGCCGTATTATCCAGGCTGACCTCTACCTTAAAGGTCCGGTTATTCGGATTGATGAACTGTCCTACGGCGGTGATCCGGGTTGACTCTTCGATGTTCAGGGAAGGGAATTCCACCCACACGCTATCTCCCTTTTGAAAGGAGCCGACATAAGCTTCGGAAATATCCGACCGCATGTAGATACGGTTGAGGTTGACGATCCTGGCGATGGGTAATCCCGGAGCAGCCATTTCCCCGATCCGGATAAACACTTCATCGATTGACCCGGATATCGGCGATTTAACCTGCATCTTGGAAAGCTGGGTGTTTGCCGTGACCAACTTTTTTTCCAGGGATTCTTTCTGATTCTTAGCCTGCAGGTACTGCATTTCCGAACCTATTTTTTGATCCCACAATTTCTTTTGTTTTTGATAAGTGGTGGTGGCCAGGTCAAGCGCTGTTTTCAGCTCTGCGATATTGTTCCGGATAAGCGAAGCATCGAGCTGTACGATAAGCTGTCCTTTGGAAACTTTATCACCTTCCTTTACCAACACTTTTTGAACCATGCCGCCCATCTCCGCGCTAAGCTGAATATTCTCCCGGGAAGCCGCAGCACCCTGAACTTCCACAAAATGTTCGAATTTCTTTTTCCGGATCGGCTGTGTGGTTACCAGGATGCCTTTGGGTTTTTCGGCAACGGCATTCGAGTCCAATAGCCCGATCTCTATTTTCAGGTCGGCAATTTTTTTGTCAAGATCTATTCTTTCCTTTTCCAGTTGCTTAAGGCTTTCTTGCTTGGAGGCCAGATCATCCGGGGC
>JANQFB010000375.1 GCA_028278085.1 Chitinophagales bacterium
TGCCAAAGCGGGGTATTGGCGCTGGCATTTTGCCAGGAACCGTCATCCATCCGGTATTCAAAGGCTATCTGTCGGTCGGTACCTGACCGGCCGGCATACTTGGCTACCGCGATCAGGCTATAACCGGTTTCCTGTGTGCTCATCCATTGGTCACTGCCGAGCCTGTCGGACACTACGCGGACCAATTGATCTGCTTTCCCCCGTTGATCCATGATACTGAGGGCTTGCAGGATGATGGCCCGGTCGCGATGATCGGAGCCATAGGTATAGGATAGTTCCTTATATGGCGCCACTTCGGTTGATAATCCCTTGGTTAGCTGCAGGGCTATTTCCGGTTGAACGGCCATGTGATAGGCGGCAGCAAGGTTCCATTTGGCGGTAGCCGATAATGACTTTTTCATCCGCAGGCGATTCATGGATCCGATATCAGGGGATCCGGCCAACGCCAGGAGATATAAACGGTATGACTGGGTCAGCTCGGCGCTTCTGTTGCCTCCCGACCATGACCTCGATTTTTTCCGTTGGTATGCGATCCAGTTTTTGATGAATTTGTCGGGCACATGATAGCCGGCCTGCCGGGCTTCCAGGATAAAGTGACCGGCATAACTGGTGCCCCACTCGTCGGATTGATAGGCGCCGGGCCAATATCCCAGGCCGCCGTCGGCCAGTTGAAAAGAACGCAGCCGGTGTATCCCTGCCCTGATATTCCGTTCGATCTTCTTCCTGTCCTTATCCGAGAGCTTCAGGAGATCGGTTAAATATAATTGCGGGAAAACGGAGGAGGTGGTTTGCTCGATACAGCCGTGCGGATACCGGACAAGGTAGTTCAGCCGTTTGCCCAAATTGATCGGAGGAATGGTTGAAACTTCCAGCACCGCTTTATTGGTTCCTTGCATACCCACCGGCCGGTAGTCCTGTTTCCAGGAATCTCCGGTGTTCAGATCTTTGGTATAAACATCCACGATACGTGGGTTGGGATTCCTGACGGTAACGTCAACTTCATAGAAGGCTGATTCTTTGCCGCTTTTCGCCATCACTTTGATCCTGCCCTGACCAATACCTTCTTTCACATTCAGGTTGAAGGTGACCATTTGATCACCCGGATCTTTGAATGAGATCTTTTGGGTGCGATGTCCGTCAACGGTCAGCAATTCGTCGGCGTGTACCGAAACATCCACGGACCTGATCTTTTCGTCCAGGGCAAAAACGGTTACCGGCAGCTTGATCTGCTCTTTCGGCCCCAATACTCTTGGCAGGGTAGCCAATACCATCAACGGCTTTTTGACTGGCGTCGATTTTTCCGCATGGCCGTATGAACCCTCGTAACCCGCTACGACCATGGTTTTGACCGCTCCGATGTAATTGGGCATTTTATAGGCATGCGTTTGAGATCCGCCCTTGGGTAAATGAAAGGGCCCCATAAACCTGACTACCGGCTTAAACCGGTTTTGCTTGGTACCACCTTCGGAGCTGCCCCCGTCGTCATCCCCTCCGATACTCAACAGGCTGCTGATCTTCGAGGGATCGGCGCCGACGATCTCGTCATAAAGGTCCCAGGTCTTTACATCCAGGGCCTGGCGCTGATAAAAATAGTTCCAGGGATCAGGTGTCCGGAACCGGGTGAGGCCCAGCAGGCCTTCATCCACGATCGCAATGGAATAGGTCATCGGCCGGTTGTCTTTTTCCGTTACCCGGATACGTACCTCTTTCATCGGCTCCAGTACATCCGGCATACTGATCTCCGGATGCAGCACTGTTTCCGGGTCTTTTACCTGCAAGGGGATCACCCCGTACAACCGGATGGGTAGATCATTGCTGGTCTGCGCATGTGGCTGCAGTAAGGTTACATGGGCGTATATATTCGGCGACATCTCCGGGGTGGTTTTGAAGGAGAAACGGGTCATCCCTTTCACGGCATCGACCCAGAAAGAGCGGACGACCTTCGTTCCGTTTTCCAGGCTTACCAAGGCTCTTCCGGCATTCCCGGTCGGAATATTCAGGGTCACTTCTTCTCCCACATCGAAAGCTGTATTGTTGGCAGTAAAGGTTAACATGTTGGCCCCGGCCAGCTTGTCTTTTTGTCCTCTGCCTGCCCAGCCGGGCCAGTCCATGTAAATGATCTTCCCGGTACAATGGCCGCCTTCATCACAAGCCCTGACCAGGTATCGGCCCCACTCGGGGTAGTTCACCCGCAGGGTCCAACTGCCCACGCCGTCTTTCGTAGCGATCGTCCCGCTTTGAAGGGCATGGCTATGGTCGGTTCCCTGGTAGCTGAGATCTTCTTCCGACTTATCCCACCACCATTTCCAGGACAGCTTGTATACAGCGACATCCACTTTTTCCCTCGAAACGGGATTACCTTCCAGGTCCAGGGTTACGATCCTGACCTGGTGATTGGTATCGGTGAGCAGCATTCCACGGGCTTTATCTCCTTTGGGTAGCTTGATGCCGGCATAGGTTTCAAAGGGGTGATAGGGAATACTGAACCTGTCGCTGGAAAAATTACCGCCCGGCTCATACACCTTACCGTTGAAATTCGCGGTAAGCATTCCTGGGGCTGCTTCCTGGGCAGTGATATCAGCCGGTATCCTGGCGATCCCGCTTTCATCCAACTGGCCTTCGAATAACACATTATTTTCCGCATAGAATTTCCGGGTCGGGTCGTCGAAGGTATATTCGGTATACCGGTTGAATTTGGTTCGGGATTGTACCAGGGTAACCGCTACCTCCGCATCGAGGTTTTTGGCAATAGCTCCGTGCAGCCATTTGACTTCCATATTGGCTTCCAGTTGATCGGTAAGGGTGGATAGATGGTCTACCCCGAAATCGAGCGCGATCTTTAACCGGTTTGGCACAATGGTCTCTACTTTAAGTGTTTTTTGAAAAGTCACGCCGCCCACGTGGATCTTTGCGATATAATTGCCGGTTGGATCATCGGGTTTGGTACGGGTATGGAATTGATAAAAACCATGCTTCGACGCACGCCGGATCATTCGCGATGTTAACTGTCCGCGGGGATTAACCAACTCGAAGGTCAGCGGATGCTCCGCCGGTAGTGTTTTAAGCCTGTCTTCCAGGATAAGGTTGACAAAAATGGAATCCCCGGGCCGCCAGACCCCTCTTTCCGCATAAATAAAACCTTTTAATCCCCGGGAGAAGGTTTTACCGCCAACATCGAAACGGCTGACGGATAGGGAAGTACCGTCATCGAGACGAAGGTATCCTCTTTCTTTGCCTTGCTCCGCTACCAAGAGGTAGGGGGTTTCCGAGAGTTTCACCCGGGCGGTACCGTCGAAACCGGTGGTGATGGTTTTCAGCAAATGTTGTTGATAATTGTAGATCTTCAGGACAACATTTCCCTGGGGTTCGGTGGAAATGATATCGGTAGCGGCAAAGTACATATCACCATCCGGCCCCCGCTTGGCGATCAAGCCCAGGTCTGAGGCCAGCACGTTTCGGGAAACCGCCCTTCCGCTGTGATAGTAGGCATTTTTGCAGGGATCGTCCCTGTCTTGCCATTCATAATCCTGCTCCTCTTCATAATAATAATCCCAATAGCTGTCTTCTGACTGCACCTCATCCGGTTTGCCCCAGTCGTCTGCTACTGCCAGCATGCCGGCATCATCCGGGCCGGTCAGGGAATCATTGCAGGTATATAAAGAGTAGCTTCTCCGGAACCCCAGGGCTACTTCATAAATAGCGCCCGGTTCGGTTTTGATCAATTCACTCAGGTCAAGCACATGTTTATTCCAACTGCGCAAATCCAGGGAGGAATTGCCCAACTCGACCTTTTTTCTCAACATCACATGCCCGACCCTTTTCAGTTCCCTGGACTCCGCCAGGCGGTTGACTTGTAAAAACTGAGGGATACTCTTCTCAAAGATCTTGATGATCCTGACGTCAACAGCAGATAAATTGACGGCTTCGAAAACAAAAGGTAAGATCTTTGATTGGGGGATGATCACGCCGTTCCCGACCAGCTTCACTTGCGGCTTGATCTCGGAAAAGGTAACCTGGGTTTGAGAAGGTGATTGGATCTTGTGACCCAGAATATTGGCAATTCCTGGTTCGACGGTTACGGCAACTGTTCCGATGAGTCGAACGACAGGGTATACCTTGATATTATTGCCACTGATCTGGTAGTTCACATCATAGTCGCCCACCCTGATCAACCCGTCCAGGGCCTGGGATTTCTGGATGGGATCCGAGAATTCGAGTAAAATGTATTGATCGGGGCTATTGTAACTATAGGTATTGATGTGTTTGAAATCGCCCAGCGCCGGGATCTCATAGGTTCGCTCCCCGGAGATGTCCAGGTCTATCTCGTCGCCGTCCCAGGATACGATCAACCTACCTTTGGTATCTTTCCTGGGGATGCTGTCGATCGTGAATACATGACTGTTCTTATCCGACAAATGCTCCCATTTGATGCGCCATTCCTGGCCTTCATAGGTGGCTTTCAGCAATCTTGTAATATGGTCCACAGGCTCGAAATCGGCCGTGGAAAGCCTGCCTTCGAGTCGTTGCCATTTCAGATCCTGCTCATCCAGGTTCTTTAGGCCTTTCAGGTCGACCTCGAAAGATTGGGCTTTGGTAGCAAACTGGAATTTGAATTCACGCAGGGAGTCGGGTATTTGTTCGATAAAATCCCCGAGTTTGAGGGTCGCGGTAAAGGAAGTACCGGATGGTAATAAGGTTTCCGGGATGAACTCGAGGGTCCTGGTATCGGCCCATACTGTTTTGCCACGGATACCCGGGTCAAAGGAAAAAGAAGCTTTATTCATGACCCGGCCTACTTCATCCCGGGCGATCACCGGATCCCCGAACCTGACAAAGATGCTGGATCGTTTGGAAATAGCGCCCGATGTGTATGCGGAGAGATAAGCATTAAATGCGGGATCGTAGCGGATCCTTTCTTTTTTGGAACCACAGGCCAATAAACTCAGGAGGGAAGCGAATAAAACTCCGTAAGCAAGGGAGTGTAAATTGATTGATTTCATAGATCAGTTTTTTTCAGATGGAGCATTCATGTTTATGCATACTAAGATAGGCTAATATCCTTCAAAAAAAGTGAAATATTATTATTTGATGGTCACCTCTGATTATTCGCCCGGAACAGTCAATTATTCCTGTTTTCATTCCATTCCGGTTGGCCTGCTCCCAGGGATCTTATCATCCGGAAATGCGCTTGCCGGCCCGGATCAAGTTAGCACGTATAAAATTATCCACATTCAAAAACCCCTGAAATCAAAGGATTGCCCGATTATTCACCATTTTCATCGCTTAACGCTAAGGCAGGAGAATAGCCAAATCGCTAATTTTACCGTATAAAAAATATCTACCCCGGGGATTGCCTGTCCGGGCTGCGGATTTTAGATCAATGGTGCCTAAAAAACCAATTTATTGATACTGCCGGCGGTCAGTTTGACGACTTTGCCGGAGCGTAT
>JANQFB010000398.1 GCA_028278085.1 Chitinophagales bacterium
CAAAGTGCCCCTGGCCATTTCCATCTGGGACGATGGCTATGGGATATCCGTGCCGATCGAATACCAGACCACCAAAGGAAGTATTTCCGAGATCCTGGAAGGTTTCCAGGTAAGCGAGCAAGGAGAAGGCTTTGATATTTATACAGTCAATGCCTGGGATTATCCGGCGCTTTGCGAAACCTATGAAAACGGTATCGCCAAAGTAAGGGAAACGCATATTCCGGCGATCTTTCATATCAAGGAATGTACCCAACCACAGGGCCATTCCACTTCAGGGTCGCATGAAAGGTATAAGACAAAAGAGCAATTGGCGCGAGAAGAGGAGATCGATTGCATCCGCAAATTCAGGGAGTGGATCTTAAGCAATGCCCTGGCGACCCAGGAGGAACTGGATGCTATCGAAGCCGGATCCAAACAGCAGGTAAATGACGCCAAAAAGAAGGCCTGGGAGGCCTACCTCCAACCCATCAAAGACGATATTGCAGCAGTAGGCGAACTGCTCCAAAAGATGGCTGCGGAGAGCCCCGGCGCTTCGGCTGTTTTGGAGCAGTATCACAAGGAATTGACCGGCATGCGGGATCCTGTCCGGAGGGATATCATGCGTACGGTACGGGAATCTTTATTTGCGGTAAGGATGGAAATGGGACCATCGGCACAAGCGCTTAAAACCTGGAAAGACGGCGCAGATCAGGCTAACCATGACCGGTTTAACGCCAACCTGTATAGCGAATCCGGGGAGTCTGCGTTAAAGGTCCCGGAAATTAAGCCAGTGTACGGCGATAATGCCCCCATGATCAACGGTTCGGAGATCCTTAACGCCTGTTTTGATGCAGCGATCCGGCGGGAACCGCGGTTTCTGGCCTTCGGTGAAGATGTCGGCAAGATCGGCGATGTCAACCAGGGTTTTGCCGGCCTCCAGGATAAGCATGGGAAACACCGCGTTTTCGACACCGGGATCCGGGAAGCGACCATCATCGGACAAGGGATCGGTATGGCGATGAGAGGGCTGAGGCCGGTAGCTGAGATCCAATACCTGGATTATCTCATTTACGGGCTACAGCCATTAACCGATGACCTGGCTACCCTTCAATACCGAAGCCGCGGCAGACAAAAAGCGCCCCTGATCATCAGAACCAGGGGACACCGGTTGGAAGGCATTTGGCACACCGGCTCACCGATGGGTATGGTCATCAATTCCCTGAGAGGGGTCTATGTGCTTACCCCCAGGAATATGACCCAGGCCGCCGGGTTCTACAATACGATGCTTCAGTCGGACGATCCCGCATTGATCATAGAATGTCTTAACGGCTACCGCCTCAAAGAAAAGCTCCCCGAAAACATCGGCGAATTTACGGTTCCCTTAGGCATGCCTGAAGTGCTGCAGGAAGGGGATGACCTCACCCTGGTTACTTACGGGTCCTGTTGCAGGATCGCCCAGGAAGCTATTCAACGGCTGCAGCCTGCCGGGATCTCCATTGAACTGATAGATGTGCAGTCTTTACTGCCTTTCGATCTCAATCACCGTATCGTCGATTCCCTGAAAAAGACCAGTAAGCTCCTGGTGCTGGATGAAGATGTTCCCGGAGGCGCATCTGCATTTATCCTCCAGCAGATCCTTGAAGAGCAAAAGGGCTATTACTGGCTGGATGTCGCTCCCAAAACGCTGACGGCAAAACCACACCGGGCCGCATATGCTTCCGACGGAGACTATTTTTCCAAACCCAGTACGGAAGATCTTGTGGAAGCGGTTTATGAGATGATGAATGATGTAGATCCCGGTAGTTTTCCGTTGTACCTCGATTAATCTTTCGATCCGGCCGGTGTATGGATCAGGATATGATTACCCGGCAGTAGAAGTCTTTGTCCATCCGGAAAAACCTGCAAAAAAATGTCCTGGTAATAACGCTCTGCCAGCTCTTTTTGAGCCGTTGTTTTAGCGATCCGGTTAAATAAACATAACCCCTTTGGGCTTAGTAATTCACGTACCTTTTGCAGGAAGGCCGGTTCGTTGAATTTATCGGGCGTAACATCATCTACAAAGAGGTCGATCACGATCAGGTCGTAAGTTCCGGAGTCTTCGGCAACGAAAGCCTCCGCATCCATGGCATGAAAAGCAACGGATCTCGAAAGTTCCGGGTAATATTTCTTAGCGAGCTCAATGATGGCCGGATCCAATTCCACTGCAGTGATCTTCGGAGCCATCCCATAATGTTTGTGTAAAATAACGGGCACGCTGCCCAAGCCATAACCCAATACCAATACCTGTTGAATATCATAAAGCTCGATCCCGAGCCAACGGAAGGAATCCGCAAAGGCTGTATAAAAATCTTCATAGGAATAAATGGCGTTTTGCGTGCTTAGTCGCAACCGCCCGTTCAGGCAACTGACTTCCAGGACAGGATTCAGGGGGCTACCGGTTTTTTCAACGGATTGAGCCATCAGAAAGCTCATCCAGTAGGTGATCCTGGAAATCTTTGGGTACAAGTGGCCGGTGTTAATTGGAGGGATCTACTTCTTCTTATAGTATTTCAGCGCCGTAGGCATGTAGTCGTTGAGCTTTTTGATCCGCGTACCATGATTCGGGTGCGTACTCAGGAATTCCGGGGGTGAACCTTTGGATCGCGCCTTCATCCTTTGCCAGAATTTAGGGGCTTCCCTGGGGTCATAACCTGCCAGCGCCATAAATACAAGCCCCATTTTATCCGCTTCGGCTTCATGTTTCCTGGAAAACGGCAACATAACCCCGACCGCAGATCCGACGCCATAGGCGCTCAGGAACAATGCCTGGGTTTCCTTGGATTTCTGGCTCAGCGCAACCGCCAGGGCAATCCCACCCATTTGAAGGGCCAATCCCTGGCTCATTCTTTCGTTGCCATGCCTGGCTACCGCATGGGCTATTTCATGGCCCATCACCACCGCTACGCCGGTTTCCGTTTTGGCAATGGGCATGATCCCGGTATAAAACACCACTTTCCCACCAGGCATACACCAGGCGTTGACGGTATTGTCTTGCACCAGGTTAAAAGCCCATTTATAGCCCTTTACCCTTTTATGGCCACCTTTTTTCCTCAGATAACGTTCCACGGCAACGGAGATCCTGCTACCGGTTTTTTTCACCATGGCGGCATGCTGGGAGCCGGAAACTACTTTATGGCTTTTTAAAAAATTACTGTAATTGGTCAGGCTCATATCCATCAGCATGTTCTCGGGCAACATATTCATTTGTCGTCGGCCGGTAACAGGAACCTTGCTGCAGGACATTAAACAAAGGCAAGCAACTTCAATGGTCAATAATACCTTCCACATGATTTACTGTTTTTGACTTTTTTTCCGGAATAGCCGGGCTTTATGTTCTTCGCCTTTTAGCAACCGTTCAATGTTCTTTTGATGGGTTGTAATCACTAACAATGCAATTGCTATGCCAAAAACTTTAAGAGAAGGTTCGGTGTTTTTATAGGCAAAAAAAGTCAGGAGGGGAAAAGCAATACTGGCAATCATGGAGCTGAGCGACACATACCTTGTGATCAACAGGGTTACGGCAAAGATCCCAAAACATATCAAGGCCGCCTGTGGCAGCAAGGCCAGGACCATCCCCAGGAGTGTTGCAATGCCTTTGCCACCCCGGAAGCCTGCATAAATAGGGAAGATATGTCCTAATACCGCTGCAATACCGAGACTAAGCTGAAAATTAACGGTCTGAACGGCATCGAGCGGCAAATTTCCCATCACAAAAGCCAGGTTGGTCGCTACAAAACCTTTCAGGATATCGATCAACATCACGATAATTCCCGCTCGCTTACCCAACACCCTGAAGGTATTGGTGGCTCCGGCATTTCCACTGCCATATTCCCTGACATCGATCTTGTAAAAAAACCTGCCGATCCAGACTGCTGAAGGAATAGATCCGATAAGGTAAGCAAAGATCAGGCCAATTATACTGGGCAGGGTGATCATTCACAAATGATGAAGTGAAACGACTAAATTAATAAATATATTTTAATTCTTTTGGTAACCTTTCAGGCGGGTTACAAAGTTGTCTTTCTGGATCGTAGAGCCACCTTTTTGGTAAACATAAAGCTTGTTGTTAGGCCCTTTCGATCTTCTTTTTTCCAGCGCCAATGTGGTCAGGATCTTAGTGAATTCGGCGTTGGAAGTCAATATGGACAGGATCTTGTTTTTGTAGCTCAGGTAGTACCATTCCTCTGCGGCTGCCTGTAAATAAATGGTAAAGAAACCGCCACTTCGCTTCTTACCGAATTCCATGTAACTCACGATCATTTTGTTGATCGGCTTGTCCCCGATATAGCTCAGGCCCATCGGTGCGATCGATACAAAGGTTTCGGTACCGGCATTCCACTGCAGTTTGACATCGGTCAGGAAGAGGGTCGATTTAATTTCATCGGGTTTTTTGAAGATCCCCGTTTTTTGATATTCCTCGGAGAATTTGACCTGCTCCTTTTCATCTTCAATAAAGGTCAGTACCGACCGTTCGAAATTCGGGACCGTATAATCGATATCGGGCATATCATAGGTCAATTCGAGGAAAACATTTTGAAGGATCTGTAACAATTCGTTGGATAATTTGAAATCCATGCCCATTACCATATCGAAAATGAACTTATTGTCATTCAGGTTATTGGTGATACTGCCGACGGAGGTGATATCGATCAGATCTGCATTGGTATTCAGGTCGATCAAGCCTTCGCCATAAAATATTCCGGATTCATCGTTGAATTTCAGGATATTGCCGATAGTGGTCCTGCCTAGGACCTTGGGTTCTGTACCGATCACGAATTCATTATCGACCTCATTATAGATAAATATACCGTTGGCATTAAAGATCAGGTCGTCATTCGGATTACGTTTGGCATCCATAAAGGTCGTGTACACATCCAGCGGTTCGGAAGCCAGGATAAAGCCGGCAAAGAGGTTTCGGCCATTTTCATTAACGGGATTTTCCACGTTGATATACATGGAATCCGGGTTGATCTCGTTCTTAAAGCTGAACCATTGGGTGGTTACTTTGGGATGATGGTGCTCGAGCTTGGCAAATCCGTCGAAAGTCAAATACTTTTTGGTAGCCACCAGGTGCACATTACCTTTATAAGCGATCCTGGGATTCAGGAAAAACTCCTCGGCCTCCTTGATCCGGCCGTCGGCCTGTGTCGTTAAGATCTCCTCATCGATCTCATCTTCAAAAACGCTGATATCATGGAAGTTGATCGGCTGAGGTTCTTTGGAAAGGTTGACATAATCATATACCCCTTCACCCATATAGCTTTTGCGGCCATAGATGTTGATCTCGGCGTCATATAAGGTATGGTAATGTGTGATCGTATCGACTTCCACCACTGCCTTGTGCAATTTACGCATCCTGGCGCCGGGGTCGATGATCACATAATTACTGTCCGGGATCACTTTGGCATCGGCTACATAGATAAAGGGTATTCCATGAATGTCGAGGACGTTGGTTTCCAGGCTGAATACCGCATTGGCGCCATTGAATTGCAAGGAATCCTGGTCGGGGTGGGTGGAAACGAACAAGGCTTTGCCATCCTCGGATTTGAAATCGATGGTTTTCTTGTCCATATCCCAAACGAACTCGTTGATCGAAGTTTTATATTGGTTATAAGGAAACTCGATAGACATTTCCTTGAGGTTGGATTTGAACTTACCGATCCGCTTCTTAAAGTTGACTTCGGCGCTGACGTTTGGCGCCCGGAAGGCGATCTGATCCGGATCGACGGCTTTGAATTTCAATTCGGCCGTATCCACTTCGAAAGAATTGGATTTGTACCGGAATTCGTGGGTGGTGATCAACTGTGCGCCTTCGAAATCCATAATACCGATACCCTTTAGCCCCTTGGGTGTTAGGGTAAGATCCCCGATCAGGTCGGCCTGGCTTTCGAACATTCGAAAGGGATGATCGACCCGCTTTAGTTGCATACTGTCGTCATACGGTACCCAATGCACGTATACCCGGTCATTATAAACATTCGGGAATTCGACTCCGTTATAAGGCCTTTTATCAATATAAACCGTATCCGTATAACAATTCAGGGAATCCGGGTAAAAGATGATGTCTCTCGAGGTCATCGTCGAGGTCAGGTAGTTGATCGTACCCTTTCCTCTCAAGCCTTTATTACTGAGAAAGATGGAATCGGTAAAATGTCCTTTGTTTTGATACAGGGACCGGCCATCGGTGGAGGTTTTATGCCTGAAACCCAGGGAGAGATCCTCCTGGATGCGGAGTTGCTCCCGGAAATCCTGGAAGATGTTGGCCGATATGAAATTACCGTTAAAGAAAAGGCCACTTGGGGCGAAAGTATTCAGGGAGTCGATAATAAAGGGATCGAGCTCGAAATAAAACCGCTCTTTGGGGTACACGCCTCCCAGGATGCTTTTATGGTCATAAAAGGCATACGACTCCTTTAAGCTTTCAAATACCGGGTATTGCGGAATTTTTTGTTTTCCGGATTTATTGTCAGGAGCGTCGATCGCGATGGAGCCGGTGAGTCCGCGAATGGTTGTTTTGAGGGGGATCAGCTTGGGCTTCCCGTATGGATCCAATTCTTCGCCGGGAATATTGATCAGGAATTTATCGACATCGCTCAAGCCCAATTTGAAATCATCATAATGAAAGGAAAATCCTTCCCCGGAGTAATCCATCCGGCCGGCAAATACGGTTCCGTTGAAATCCATATCCCGGTTTTTCTTGATCTGCAGGAACCGGTCTTTCGGGAATATAACCACAAATTGCGAATCACTCAGTTTTACGCTTTGAACCCCTTCCAAATCCAGGCTGAAGTTGTGTAAATTAAGCAAACCCGTAGTTTTCGGCGTGATCGCGTTTATTTTAATGATATCATAATCGATGATATCCCGGTTGGCAAAAACATAGTGGAAAGTTTTTCCCTTGACGGTAACGAGCTCTTTTTCCTGGTCGTAATAAATAAATCCTTCTTCCACCAGCTTATACAGTAGCCGCCGGATCGTTTCGACGGTATAATTGGGTCCCATCCGTTTAGCCAGGTCATCCGCATACATCTCTTTGATGCCGTAATCCTCTGCATATTTTTTGATCACCGAGATGGGGTTGTAATCCATGATATGCTGATACTTTTCCAGCCGGTTGCGTTCAAAATAATTCGCCGATTCGAATACGGCCGGCGTTTCGCCCTTACCAACCACCATGTCGAACGACATTTCCTGCTTGTCCAGCTCCCAATCCACTTCTTCCACGTGGGTCTCCAATTGATGGTAGGAATTAAAAAACGCTGTTTTGGAAATTCCGCTTTCACCCCTTAATAAGGAAAGCTGACGATTGGGGATCTTAAAGACCAGCTCAAGGCCGGGATGATAAATGGAGTCTTCCGATAAAATGATCGTTACTTCCGCATTCCGGGATTTGACATCATGATCCTTTTTGATCAGAAAGCGGCGGGATTTGGCAACGACCGCCAGGGTATCCCCCATAGAGTAAAACTTCAGTACTGCTTTTTGGGCTGCGCTGCCCCTTCCGATAATACGGTTACCATGAAGGGAAATACCACCCCTGAATTTTACGTGATCTGTCAGGTTGTCGATCTGCAGGTTCATGTCCCTGGAATCGAAACGGGGATATGAACTGGTTTCTTCCTTATTGCCCACCACCAGTTTGTCGGTTAGACTACCCACCAGGCTTTGATCCATAAAATCATAATTATTGAAGATCACCGAATCGATGGTATACAAAGATTTCGAAATATCGATGCTGTATTCGCCGAACTTACAATACACCCTCGTCGAATCCAAACCCGCCCTGGTCCAGAAAACGGTTCCATATTCCCCGTGCCAGATATTATCATAGGGTGAAAAGTAGCCCCTGGTATTGTGGATCATGATGGTATCCCCTTTGGTGAAGGCATACAGCTTTAACCGGGGAATGGTGATCTTCGGTACGGAATCATAAGATAATTTGTAGCTGCCGGCAACCATGGCCCAGGTTTTGGCTTCCGAATCGTATAGGCCGTCTTTGCTGAACAGGGCTTTGGAGAATTTCATGTAGGCCTTATAATTTTTGTGATTTCCTTTTTTGGAATTCTCCAGCACCGATTGTAAGGATTGCATCCAGGGATCGAAGGAATCGACAATTTGCTCCTTCTCGAAATAGATCATGACAACTTCATAGAAGTTATAGAAGTACGGGAAGGCTCGCATTTTCCGGCCCACCATCACATTGGATAATTCAATTACCCTGTCTTTTTGCGTGTTGAGCATCCCGTTCCAGGTACCGACGAATTTGGAAGCAAGCTCTTTGCAATCATCTCTTTTGGTGGCTTTCAGGAACTTGTCCATCTGTTTGATATACAACTCATGGTCTTCGGAAAATTTATCGATATATTGCCCGAAAGTATAGGCGAAAGGACAGAGCACCAGGAAGCAAAGGATCAAATGTTTCATCGGATAGCCGGGTTATTGTTTTTCATAGTGAAGCAATATCCAATCATTCTTGACAAGCTGGTTTTTTAGGGTCAGATCCAGGGATGCCGCTAGCGGGGAAATAGCAGGTATATCATGTTGCAATAGCCCTGACAACAACAGTTGGCCGTCTTTGTTCAAATGCAACCACAAGGTTCTCAAGATCCTGGTTATGGTGTTTTTGTTCAAATTGGCCAGTATAATATCAAATGTACTGTTTTTTAACAGCTTTTCATCTCCGTGTTTCGGAAAAATATGGCTGACCTTGTTAAGGCGAATATTCTCGCAGGTATTTCGAAAAGCCCAGATCTCATGGTCGATCGCATCCACCGAAGCGGCCTTTTCTTTGGCTGCCAGGATCGACAGGATACCGGTTCCGCAACCCATATCCAATACTTTTTTTCGGGAAAACTTAAGCGTTTGCATATGTTCCAGCATCAGGTAAGTGGTTTCATGATGTCCGGTGCCAAAGGATAATTTGGGATTGATGATAATATTATGCTTGACCGCTTCGTGTTCCGGGTGAAAGGAAGCCCTGATCGTACAGAAGTTCCCAATGGTTACCGGTTCGAATTGTTGTTCCCAGATCTCATTCCAATTGGTATCCGGAAGGATCTCAAAGCTTGATCGACACTTGAATTTTTCCGCCAGGGCATCAAAATGTTCCCTGAGTTGTGGGGTGAGCTCAGCCTGAGGTATATACGCAGCAATGCCGGTTTCGGTTTCTTCAAAGCCGGTGATCCCTTCCTGGCTCAATAGGGCGACCAGCAGATCCCTGGTTTCGGGTTGATCGGTATGAAAATGGTAAACGAAATGATCCATACAGGCCCGGATCCCTATTCTCCCGGCAGGCTATTGATAATGGCCAGGAAATCGCCGGCCTTCAAAGAGGCGCCACCGATCAGCCCACCATCGACATCCGGTTGCTCAAAAAGACTGGCGGCATTAGCAGGTTTGCAACTGCCGCCATAGAGAATGGTCAGGTTATCGGCAATTGCATTGTTGTAGGCGTCGGCAACGATCTGCCGGATGAATGCATGGATCTCCTGGGCCTGCTCCGGACTTGCGTTTTTACCGGTACCGATGGCCCATACCGGTTCGTAGGCAATGACGATACGCTCAAAATCCGCATCCGCCAGGTGAAACAAGCTTTCCTTGATCTGTTGTTCCACCCAATCAAAATGTTTGCCGGCCCCCCTGATCTCGAGGCTTTCGCCGCAACATACGATAGGCCTTAGTTGATGGGCCAAAGCCTGATCCACCTTCATTCTTACCATTTCATTCGTTTCCCGGAAATAAGATCTTCGCTCGGAATGGCCGATGATCACGAAAGGACAGTCGATGCCGCTGAGCATGGCCGCGGAAATTTCACCGGTGTAGGCACCCGAAGCTTCCCAATGGCAATCCTGGGCGGCCAGGAGGATACGGTCATCCTGGTCGATTTGCCGGCCTATTGCGGTTAAATGGATGAAAGGGGGTGCAAGAATGACTTTGGTGTTTTGAAGGGAAACATCCTTTAGACCATCAAGGATCTCCCGGGTTAGCTTTAAGCCCTCCTCCGGGGTGGTGTTCATTTTCCAGTTACCGGCAATGATTCTTTGTCTCATAATTTAGTTGAAAAGATTAATTTACCATTTACGATTAACGGCAGTTTGGGTATATACTGCCTGTAAGATATCTTGTTCCGTTTCATCCAAAACGATGTTTCTCCGTTCCATCACCCGCTCAGCTACCTCCATAGCTTTTTCAAATTTATAATCCGAAAAGCCTGCTGCGCCTCCCCAGGAAAAGGAGGGAATGAAATTGCGGGGAAAGCCCGCTCCGAAAATATTGGCCGATACCCCGACGACTGTGCCGGTATTAAACATAGTATTGATACCGCATTTGGAATGGTCGCCCATGATCAGGCCGCAGAATTGAAGGCCGGTGGGGATGAATTTTTGTTGATCATAATTCCAGAGCCGTACTTCCGCATAATTGTTCTTGAGGTTGGAATTATTAGAATCCGCACCGATATTGCACCATTCACCCAGGACCGAATTGCCTAAAAACCCGTCATGGCCTTTATTGGAATAGCCGAAGATCACCGAATTATTCACTTCACCACCGACTTTCGAATGCGGGCCGATGGTAGTCGGACCGTAGATCTTGGCGCCTAATTTCAAGGTGCTATGATCACAAAGGGCAAAGGGCCCCCTGATCAAACTTCCTTCCATGACCTGGGCATCACGCCCGATATAAACCGGGCCACCGGATATGTTGATCGTGGCACCTTCAATGCTTGCGCCCTCCTCGATAAAGAGGTTTTCACCGGTATCCCCACCGATCAGTACATTCGACGATCCCAATGTTTCGGAACTCCTGCCGGCGGTTATTCGCTTATAGTCCTCCTGCATGGCTGTTCCGTTGTGCTGAAAAATATGCCACAATTGGGTGATCAGGAGGGGGGAAGCCCCTGATTCTTTCCGTTTAAGGGATCCGGGGAACTTTCCGGGAACGAGCGCTGCCACCTGTGCCTGATCGATCCGGCCGGCCAGCACCCGGTCTCCGGCTACCAGCCATTCATTAAGTTCCAGTTCGGCGATTTCCGCGATCAGCGATTCATCCGGCAACAAACATCCGTTGATCAACAAATTTTCCGCTTCAACCTGTAACGGATATTTCCGGGACAAATAATCGCTGGTAATCGAGGAGGAGGTCCTATCGTAAACCATCTCCCATTTCTCCCGGATGGTCAGGATGCCGATCCTGATATCAGCAGTTGGGCGGGTAAAGGTAAATGGAAGCAGGTCTTTTGCCGACAGGTCGTCGAACAGGATCAGGTTGGTCGGATGCATGAAGCAAAAATAAAAAAAGCCTCAAATTATGAGGCTTTATTTTGGCGGGAATCCCTTTATTATTTCTTAGCGTATTTTTTATTGAATTTGTCGATCCTACCGGCCGTATCCACAAATTTCATTTTACCGGTAAAAAACGGGTGAGACATATTCGAGATCTCCAGTTTGATCAACGGATATTCATTGCCGTCTTCCCATTTAATGGTTTCTTTGGTCAGCGCTGTCGACTTCCCCAAAAAAGCATGATCGCAGGAAAAGTCCTTAAATACAACGAAGCGATAGTTTTCAGGATGAATATCTTTTTTCATTCGTCTAAGGTTTTAAGCTACCGGCATCCGCGGTGGGGGCCGGTCAAAATCGGAATGCAAAGTTAACAAAAATCCTGATCCCGAACAAGCTGTTGAAAACTTTTTGTCGGTTAACCTCGTTATTACAGTAATTATAATCAAATTCAGGCCTAAAAGAATAATTGGAATATTATGCATTGGAGAAAATTTAACGGAGATAGAATAAAGCTGCCGATCAAAGCCGCTGTGGAAGAAGCCATCAAACGTGAAAATGCGCTTGGGAATCGGCTGAAAGTCTGTATTGGAACGGATTCACAGGTCAAAGGTAAACTAACGGAATATGCCACCGTCATTGTATTCCTGCGGGAACAACGGGGCGGATTTATGTTTATTCATAATGATAAGACCTTGCAGAAAATGTCGATCAAGGAGCGGATGCTGGCCGAAGTGGCCAAATCCATAGAGATCGCTTATCAACTATGTGATCTGCTGGATCAATACAATGTTGACCTGGAGGTACATGCCGACATCAATACCAATCCGCAATTCAAATCGAATTCCGCCCTGGCCGAAGCCATGGGTTATATCCTGAGCATGGGCTTTGCCTTTAAAGCCAAACCGGAAGCCTTCGCGAGTAGTAGTTGCGCTAATAAGGTAGTGTGAGCGTGAGTTTTGAGTGTGGAGTGCGAGTGTTGAGTGAAGTCTCTAGTCTAAAAGTCTAAAGGTCTAACCTCTAAAAGTCTACTAGTCTATAAGTCTCTCAGTCTAAAAGTCTAACATCTATAAAGTTTACTAGTCTATCCCTCTAAAATCTTATAAATCCTGAAATTTTTGTACTGTACTACTGATTGCCAGGTTCGGAGGGCGTGATAGCCTTGTTGGAAATAATTGAAGCGGTCGTTCCAGGTAATTTGGAGATTATCGTCGATATAGGTGCTGATATAGCCCTGGCTATCGCAGATATAGGCCATTTCCTGGAATGATTCGGTATTGACCTTTTTGGTGATCGGCAGGGTAATGATCCTTGGGGCATTGTCGGCCTGGGGACATTTCCGATAGCGCAATTGCCAGTTTTGGATATTTTGGTTATCGTGGTTATCCGGGTTGATCATTGTCGGCGCTACATAATGGATGCGGTAATTTTGGAAAGCATAATATTCGGTATTATCCCCATCCCGAAGCGGCGAGGTCGTTAACAAGGTATTGACGCCAACGCCGTCAGGGATAAAACCATAAAGGTGTACATTGATGTTATTCTGATTGTTGTCCACCGCCATCACTCTGACATCATAGATCGTAATGGTGGGGCCTTCGAGGTATTTTTTATACCACATGGTCCCAAAGGCCTTTTGGCTGGGATCCGTTCCAAGGGCATTCCATTGTAATACCTGGTTATCGAGCTGGAAGCTGGTACGTGTTTCTTCAATGGCCCAATTATCCAGGTTTTGAAATGTTTCGACCACCAGAGGTTCTACCTTGTAGGTTTTTCCCCCGATCGTAATTTCTTCCGTAGCAACTGTTGGCATATTTATTCTTTTGATAAGGCAGAATCAAAAGTAGCCAGCGGAGATCATAATTCAAAACATTAGGCGGACAAAAAATGCTATGTAAAACCTATCATATTCATACCCGGCTGGCTAGATGGTCATTAGTTGGATATGGGCGATTTTTTGGGCCGGTGATGCCTAAGTCTTTTCAGCGACCAAATTCCAATTGAAACGTTTCGATTACCGCAACAAACACGCCATATACAGTATTGGGCTTTCAATTTCGGGAGGGCAGGCCGATATTCGTATATGGAAACAGCATCCCCACCGGATCTGTTGTACCGGACCCGTCGATGACCTTGCAACGACTCAACATATTAACATGGCTGCTGGTGATAGCGCTGATATCCCGGAGCCCTGTCTTGATCGCCCAGCAGTATAATTTTGTTTCGATATCCATCGGTGAAGGGTTGCCGCAATCCCAGGTTCAGGCGATTTCCCAGGATCATGCTGGCTATCTATGGATAGGGACCAATGGTGGTGGGATCTGCCGTTATGATGGTTTGACTTTCACCACCTGGACGGTAAAGCATGGCTTGAGTAGTAACCGGATCAATGATCTGGCGGAATTCGAAGGAGGATCGATATGGGCTTGTACGGATAATGGGGTTAGTATTCTTAAAGCTCCCAGAAGCCAGGGACAAAACATTTCCATCAAGAATCTACAGGTAGCGGATGGTTTGCCTTCGGCTAAAGTCTATACCGCTGCTGCGGATGCCTATGGCAATATCTGGCTGGGTACCGACCGGGGTGTGGCCATCTATAATGGAGAGGAATTGGTATCCGGGATGTCGTTGCCCACCGAAAAGATCAGGTCTATATTAGTAGATGGTAACCGGGAGATCTGGTTCGGTGGTGCGCAAAATTTATGGCATTATGATGGGGAACAATTCCGGTCATTTCCGTTGGAAAAACCCAATACCGCCATTCATTCCCTGGCGATGCAGCCCAATGATGTATTATTGGTCGGAACCGCTAACGGCGTCTATGAATTTACCGGCGGTCAATTCCGGCTCTCTGATGTTAACAAACACCTGGGGACGGCAACGGTTTTCGATATCTACACCGATGGCCGCACGACTTACTGGTTCGGGACGAATACCGGCTTGTACCGCTACAACCTTCAACCTTCGGGCATGCAATTGGTTAATCAATACGGATTGGAGCAAGGCCTGGCCAGCAGCGTTATCTACAATATCTTCAAAGACAAGGAATCCAATTATTGGCTAGGGACCAATGGCGCCGGGATCGTACGGTTTACCAACGAACGGTTCGTGAGCTATCCCATGAAAAAAGGGGAAGATGTCAGCCTGGTCTATAATATCCGCCAGGATGGCCGGGGAAGGATATGGTTCGGCACTTATACCGGCCTGTACTTTATGGACAAAGACAATACCATCGAACCTTTCGTGGTGAGTAATTTTTTCAGGCAGTTCCGGGTACCTGCGGTTCACGAGGATTCAAGAGGCCGTTTGTGGTATGGTATCCTGGATTACGGCTTATTCAAGTGGGACGGAAAAGAGATCACCCAGTATACGGTTTCCGAAGGATTGTCACACAACAATATCAACGATATTGCCGAAGACCTGTCCGGGAACCTGTGGCTGGCTACCGACGAGGGTTTCTGCCGCTTCAATGGCAAAAGTTTCAAAAGGTTTAACCGCGACGACGGGTTGATCAATGATAAGGTCAATGCGATCACCATTGGCGGATCCGGGGAGGTTTGGCTGGGCACGGAAGGGGGGCTCACCCGGTATGATCCGGCAGCTTCTTCAACGGGAGCGGAGGCATTTACCCACTATACCACTGCCCAGGGCTTAAGCAATAATAATGTAAAAGTGATCCTCTCGTCAGCCGGGAGAAAGATTTGGTTGGGAACGGACGAGGGGATCAGCTTTTTCAACCCGGAGCAACCGGCGGATTCCAGCCTTTTTGTGAATATATCCACCAAAGACGGTCTGAGCTCGAACCTGGTCAATGCCATGATCCCGGATGATGCCGGATTTCTCTGGATCGGTACCAATAAAGGCCTGGATAGATTCGATGTCAATAAATTCCATGCCGGCGGGGCGAAACATTTCATTCATTATGGCAAGGATGAAGGCTTTACCGGGATCGAATGCAACCGGAATGCCGTGATGAAAGATCATGCAGGTAATTTGTGGTTCGGAACCATCAAAGGGGCCATTAAATATAACCCCAAGGAAGACCGGCCCAACCTGATCGCTCCGGACCTTCATATCGAAAATATCCGCCTGTTCTTTGACCCTTTTCAATGGGATAATTACTCCAAAGGGATCGATACAGGTACCGGCTTGCCGCAGAAGCTGGTTTTGCCCTATGACTTGAATTACCTGAGTTTCGATTTTACGGGGATCAACCTCTCCGCCCCGGAAAAAGTAAATTACCAGGTGAAGCTGGAAGGCTATGACAAATCCTGGCAGCCGGCTTCCAACAAGCGTAGCATCAACTATTCTAACCTGGGCCCGGGAGCTTATACCTTTAAAGTTAGATCGGCCAACAACAATGGGATCTGGAATGAACAACCGGTGGCCTATGCCTTTACCATTGCTCCGCCGTTCTGGAAGGAAACAGGGTTTATCCTGGCTGTTTCCGGCATCGGACTGGCCTTGGTTGCGCTGATCTTTTATTGGTTTTTTAACCGAAAGGTCAAGAAAAAGGAATTGCAGGAAAAAATTGCCGAATTGAAGCTGAATGCGCTTCGGGCACAGATGAATCCTCATTTCATTTTCAACTCCCTGAATTCCATTCAAAACTTCATCAACAAAAACGATGAAGAATCGGCCAATATCTACCTGGCGAAATTCGCCTCCCTGATGCGGATGATCCTGGACACCGCCCAACGTTCGGCCATACCGGTTTCCGAGGAGATCAAATCCCTGGAACTTTACCTGGAATTGGAAAAACTGCGTTTCAAAAATAAATTCGACTATAGCATTGACATCGACCAGGGCATAGACCCGGCGGCCTTTGAGATCCCCACCATGCTGATCCAACCCTATGTGGAGAATGCGATCAATCACGGCATCATGCATAAGGAAGGAAGCGGACATATCAAGATCGCCCTGCAGCATGTATCGGATGGTATCATTTGCACCATCGAAGACGACGGCATCGGGCGGGACCAGGCCCGGCAAATAAAAGCGCGGCAACAGATCAATCACAGATCCGTAGGGATGGGCATCACCAAAGACCGCTTACAGATCATCAACCTGGTACAAAAAAAGAATATGAGTGTTAAAGTGAGTGATATGGTGAATGGTAACCAACAACCGGCGGGTACGAGGGTGGAGATCCATATCCCGGTAATTAGTGAATAATTCATGTTTTCATTGAAATTGATATAGTAATTTTGTAAATTATGATGCAAACAGCTATGCGCGCCATTATTATCGATGATGAAGCCGATGCACGCGAGAACCTGCAGATCCTGTTGAATAAATATTGCCCGGATGTTGAGCTCGCCGCTACCGCAGATTCGGCGGTCAATGGTTTCGAAGCTATTCGGAAACATCAGCCGGACCTGGTTTTCCTGGATATTAACATGCCGGAAGCCACCGGGCTGGAGATGCTGGAACAACTGGGGGAGATCGAGTTCGAGATCATTTTCGTTACCGCTTATGACGAATATGCCATTAAAGCGATAAAATTTGCCGCCCTCGACTATCTGTTGAAACCGATCAACATCCTGGAGCTCAAATCTGCGGTCAGTAAAGCCGAGAAGAAAAAAGAGCAAAAAACCGGTATGGAACAGATCAGGAGCCTGGCCGAAAGCTACGGCGCCAACGGTAAAAAGATCGGACTATCGACATCCGAAGGTGTCATATATGTCTATGTGAAAGAGATCGTGCGTTGTGAAGCCAGTGATACTTATACCACGTTTTTCATGAAAAACGGCGAGAAAGTGATGATCTCCAAGTCCTTGAAAGAATATGAGAACATGCTGGCGGGCTTTAACTTTTTCAGGGTCCATCAATCACACCTGATCAATCTTGAATTCGTCAAGAAATATGTGAAAGGGATCGGCGGGCATGTGGAGATGATGGATGGCTCGATCATCGGTATTGCCCGGAGAAAAAAGGATGAATTCCTCGAAAGGCTCGAAGCCTTTAATAACTAGTACGCCGTTGCGGAAATAACTGCACTATTTTGCCAACAGAAACACATTGAGTTTATCATGATGGATCAATCGTTCAATCAATTCCGCGATGGCGTACTAAAACGCGGTGGTCTTCGGTTCAAAGAAACTACAGCGTTTTTAAGAGGCCGTTGCCAGTTTTTGATTGGTAGCGGCAATAAAATCCAATAATTCCTTTTTCCCCTGACGGCTTTTGGCAGACGTGATAAAGTGTTGCGGTAAACTATGCCAGTGTTGAAGCATAGCCTGTTGAAATGCCTCGATATTAGCCTGTACTTCCCGGGCTTTTAATTTATCGGCTTTGGTAAAAGCCAGCACGAACGGGATCCGGAGCTCTCCCAGCCAGTTGGTGAAGTCGAGATCAGCCTGTTGGGGAGAGATCCGGGCGTCTACCAGCACAAATACACAGGCCAGGGAAGAACGCTTGGCCAGGAAATCACGGATCATTTTTTGCCAGTTTTGCCGCTGTGTTTTTGATACTTTGGCATAACCATAGCCGGGCAAGTCAACCAGGTACCAATCATCGTTGATCAGGAAATAATTGAGGGTTTGGGTTTTGCCGGGGGTACCGGATACCTTGGCTAATTTCCGTTGGTCCATCAGCATGTTGATCAGGGAGGATTTGCCGACGTTCGACCGGCCGATAAAAGCATATTCCGGCCGCTTGGGCTCGGGGCACTGGCTGGTTTTTACGTAGCTTCCCACAAATCGGGCATTATGTATGATCACGATCGGGTGTTTATCAGGTTATATCTTTATGGTTCCGGGTATTGCAGGCCCTCCTCCCCGCAGAACAGCCGTGCATCGCTTACCGGTCCTGTTTGTTCATGCCGCGGTTGTCAGGATATGCTGCCCGCTGCTATTCAAAGTTAAAAAAGTATATTTGCAATCGATATATACGCTAGCCTTTTGTCGAAGACTGTCCTGCCATATAATCACCTCGAAAAAAGTAAAAAAGACCAGGTTGCACTGATGTTCGACCGGATCGCCGGTTATTATGATCTGCTAAATCACCTGCTTTCCCTGGGGATCGATATTTGGTGGCGGAAAAAGGCCATTGCGATCTTAAAAAAGGACCGCCCCCGGGTTATACTCGATATTGCCACCGGAACCGGGGATCTGGCCATTGCCGCGATGGCGTTGGATCCCGAAAAAGTTATCGGCATCGATATTTCCGGTGAAATGATCCAGATCGGCCGGAAAAAGGTGGCTAAAAGAAAGCTCGACCGCGTCATTTCGTTGCAGGAAGGGGATTCCGAAAATCTGGTATTTGAGGATAATAAATTCGACGCAGCTACCGTTGCATTTGGAGTAAGGAACTTCGAAGAGCTGAAGAAGGGTCTCCGGGAGATCCACCGTGTGCTGAAACCCGGTGGTAAATTTGTGGTGCTGGAATTCTCCAAACCGACCAAAACACCCCTGAAGCAACTGTTTAATTTCTACTTTAAGCATCTATTACCAACTATTGGCCGTTTGATATCGAACGACAGTAGGGCGTATTCCTACTTGCCGGAATCTGTCCTGGCTTTTCCGGAAGGTGAAAATTTCACGACGATCCTGCGGGATTCCGGTTTCAAGGCCACGGAATATAAGCCCTTAACCTTTGGCATATGTACTATATACTCCGGTATAAAATAGCTTTATATTCCTTACTCCTGTTCTCCTCGTATTGGGCGGTTGCTCAGCAACAAATGAATATGCGGGATTATGACGTCAAACGCCTGATCCACTTCGGTATCACCCTCGGATACAATACTTCTGACTTCAAGATCATCCATTCCCAGTCATTTTTGTACAACGACAGCGTATTGGTTGCCGAATCGCAAAAAAGCCAGGGCTTCAACCTCGGCATCATATCCGATCTGCACCTCGATAAACACTGGGATCTCCGGTTTATCCCGACCTTGACGTTTGCCGAAAAAAAGCTTCGCTATATCATTGTCGGGGATGACCTGGTCTTTAAGACCATCGAATCCGTATACCTGGATTTCCCCCTGCTGGCCAAGTTCAAGTCAGACCGGATTCAAAATTTCCGGATGTATCTTATCGGCGGACTGAAATATGCCGTGGATATGGCTTCCAACGCCGAGGCCCGGAATGCGCCGGATATCGTTAAGGTGAATCGCACGGATTTCACGCTCGACTATGGATTCGGCTTCGATTTTTACTTTCCCATGTTCAAATTCGCTCCCGAGTTGAAAGTCTCCCATGGCCTGATCAACGTACTCACGCCTGACAACCGGCTGATTTATGCCAGAGTACTCGATAAACTGTTTACCCGGACCTTTATGATCACCCTGAATTTCGAATGATCATTTAACCGAATTCCCCTTTCTCTTTACCGAATTCCAAGCCAAATAAACTGAATTCTGATTGCTGGATTTGGCTCATAAATCATTTATTACTTTAGTGTTGGATAAAACTGCATAAATTCCCTTTTAAATTAATAGGTTATTCCAACAAAATGTGTTATCATTGCACCCAAATTTCAAAATGAAAGTTTATGAGAAAGTTACTTTTACTTTTTTCTGTTTGTCTGGCATTCCAAATGCCTGCATTTGCTCAGTTTAACTTCAATAATGACACGTGTGAGTCGGCCAACCTGCTTTGTGCGGGTCTGTTGCCTGGTAAAGGATTAACCACGGTCAACCGGGGTCCGGATTCCGTACCCGGAATGGACTGTATAACTCCCGGTCGTGGCGTATGGTTCTACATGGAAGGTCAGATCACCGGTGGTTCGGTATCCGTTAATGTGAGCGGCGTCGACAGTACGAACTGTGGTATGGAAATGCAGGTGTTCCGTTCTGCCGGCGCTTGTGGTACCCTGGATACGGCCGGTATGGGTTGTGTTTATGATTTTACACCGGGTGGGCCAGGTTTTCCGGCCAACTTTATGAGCGTTACCTTTACGGTCGATGCCGGTGTCAGGTATTATATATTGATCAACTCGTTACCCGGATGTACCAATGGTGAAACTTTCATTATCAGCGCCAATACCAATGGCGTCGGTATCGATGCGGTGAACGACAGCTCCGTATTGGGTATTCCCGTTCCCGACCTTGGTTTTGTGGTGCTTGATCCTTGTGATACCTCGGTGATCCGGTTGTTGAATAACTCCCGTCCGAAAGGCGGAAATACCTCCTATTTTATCGATACCCTGGGTTCCGGTAATTATACGCAATGGACTATATTGGAAGGCGAGGATGATACCTTATTTTATTCGCCCTGTAATACCTATCAACCCAGGCTGGTAGCCTGTAACGAATGTTACGAAACCTGCGATGCTTCCGCAGCGCCGCTGCTGCCGGGAGATGATGTTACCGTTCCGTCCGCAGCGATCATTCCTACGGTCGATACGGTGTTTCCGGGATGTGTCGGTAGCCCGATGGGTTTTGAAGTGCAGGCCAATATGAACGGTGATGTACTGGGTAACCCGGTTCCGGATATCGATAAATTCATTTTAACCGTTTCCCAGGATTGTGGTGCCGGTCTCGATACGGTCATCTTTATCATCGGTCAGCAAACCAGCCCGGTCGGTGAGCCGCTGCCGGATACCATCAGCACTTCTCCGCTGACCATTATCGTAGATACCATTATCAATCCTAACCTTGAGTTTATCAATGGCCAGGATACGATCTATGACTTCAATAACGGTTCGGAATTCTACTTTATCCCTTGTACCGATATCATCAACACACATCTGAAAGTGGAAGGCTTCTGTAACAAACCCGGCGGTTGTCCGGATACGGTTCAAAACGTTTTCCAACTGGAGCCGCCAATGCTGCCCGTGATGATCGATACCGTTACCTTCTGTGTGGATGATCCGTTTCAGTTCTGTGTTACCCTGGATACCATCAATGGTGGTGGTTTCGAACCGTTCACCTATACCTGGTACGACAGCATTGTCGATCCGGGTCAGTTGATCAGGACTTTCGGTCCCGACGATACCATTGCCGATTGCGCCTCCAAAGACGATATGCTGACGATCAGGGATCTGCGGTCATTCCATCCGGAAGATATCCGGGACGGGACATTCCGCTATATCGTCAGAATTGAAGATTCCAGGGGATGTGTTGTTTTCGATACGACCTACCTGAATTTGTGTAAGCCGGTGGTGGATACTATGTATATCGCCAACCTCGGTGATCTTCTCCGGACCTGTGATCCCGATCCGAATGCCAGCGTTATTTGTACGGAAACACCTCCTGACGTAGCCTATTGCCCGGGAGATACCGTACAGTTCCATTATGAAGTCAGGGCTAAACCGCCGTTTACCCTCGAATTTGTCGACACCACTGCCGGATGGACCCCGATTGCCGGATTGTCCAGCCAGATCACCACTGTTGCAGGTGTGGATAGTGTCGTCGATACTGCCTTCATCCATGACCGTACCAAACAGGCTGATTTTACCATAGCTATTATTGCAACGGACTCCCTGGGTTGTATGGATACCAACTTCTTATGTATCCCGATCCATGAACCGCCAACCTTTGCTTTACCGGCGGTTTGTCTGGGAGATTCCGACACCATTGCTGCCTGTGTGATCGGCGCTTGCCCGGGCTCCAGGTACTTCTGGGATGCTACTTTAGCCCCGCACGATACACTGCTGGAACCCATGAATGCTGACTCCTCCTGCGTATGGTTCAATTATCACAAGTTGGGATTACCCGACAGCTTGTTGCAAGGCGTTACCTTCGATTTCACTGTGATCGTATTCGACGCCGTTACCGGTTGTATCGATACGGTCAATACTTCCTATTTATTTGATAATCCTATAGAAGTCTTTATCAACCCCATGGATACGACGATATGTTTTGGGGATACGATACCACTAATACTGGAAGGGGATACGGCCGGAGGAACCTTTACCTGGTTCCAGGCAGATACGATCCCGATTCCGCCATTCCCGAATTCGCCGATGATCATGGTTTCACCCAATGATACCACGGAATATAAAGTGTTTGCCGTCAGGGGTGCCTGTGATTGGCTGGATTCAACCATGGTCAATGTATTGCCGCCGCCACAGATCGACAGCCTGCAATTCAGCCCGGCCGATACGCTTTGTGATTGCGATACCGCAACGCTGGCCATCTTTATGGCTGATCCCACCAACCTTGTCTTTAACTGGACCCGGGATTCACTGGTGAACGATATTCTCGATCCCACCAATGATACCACCAGGGTTACGGTTTGTGCCAGCGATACCTTCCGGGTTACCATAACCGATACCACGGTCGGCTGTAGCATCGATACGTTTATTCCGATGGTTTCCATTCCATTGCCGGTGGCCGTTGTCAATGTTACCGGCCAGGATTCGCAATGTATCGTTGCCGGAGATTCCACCATGTGGCTACTCGATGGCCGCGCCAGTTCCGTGGATACGTTGATCTCCTATCAGTGGACGTCGAACTTCAGTCCGCCTGACGTGGTGATTGCCGATCCTACGGCAGATTCGACTTCTGCTATGGTTTATATCACCGATGCCATGGTGGTCTTCTGCTTAACCGTTACCGATACCAGTAATGGCAATAGCGCCAGTTGTGATTCGACCGTTTGTGATACGATATACATCTTCGAACCGCCGGTGATCCAGAACCTGGTGATGTCGACTTCCACAGGTACCGATACGGTATGTGAATGTGAAACGGTCAGGCTGGCGGTCTTCCTCGATGATCTGACCAACCGTGTGATCACTTGGACCAGTGATTCCGGCAATGTCTTCTCGGATACCACAGCCTTTATTACCGAAGCCATTGCCTGTAACAGCGATACCTTTAGATTCACGATCACCGATACGATGAACAATTGTACCAATGATTCCATGGTATGGGTAACGGTGAATCCCCGTCCGATCCCGGCGATCGACTCCTTGTTCGCGCAGGGAACCGGGAAAGATACGATCTGTTTAAGTGGTGGTAATGATACGGTCAGGCTGTTCGGTAGCGCTATGGGTACGGATCTGATCTACCAATGGACTTCCGTACCGCCGGTCCAATTCGGTGATTCGAGCGCTCCGATAACCTTTGCGATCACCGATACCTTTACGATATTTACGTTGACCGTAACGGATACGCTGGTCGATTGTGATTCCTCCTTTACGGATACCCTGCATACATTCTTCCGTCCATTGTTGGTACCGGATGCAAACTCTTACTGTTCCGCTGATACGGACAAGATCGATACGATCCGGATCATCGGTACGGCTGGTGATGTTTCCGATACCGTCGGATTGAATAGCTTCTTCCCGAACAATAACCTGCTGACCAAATTGAATGATACGACCTGGACGGCGGATGTTAATTTCGTTCCGGCCCCTGATACAGTCGTATTCGGTATAACCGTTACCAATGTGTCCACCGGTTGTGTGGATACCATCACGGCCAATGTGATCATACTGGATACCATAACGCTGATGGTCGTACCGCCCCAGGATACGATATGTCAGTTCGACAGTGTCCAGCTCAACGGATCGGGAGCGGTTAACTATACCTGGACCTCCACACCGGCAGATCCCACACTGATCCCGCCGATGGATACCGAGGATACCGTTATGCTGGTTCCACCGGTTGTAGGAGGTGTACCGACCTTGTATAATTATAAAGTCGTTGCTACCGTTGGTGGTTGTATAGACTCCATCGATACGATCTTTGTATTGGTCAATCCGCTGCCGGTCATTTCAGCCGGTCCGGATGATACGATCTGTATCTTCGATACGATCCAGATCGGTGGGGGCCCGACCGGTCATGCCAGCTTTACCTATGCATGGGTTCCGGCAGGATCGCTGGATGATTCCACCCTGGCTGACCCGACGGCATTCCCGGATACCACGACTCCTTATAGGGTAACGGTTATCGATACCAATACTTGTGTAAATACCGATACTACTGTTGTACTGGTCAATCCGCTGCCGATCGTTAGCGCCGGTGCCGATGATACCATATGTGCCGGTGATACAACCGTTATCGGCGGTGCGCCGACCGGACCCGCCGGATCGGAATATGCATGGTCGCCGAACCTTTTCCTGAACGATAGCACATTGGCTAACCCGGAAGCGAATCCGGATTCAACCCGGACTTACGTGGTTACCGTAACCGATATCAACGGATGTATCAATACGGATACGATCACGATCGTGGTTAATCAACTGGCCAATGTCGTGGCACATACGCAACCGGAAGATACGACCTGTGATGCCGGCCCGCTTTCTACCCTGGTGCTGGATGATACCATTACCGGTGTAAGCCCGTTTGTGATCTCCTGGTCGCCATTGGCTAATTTGAATGACTCGACTATCGAAGATCCTACCTTTACGGCGCCGGATACCGGTACCTTCACTTATATCCTGACCGTTACAGACAGTAACCTCTGTGTGAACCAGGATACCGTAGTGATCGTAGTGGTTGATTCGCCGACCATTTCTAATTTGACGGTTACGGCAGATGATAGTGTTTGTATCGATGAACCGATCACCCTTGAAGCAGACTTTACCAGCATCGACCGGGTAACCTGGGAAGCGATACCGAATCCCGGCACCTTTAATATCATCCGGGACGACAGTGTCGAGTATACCCCGAGTGTCGGATTCCTGGGCACGATCAAGTTCAGGGTAACGGCTGAAAACAATGGTTGTGGTTCCGTTATGGATAGTGTTGACGTGGCCTGGTTCCCCATACCTATTGTAGACGGGAACGCTGCTTCTACGGCAGATACGATCTGTGAAAATACCTGTGTGTCTCTGGACGGTGATTCTACCAATGCCCTTAGGGTGATGTGGTCGGAAGCGCCCGGAGGTCCCGGAGGATTGTTCGATGGCCTGGATACGGTATTTACCGATACGGCGACCTATTGTCCACCGGTTGGATTCTCCGGCCTGGTTTCCCTGTACTTTGACGTGATCGGCCTGGGTACCTGTGATACGGCAAGAGATACCATCGATGTATTTGTCCAGGCGAATCCTGTAGCCAATGTCGGCGCCGGACCTTACGGACCGATCTGTAAAGACGATACTTTGGATATAACGGGTACGGCAGCCAACGGGCTCATTACCTGGGATGATGACGGATTAGGCGGTGTATTCGTACCGGCTACCGGCAATTCTGTCAGGTATGCACCTCCCTTGGGCTTTGACGGTACGATCAATATCCGCCAAACAGTTACCAGTCCTTTCGATTCCTGTGGATTTGTCATGGATTCCTTCTCCCTGGACGTTACGGATTCGACCACTGTCGAGATCTTATTACCTACTCAGGATACAACTGTGTGTGAAGGAAGTGTGATCAACCTGACGGCAACGACCTTCAATTCCACGGTAGTGGGCTGGACAGCCAATGGCGGTAACTTTGCACCGCCGAATGCACTGGTAACTACCTGGACGCCTCCTGCCGGCGGTGGAAATTATGTATTATACATTACCTCTGAAAATACCGGTACACCTTGTCCTGCTGTTGTGGATTCCATTACCGTAACGGTAATTGCCTTGCCGACCGCGGATGCCGGTGGAACCGGTAACGACAGAATTTGTAAGGACGATTGCCATCCGATCACCGGCGACGGACAGAACGGAACGATCTCCTGGGATGATGGTGGTGTCGGTGGAACCTTCACCCCGCCGACCAGCAATAATACCACCTATTGTCCGCCAACAGGATACAGTGGTCCGGTTACCATTACACAAACCGTAACCAGTACCTTTGCGCCTTGTGGCGATGCTACGGACGCCTTTACCCTGACGGTACATGATTCTACTACGGTAGGCATCCTCACTGCCGATACGACGATTTGTGACGGTTCGACCATTACCCTTCGTGGTACTGCCACCAACCAAAGTGGTGTAACCTGGGTGAGCGATCGTCCGGCTATCACCCCCAATGCCAATTCGTTGACTACTGACTTTACGCCCGATGATGGATTCGGTGTATATACCCTTACCCTTACCGCAACCAATGCTAATCCTTGCCCGGATGAGCAGGACGTGATCACGGTTACGGTACTGCAGAATCCTGCGGTAACCGCTGCAGTCGACAAAACGGAAGGTTGTCAGGGTGAAAGTGTACAATTAACCGCATCTACCAACGGCGGCGTCGACGGCATCATCGTTTGGGATGATGGTGGCGCAGGAGGTACTTTTGTACCGAGTGTCAATGATTCCACACCCGAATATGTGCCGAATACGGCGATCGATTCCTTTACCGTTGTTACCTTGAAAGTTACGGCTTTCAGTACTACTTGTGGTATGGATTCGGATTTCGTATCCGTTACTTACCACCCGATCCCACCGGTGAATATTGTAACCGATCCGGGTGAAGTTTGCGGTAGTAATCCTGTAACCCTGAAAGTGGAAGGCGCCGACCTGTATCAATGGGTAATGAGCCCGGATACACTCGATACCTTCCCCGATCCGGCAACGGCTGTGGATACTGTGTTCTTTGTTCCCACGGAAATTACCGAAGTAACAGTAATCGGTATTGATGCCACCACCGGTTGTAGCGGTATCGATGCCTTGACCATACCGGTCAGGCCTAATCCTCAACCGACGGCCTATGCAGATTACCTGGAAGGTGAATGTTATCCGCTCGATGTTGATTTCTCCTTCGACTATGCAGACTTTGGAATAACACCCGATGATGCCGGCGTTACCATTTCATCCATATTATGGAGATTCGGAGATGACTCTCTCGCTACTTCTGCCTCCCCGAGACATATTTACCGGGAAGCCAGGGATTCTACCTATCCCGTAGTGTACCAGGTGATCCTCAGGGTATCCTATGATAACGGTTGCGAAGCCTACGATACGGTTCATGTGGATGTTTGCGAAGGTTTTGTATTGCCGAACGTATTTACGCCTAACGGAGATGGTGTCAACGACTTCTTCTTTGTAAGAGGTTTGGATGATCGTGATTGTGACCTGGTTGTCTTCGACCGTTGGGGAGACAAGGTATATGAGAAAGAGCAGTATAACGGCGAATGGGGCGGTAAGGATATGGACGGCAACGACCTTAATCCGGATACTTATTATTACGTCCTGAAATGTGCCGATAAGAGTACCTATACCGGCTTCGTTAAGATAATCAGGGCGAAGTAATAACGGCTGCTTGTAGATAGATACTGCTAAAATATACAGGGCTGTTCGCTTTTCGATGGACAGCCCTTTTTTTCTCTCTTATTCAAGAATTCCCTTGGTCCTGGCCATGGTCATAACATCAGGAATAAACCGGGCCTTCCAAGCAAGCAAACCTTACCCGGTATTGGGGGGAAGTTGGATCGAATGTAGTCGGAAAAATGGGAACCCCTTGGGGAAAAGGGGTAGAGATCAGAACTTATTTTTCCACATCATGGACTCGATCGGTTTAACGGTCCTGTTGATGTATTTGGCGTTTTTCTTCTTGTTGTAGTAATTGGTAATGTCACCCTCCACATTGAAGTAGATCAATTGTCCGATGGGCATTCCGGGGTAAATACGGACCGGTTGAGTACAAGATATCTCGAGGGTCCAGGTATTGCAATAGCCGACATCACCTTTCCCGGCCGTTGCATGAATATCGATACCCAGCCTTCCGATACTCGATTTTCCTTCCAGGAAAGGCACATGCTTGTGAGTTTCGGTATATTCCTCGGTAACTCCCAAATACAGGGTGTGGGGCTGCAACACGTATCCTTCCTCGGACATGACGATCTCCTCGATCTCATTGTGCTTCCTGGCATCTAGTTCACGGTTTTTGTAAACGGCCAGGTAACGGCCCAAATGAACATCATAGGAATTGGTACCGAGGCATTCTTTCCGAAAGGGTTCGATCAAGATATTGCCGGTTTCGATCTCATCTAATATTCTCTGATCGGTAAGGATCATTGCAAAGTGTTGTTTTGGAATTACCGCCAGGAAGATGTTGCAAAAGTAACGAGGGAGCGAACCGATCCCTAATCGGTAATCTATTCGTAATGAGTTAGTTATCAGATAAGTATTAAATAATCTTAACTGAAACCAAGGTAAAGTTCTTACTTTTTTCGCAATATTGTAAGCGGAAGTCCCTAACTTGGTAAAGTTTGTCATGCCTAGGGATATAACCGGGATGATCTGGTTAAGAAAGACAGTCATTAGGTCTTTTTTGGGATCGATCCCGGCCAGCATTGCAGCCTGTCTATGAGAGGATGTTGCAGTGGGAATGAAATATCATTTGAAAATACGAATTGGATGTTTTGAGCGGTTGGACAAATAATTTGAAGAATAATGCATCAATTTTCAAATTTATACATTGTATTATCATAAAAACCACTAAGTAATAAAACGAAAAATAATAAATTCTATAAAAAAAAATATGTACTGAAAATTTAGTTTTATTTAAAAAATTCGTAATTTTACTAGGAGCACTTTAAAATTCTTATTATGTCGGTTATTATTCTCAAAGAATTAGCTGGGGATTCTAAACTGGGTGTATGGAAGATCGAAGAAGATGAAAGTACACTCTTATCCAAGCTTCAACTATCCCAGAAAGAGGAGGAGTTTATTAAAAATGTCAGTAGCGGTAAAAGATACCTGCACTGGCTGAGCAGCCGCGTACTATTGCGGGAGCTATTAGACACCAAAGATTTCATCGATCTGAATTTCGATGAAAATGGCAAACCATTGCTGAAGAATTTTGATTACAATCTATCCATTTCACATTCCGAAGAAATGGCTGCTGTGATCATCAGCAAAGAAGGCAATGTCGGTATTGACATCGAATTTATGGACCCCAAGATCAACCGGGTTGCCCATAAGTTCATGAACCGCGAAGAGTTGGACAATCTGAAAGAAAAAGATGAGATCCAGCAAATGTACGTTTATTGGTGTGCCAAGGAATCCCTTTACAAAGTTTATAGCAAGAAAAAACTGCGTTTCCGGGAAGACCTGCCCATTGCACCCTTTAAATACAATAAGCATGGTGTGGTTCACGGTCAGATCCTGAACGGTACTTTATTAGGTGAATATGACATCAATTATGAGCAGATTGATGATTACATGTTAACCTATATTATCGGAATGAACTGAGCCTAGCTGTACACAGTACCCAAAGCTTTAGCAATTTCCATTTTCATTTTCTGGAGATGCAGGCTTACTTGTTGAAAAGTTGAAATTTCCTGGTGGTTTTCTTTTAATTGAGCTTCTTTGAGTTTCTGCTGATTTTCAACAAACATCTTCTTGACTTTCATGTATTTAAAACGGGTTACGCCGCTTTTTACATCTTTCAGGAAGTTGCCTTCACGATCCGGAACGGAAATATCATACATCTTATCCCAATTACTGCTGAGCACATAGGGAGAGGTGAGGAGAGATATGGATAATGCGCTGATGGCTTCATCGGAATGCTGTACAAAATGCTGACTGTCTAACACTACCCCTTCTCTTAAATGATCTTTATAGACTTGTATCACATTAAGATAAAGTTCATTGTCGAATGGAATATTTTCCAGTTCGTTGATGATAAATTGTGCAATACAACTTTTCCCTTCAATGGTTTTGTGCCCGAATTCCAGCAATATCCTAATAATATCCCTTTCCTGGTATTGCCCCGTTTCCAGTTTTTCTTCCTTTTGAGGTTCCGCGGCTTCGAGGTGCTCAAAAGTTTTTTCCAGCGCTTCGTCTTCCGGTTTGGAGGTGGACAGCTTTTTTTTGAAGTTTTGCCGGTTGATCCGGTTGCTGGCTGTGATCAATACCGGCTCCGGTATATCCAATAACTGGCTGCATTCTTTAATATAGACGGATCGTTTGATTGGATCCTGGATCCTGGCTACGGTTCCGACAATGTCCTTCACCAGATCCGCTTTTTTGATAGGATCGTTTTGTGCCTCGTCCAATAGCAGGGAAGCTTTGAACAGGACAAAATCCCTGGCATTGGTACTGACATATTCATTAAAGGCTGACACCCCGGCGCTTTTGATAAAGGAGTCGGGATCATCACCCTCCGGTAATAGCACGATCCTTACATTCAATCCCTGTTCCAATACGAGGTCAACACCCCTGAGTGCAGCATTTATACCGGCCGGATCTCCGTCATAGAGGATCGTAATATTATCAGTGAAGCGTTTGATCAGCCGGATCTGGTCGACGGTTAAGGAAGTGCCCGATGAGGCCACCACATTTTCGATGCCTTCCTGGTGCAGGGAGATCACATCCGTATAGCCCTCCACTAAAAAGCAGTTATCCTTGGCACGGATCGCATTTTTGGCGAACCATGCCCCATACAATACCTTGCTTTTATTGTAGATCTCCGTTTCCGGCGAGTTGATATATTTGGGTATCTTCTTGTCTTGTCGAAGGGTCCGGCCGGCAAAGGCAATGATCTTTCCCGATAAATTGTGTATAGGAAACTGGACACGATCCCTGAAAAAATCGAAATTCCTCCCTTCTTTCGTTTTAACCAACCCTGTCTGCTTTAAAAGATCGAGTTGATAGCCCTTATCCAGTGCAGCCTTGGTGAAATGATCGTATTGGTCCAGGCAGTAGCCCAATTCAAATTTTTTAATGGTCTCTTCCCGGAAGCCTCTCTCCTTAAAATAGGCCAGGCCTATGCTTTTCCCTTCTTCGCTCTTCCACAGGAGGTCGATGAAATACTGCCTGGCAAAGCCGGTAATGATAAACAGGCTTTCTTTCAGCTCAATGGCGGCTTTCTCTTCATCCGTCCGTTCTGTTTCAATAACTTCAATACTGTATTTGGCTGCCAGGTGTTTAAGCGCTTCCGGGTAGCTGAAATGTTCATGCTCCATCAGGAATTTTACGGCATTGCCCGAGGCCCCGCAGCCGAAGCATTTGTAGATCCCTTTGGTGGGAGAAACGGTAAAGGAGGGTGTTTTTTCATGATGGAAGGGGCAAAGGCCGATCATATTGACCCCCCTTCTCCTTAGATTGACATAATCGCCGATAACTTCTTCAACTCTTGCTGTGTCTATGATTTGGCTGATGGTTTCTTGAGCGATCATGGGATGGAATAGCGGCCTTTGAGTAAAATTAGATAAAAATTGGCATAGTTATTGGCTAATACCTTGGCAAAGAAATGAGGGATTAGTCATGAAAAGACAAACATACCTTTTAGTAGTAATTAGCTGTTTATGCATTAGCCAGGCTTTTGCGAGACACGGCTCGATTTTGAATCTCGACTTCAGGAACTATGGACACTATATTGTCGAATTGGATTATGAAGATCACTTCACCAGTAATCGATCCATAACCATCGACCGGCTAAAACCGGGCAGCCACCGGTTGCGGGTAATCCGCGAGATCCAATGCGGCTGCAGGTATGGATACTGTCAGCACCGGGATATCGTGTTGTTCAA
>JANQFB010000427.1 GCA_028278085.1 Chitinophagales bacterium
CTCCGAACTCGAAGGGTTCACCTGGACATCAAGGGCATAGTTCAGGCCTTCGGTAACTGTTGTACCGAAGCAACTGTAGTCCTGGTAGTCTTCACTACCATCGCCAGTGCTGTTGTTTAGCGTGTTGAAGGTTACGTTATAGATCCCATAGCCACAGCAATAGGTTGTCGTCGAAGGGGTACAAGAGGCCGAAGGCATGCTTACGTTGATGTAGTTGACGAAATTCGGCATCACAATAGTATCGCCACCATACTGGTTGTAAACCTCCAGCGTAACGTCATAACTGCCTAATGCGGCGTATGTATGTGTAGGATGTTGTGCGGTATCGGTATTACCATCGCCAAAATGCCAGAAAAAGCTGTCTCTGATCCCCCAGGAGTTTTCCGTGAAGTTGACCACGCCCGTACAAGTTGTCGGATAGTCTGCCGTAAATGAAGCATCGGGCGGAAGAGAATCGGGGGCATAATCGAAACGCAAATTGGGCCGGTCGGAGCTGGTGCCCGTACCGGTCGTTAATACACATGTTCCGGAGTTATCCTGGTTGATCCATGCAACGGATGTAAAGCCAGGCGTATTGGTGAAACGCATGAGGGCATTTTCCGTGTAGCAGGAATTGTTAAAGCAGGTTTCCACGATAATATTCGATATCCCGTCCCAGTAGAATGGCGTGGCAAAAGTATGTGTGTTCCAGCCGGCCTGATCCGTATAATCCATAGGGCCCCATACGCTGGTAAGCCCGGTTTCGAAATTCGTGGTCATATCCGTGGCAGATGTTAATTTCATTTTGATCTCGAAATCCATCATGGGTTCCGGGGCGGAACAACTGCCGCCGGTGCCGGGATTCGGTGTGGCGACGTCAAAAGCAACGCTGTTGATAAAGCCAGGCACCATCCCTTCTGCGGTGAGTTCGGAGGCATGGATAAGCAATTGATGTTTGGCACCCCAAAAGTAATGGCCATAAGGCGCCGGATAAGTCGTGGTAAAATTCGTGTTTGTCCCGTTTCCAATGGTGATAAGGACTTGAGCAAAGGATGGTGATGACAACAGGCAGCTCAAGCAAAAGAAAAGGGTTAAATATCTTATTTTCATATGCGTAAATTTAAAAGGGGCTTTGAAAATAAAGGAGAACCAGTAATGCCACAAACTATATGAAGTTTTGCTAATAGGCTATAAAGATAGGCAACAATTATCGAAATCACTCAAAATTAATAATTAATTTACGATTGGCAAAATTATGATGGTTGCTGCATTTGCGTAAAAATTTCCATATGGGAACAGGGCCGATTTTTGCATTTAAAACGATTCAGGTAATTTTCCGGCAGTTTTCAGTGGAAAATATGCTTTTGGATCTGGTTCAAAATCCCGGATCAAACGTTATGGATCCGGGGATATGGACCAGCGCTCTCATTCCTTTTTCCCGTTACCTTGTAATGTGCCAAAAAAAGGGATAATTTTGCGCTGGCTAACGCTGGAACAAAGCCCTTAAAAATTCATTATGTACAGGAATACTACTTGCGGAGCATTAACCCTTTCGGACGAAGGAAAGGCAGTCAAATTATGCGGATGGGTCCAACGCAGCCGGGATCTGGGCGGCATGACATTTGTCGATCTGCGCGACCGCTACGGATTGACCCAACTGGTGTTCAATATGGATACGGATGCAGCCTTATGCCAGGCAGCCAGGGAGCTCGGCAGGGAATATGTGATCCAGGTTTCAGGCAAGGTTGCCGAAAGAAGCAATAAAAATCCTAATCTGCCCACCGGTGATATCGAGATACTGGTCAGTGAGCTGAATATCCTGAACCCCTCCCTGACACCTCCTTTCACTATTGAAGATGACACCGATGGCGGTGAAGAGATCCGGATGCAATATCGCTACCTCGATCTCCGGCGGAATATGCTGAAAAATAATATCACCCTGAGACACCGTATCACCAAAGCCGTCAGAGACTACCTGGACGGACAGGGTTTTATTGAAATTGAAACACCGGTGCTGATCAAAAGCACGCCGGAGGGAGCCCGGGATTTTGTGGTACCGTCGCGCGTACACCATGGCGAATTCTATGCCTTGCCGCAATCTCCGCAGACGTTTAAACAACTGCTGATGGTATCGGGCTTTGACAAATACTTTCAGATCGTCAAATGTTTCAGGGATGAGGATCTTAGGGCCGATCGCCAGCCGGAATTCACCCAGATCGATTGTGAAATGTCTTTTGTCGAAGAGGCAGATGTGCTGGAAACATTTGAAGGCATGACCAAAGATGTTTTTCAAAAGATAGCAGGTGTGAGCTTGCAGGATTTTCCGAGGATGTCTTATGAAGAGGCCATGGCTAATTATGGTTCCGACAAACCCGATATCCGTTTCGGGATGACTTTTGTGAATATCACAGACCAGGTGCAGGGTAAAGGCTTTAATGTATTCGACCAGGCAGCGATCGTGGCAGGTATCTGCGCCGAAGGATGTGCGGAATATTCCAGGAAACAGATCGATGCGCTCACGGATTTTGTGAAAAGGCCGCAAATCGGGGCCAAAGGCCTGGTCTATATTAAGCTGAACCCGGACGGGTCGGTGAAGTCGTCTATCGACAAATTCTATACGGCCGATGAATTAAAAGCCATCGGCGATGCTTTCCAGGCCAAGCCGGGTGATCTCTTATTGATCCTGGCCGGCGACAAAGAACAAACGCTAAACGCCCTATCGGAGCTGCGGCTGGAAATGGGGAACCGGCTGGGGCTTCGAAAACCCGATGAATTCAAAGGCTTATGGGTGGTTGACTTTCCATTATTCGCCTATAGCGAAGAAGAAGGCCGGTGGCATTCCAGGCATCACCCCTTTACCTCCCCCAAAAAGTCAGATGAGGCTTTGATAGATACCGATCCTGGCGCAGTAATGGCCAATGCTTACGACCTGGTGATCAACGGGAACGAAATAGCCGGCGGATCGATCAGGATCCATGACCGGCAAGTACAGGAAAAGGTGTTTTCCTGCCTGGGCATGTCCGAACAAGAAGCGGAAGATCAATTCGGATTCCTGATGGGAGCCTTTGAATACGGCGCACCTCCGCATGGCGGCCTGGCTTTTGGCCTGGATAGATTGTGCGCTATCATAGGGGGTACGGAATCTATCAGGGATTTTATTGCCTTTCCTAAAAACAACGCCGCCAGGGATACGATGCTCGACTCCCCTTCGGTCATATCGCCGGAACAATTGAAAGAACTGGGTATTAAAACGGAATGATGGAGAATGATGAAGACAGAATGATGAATTCATCATTCAAAATTCTTCATTCATTACTCATCATTCCCCCATCGTTTTCTCCGGAAAAATTCAGGAATATCTTTTTGGTAACATTTTTTAAAATTAATAGCAAGCATTATTGCCTTTTCTTAGTTTATTGATGATTTTATGGGTTAACATTGCTTAAAATCTATGGTAACAAAATGGCGTAATTTGTTATGCATTTCAGTGGCTGGTTGGCTTACTTTTGATATAGACTTAGGGAGCATCAACAACAACTCATCGAAAAACCAACCAAGAAACGAACAATGACCAAAGCATTTACCAACCTCCGGAGCACACCCCCCATTTATTTACTACTATGTACGGTCCTGTTATGGCTCCCATATCAGGCTGAGGCTGGTAAAGGCAAAACGGATGCTCACCCGGTAGGCCAGGAGCTGAATTTCCCCAACCAGGAATTCGATATATTGAAAGCCAAACAAGCCAATTGCTTCCAAAAACTTCCTTTGCTACCTTATAATACCGCACTGCCATCCACCGACCGGCCCGTTGAGCAGTTGAAAAAGAATGAAGCTTTTGTGACCCTGTATACCACCACCGGAAAAACATTATTTTCTAAAGTAGTGGTCAACGATCAGGAAGTAAATACGGTTAACTTCATGGATCCCACCAATCAATTAAAACCGGGCATATACCTGGTAACCGGCAGTACCGATCATTGTATTGTAGAGACCAACAAAAAGATCCGGATCAACTAAGTCTTTAACCTAACCGGATTCAGGAATTATCATGGGTATTTAAGGAGGCTTTAACCCGTTCCCAATCCACCGGTAGCTTTTTTTCCTCGAAATCTTCAGGCAGCTTATATTGCAAGGCGTTTTTTATCCTGGAGTTGTTGTTAGGATGTGTACTCAGGAATTCGAGGGATTCGTGGATATCGCCATATTCTTTGCTCAGCCTTCTGAAAAAACTGGCCATGATCCTGGGATTAATGCCGGATTTTGTCAACAGCTCCAGGGCATATTCATCCGCCTTCTTTTCCTGGCGTCTGTCGAATACCGTCGAACTGGCGATCTTTCCGATCTCGTGGATCAATACCGGATCGTTGCCGGTAAAGACACTCAGCAGGATCGTGAGCCCCAATTCTTTGATCAGCTTCTTTACAACATGGCGTAGCTCCACATGACCGATCTCATGGGCGACAACGGCTGAAAGCTCTTCTGCGGATTCCACAAATTCGATCAGTCCCGAAAAAATGAGAATATTACCTCCGGGAAGGGTGATAGCATTGACATCTTCATTATTGACGACCTTGATATCGTATTCATAATCCGTTAACCCGATATTCTCCAGCAGTGTTTCGGATATGACATAAATGGCCGAATCCAGGGCAGGGGTATTGGTCTCCTCCATATCGGCCATCAGTTCCTCCATGATCAATTCCCCCAGCTTTTCTTCCTTATCTACCGGTATCTCCAATACTTTTTCATCCGGGAAAATGGGGAAATAGGTAAAAGCTGCCCAAATGACCCCGAAGATCACCAGGAGAATCAGCAGATCACGAAATATACTGGCTCGCATAATCAATCAATGTTTATGGCTTCGAAATTATCGGGTTTTTCTCACGGACATCAGATCATTGCCAGCACCGGAGGACTCAGATCTTCGGCGGCTGATTGACCGTTGACATATCCTCTGCTTCTGCTCTTACACGGTATACATGGTCATAGGTAAGCTTCCCGAAAAACAGAAAATAATAAAACCTGCCTTTCCTGGCCTTTACTGCCGCAACAATGCTGAAAATAAAGTAGATCAGGTTGGCAACAACGACCATGATCAGATAGCCTTTCCAAAGATCGGAAAATTCCATTTCCGTGATCAGGATCCGGAAGGACCAAATAACCGCGGCTGCATTCATAATACTGGTGGGGAACTGGGATAACAATGATTGCAGGGCATGGAATTTGACAAACAGGCTTTTGGATCTGTTCAGGTAATAGTAAATGATGGCTGCGATCATATTAATGATCGGCAAAGGTAACCCGGCGCCAATAGACGCGAACATCATCAGGTAAGCGCCCATGGCATCTTCCTTTTCCCTTTCGGATATCTCGTCAGGCTGGGGAAGCTGATGATACGTTACTTCATTCATCATGTGGCAGGATTCTGCGGAGATCCAGTTTCACTCGGGGGTGCCGGATCGCTGGCCGGAGCCGGATCAGGATCGGGAGTCGCGGCCGTTTCACCGCTTGCCGTATCACCACTTGAAGGAGGATCGTCATCCGGACGTCCGCTGAAAGGCGGATAATCGTCGGAAAGATAGCTCAGGTAATTGGTGATCCGCTGACCCCAGCGTAACGTACCGACCGTAAATTCATGGGTGGAAGTAGGAAATTTACCGGTAAACAATACGACCCACCAGGCGATAAATAATAATATCTGGTTCCAGATCATACGGAATAGCAAAACAAAAACATGAGGAAGGGCACAATAGAGCCATCCGAAGAGCAGTTTGACAATCGCCATTCCCCGGCTCAGGTTTTCCGGGTAAGGCATTTCAAAAGTAGTCCGGTCATCCGTTCCGCTGTTGAAAAATTCAGGGTAGCCGTCGGATAAATTCATCAGACGGGCATTTACCCGCAGGTTCCACCGGAAATAGGCTTCCTGGAATTCGAAAAAACTTTGGGGATAACGACCGGTAAACAAGATCGCCCAAAAGGAAATAAATGTCAGAATATTGGACCAAATGCTAAACAAGGCCAGCATAAAGCCGTGGGGAATGCCAATATATATTGCACCAAAAAAAGATCTTAACAATAACTCTCCGCGAGAATAAGATTCCTGGTGTACGACTTCAAATTTCATAGGATTTGATTTAGGGTTAGGGTAACGTACACAAGTTTAAAAAAAATATTAATGAATACCTAATACATTATGGTTTCATTTCATTACTGTCCGGGAAAATTCGAAAAGAAGGGAGAAGTTTGAATGGGGAATGATGAAGGAGGAATGTTGAAGGCGGAATGAGGAAGATCGAATGAGGAAGGAAGAATGAGGAAGGGCAAATGTACTTAGGCTTTCAGTTCCTGCTTCAAGAAATTTCCGGTATGGCTGTTGGGATCCCTGGCGACTTCTTCCGGCGTTCCGGAACAAACTACGGTACCGCCGCCAGATCCCCCTTCGGGGCCCAGGTCGATGACATGATCGGCTACTTTGATCACATCGATATTATGCTCGATCACCAATACGGTATTGCCTTTGTCAACAAGCCTGTTCAATACATCCAATAGCATCTGAATGTCTTCAAAATGCAGGCCTGTAGTCGGTTCGTCGAGGATATAAAATGTTCTGCCGGTATCTTTTTTGGATAATTCTTCGGACAATTTTACCCGTTGGGCTTCGCCGCCCGACAAGGTGGTGGAAGATTGACCCAAGGTAATATAGCCCAAGCCGACATCGTGCAAAGTTTTGATCTTGCGGTAGATCTTCGGTATGGGTTCGAAAAACGCCACGGCTTTATCTACCGGCATTTCCAGCACATCACTGATCGACATTCCCTTGTACCGGATCTCGAGAGTTTCCCGGTTGTAACGCTTGCCCAAACATTTCTCACAATGGACCTGAACATCTGGTAAAAAGTTCATTTCAATAACTTTCATCCCCGCTCCTTCACAAAGTTCACAGCGGCCGCCTTTTACATTAAAGGAAAACCTTCCGGGCTTGTAGCCCCTGATCTTGGCTTCGGGAAGGCCGGCAAATAGTTTCCGGATCTCATCGAAAACGCCGATATAGGTCGCCGGATTTGACCGCGGGGTCCTGCCGATGGGTGATTGGTTGATCTCGATCACCTTATCCAGGTTGGCTAAACCGTTGATCTTCTTGTAAGCCAAAGGCTTCTTCCTCGACCGGTAAATATGTTGGTTCAGAATGGGATAAAGGGTCTCATTGATCAGGGTAGATTTACCGCTCCCCGATACGCCGGTAACACAGATAAATTTTGCCAGTGGAAATTTTACCGTTACCTGCTGTAAATTATTGCCGGAAGCCTCCTTTATGGTTATGAATTTACCACTACCCTTCCGCCGTTTGGCCGGTATATCGATTTTCTTTTCATCCCTGAGATATTTCGCGGTAAGGGAGCCCTGCTTCATGAAGGAATCCGGATCGCCTTCTCCCACCACCTTCCCGCCATGGAACCCTGCACCGGGTCCGAGGTCGATGATATGATGGGCGGCCAGCATGATGTCTTTATCATGTTCGACCACCAGAACGGAATTACCGGTTTGTACCAACTGTTTCAGGGCCGTGATCAGGCGTTGGTTATCCCGCTGATGTAATCCGATGCTTGGTTCATCCAGGATATAGGTGATCCCTACCAGTTGTGAACCGATCTGGGTAGCCAACCGGATCCGTTGCGACTCGCCACCGGACAGGGAGCGGGAAGGCCTGTCAAGGGTCAGATAATCCAGGCCGACTTCCAGCAGGAAGCCGATACGCATTTGTATTTCCTTTACGATCTCTTTGGCAATGGTCCGTTGCTGCTCATTGAGCTGATCCTCCAATTGATCGAACCATTGCTGCAAATGTCCCAGGTCGAATTGGGCAACCTCCGCAATATTGCGTTCGGCGATCTTAAACCACCGGGATTCCTTTTTCAGTCGCTGGCCTTCGCAGTCAGGACATAGCCGGATCTCCATAAAAGCTTCCGCCCATCTTCTGACCGGCTCGGAGGTCGATTCCCGGAAATGCCGTTTCAGCATCGGTATAATGCCTTCGAATTCCATGTCATACCGGTTTTTGCCCGAACCGCCGAAATCCATCGTTACTTCAAAGCTCTCTTCTTCCCCTCCGAACAACAGGACGTTCAATCCTTTGGCCGGGATCTTCTTTATCGGAATATCCAACGAGAACTTGTATTTCCGGGCAATACTTTTGATCTGCTTGTAAGTGAAGCTGTCCCGGTATTCGCCGAGTGGCGCTATACCACCGTCCATAATGGTTTTATCCTCATCGGGGATCACCAGGGCCTTGTCGACTTCCTGGATGAAACCCAGGCCATTGCAATGCGGGCAGGCGCCGTAAGGTGAATTAAAGGAAAAAGTATTCGGGGAAGGTTCTTCGTAGGAGATTCCCGTTGTGGGGCACATCAGCATCTTGCTGAAATGCTGCACTTCTCCCGTGGCATGATCCATGATCATGATCAATCCTTTGCCCATGGTAAAGGCCGTATGCAGGGACTCCCTCAACCGCTGCACCGAATCTTTATTGACACTGATCCGGTCGATAACCGCTTCTATATCATGGATCTTGTACCGGTCGACCTGCATCCTGTCTTTTATTTCCATCAATTCCCCGTCAACCCGCACTTTCAGATATTCCTTCCGGATCTGTTGAAACAACTCCCGGTAATGCCCTTTCCTGCCCCTGACCAATGGCGCTAACAGGATAATTTTTTGATCCATAAAATCATTTCCGATCAGCTCCAGGATCTGCTCTTCGGTATAACGGACCATTTTCTCCCCGGTATTATAAGAATAGGCTTCGCCCACCCGGGCATATAAAAGCCGCAGAAAATCATAGATCTCGGTAACGGTGCCTACGGTGGACCTGGGATTCTTATTGGTCGTTTTTTGCTCGATAGAAATAACAGGACTCAAACCAGTGATCAACTCCACATCCGGCCGTTCCATATTTCCGATGAACTGGCGCGCATAGGCAGACAAGCTCTCCATATACCGCCGCTGACCTTCGGCATAGATGGTATCGAAGGCCAGTGAGGATTTACCGCTGCCACTGATCCCCGTAATGACCACCAAGCGGTTCCGGGGGATACTGACCTCGATGTTTTGCAAATTATGGACACTGGCGCCATAAACATCCAAGGTTTCTATTTCAGGATCGTGCACGGGGGACTCCATAAATATTCTTTTGAGAGAGCCATGCAAAATTAATTAAGAAAAAAGGTAAGCGTCAGTTCCGGGCGGAGAAAATTAAACCCTGAGCCAGGCCTTCATCGCACCACAAAAACTGTCCCGGCTTTAACCGCTTCCGGCTGCTCGACATTGTGGTACAAACCCTTATAGTAGACCCGGTAAGCATATATTCCGGTAGGCACTTCCCGGCCGTTGAAGCTTTTGCCATCCCATCCTTCATTTTCAGCGCCTTCAAAGATCAGTTGCCCCCATCGATCGAATACCCGGAACCTGAAACTGGTAATCCCATGACCCACCGGTTTAAAGATATCGTTCCTCCCGTCTTTATTGCCAGGGGTAAATGCCGTGGGCATGAAGATCTTCAAGGTACAATCCGGGGCAATGGTAATGGTATCGAAAATGCTGCATTCCCCCTGAAAAACCGTCAGGCTGTACAAACCTGCGGTATCCACCAACGTGGTGGCGGTGGTATCGCCGTTCGACCAACGATAAGAGATCCCTCCGGCCTCCTCGGCATCGATCTCCCCGATCAACCGGACCGGCGTTCCCGGACATATGTAATCCAGATCGGCCTTTAACGACAATTCCATTTCCGGGAAAAAATCCACCGCAATTTCATCCTCGGCACAGCAAGCCGACAGACAAGCCGTTACCCCATAGGTACCGGGTTTATTGACCGTTAGGGATGTGCCCTGGCTACCGTTGGTCCACCGGATGGAATCATACGCACTGTTTAGCGTTAGCACCAGCGGTTCAGCGGAGCAAATGGTTACATCCTCCCCAAGGTCGACCGATGGCGGATCGATCATCTCTACCCTTAGGGTATCTGTCCCGGAACAACTGCTGAAATTGACAAATACAGCGTATTTTCCGGTATCGCTAACCGTTAAGGTTTCGCTATTGGCACCCATCGCCGACCATATTCCTCCCGATCGATGGCTCCATTGATAGCTGACCCCGGGTAAGGTGCTGAAGCCAGGCGCCTGCAAAGTTGTTTCAACCGGACCACTGCCCGGTGAACAAATAGAACTTTTTCCCGCAATCGCAACCGTAAGGTCAGTGGAGATCTCCAAATCAATTTCGTCACTTCCCATACAATCATGGGCATCGATAACTTCCACGGCATACAGGCCCGATATGGTTGGTGTAATGGTTTGAGTGGTTTCCCCGGTCGACCAGGAGTAGGAAGCCCCGGGATTACCGGCGGATAAGGTTAGCAAATTATCGACACAAATGGTGGTATCCCTGCCAAGATCGACTTCCACGGGTGGTATGATATTCACCAAAGTAGAATCCCTGATCGTGCAGGATGCTGTGGTAACATCTACCCAATAGACACCCGAGGTTGACGGGTTGATCACCTGTGTGGTGGCGCCGGTCGACCACAGAAAGGTGGCTCCGGCATTGCCGGCATCCAGGCTGAGATTCGAACCGCTACAGGCGGTGGTATCTTCCGGCAGATCGATGGTCGGGCTTGGAAACACATGGACATCATCGACATAATAATAGGCCTTGAATAAATTAGCGGTGGCATTGGCCACACTATTATTGGTATTGCCATCGTCCCGGAAATTACCGATCGTCATGAATTCATAAGCATTGGCGGCAATGAAAGTACCGGATATCTTAACCCACCCGTTTTGATCCTGCAATATGCTGCCGCTATGTTCCATCTGGGGTGTATGGGGTAAGACCACAAAACCGGAGGTGGAGATATCATTGGCCGAAAAATAGATCCCGATGTTTTCGATGGCAAACCGGGAGCTATCGGCCAGGCTTACGGACAATTCCACACAATAAGTATTTCCGCTAACCATCGGATTGCTAAGCCTGACGGACAAATATTCGCGGAAATTGCTGGAACCGGTGAAAACATTGATACCGGCATACCCTGTTCCGCTATGGGCGCTTTGATGGCCGAAATCATTCCCCGGAACTCCTACAATATTAGCCGTATGGCAGGCATTAAAAATTTCGGTCTGGTTCGAATTCGGATTGAACCAGGGACTTGCCAAGGTCAACTGTTCGGTATTGGTCGGACAACTGGTGTAAGTCTCGAAACCAGGATTGGGAACAAGATTTTGGGCATGGGCAAGGTTCCCGATGATCATCAACAAGGCCAGGCTGGCGGCAGCAGTAGTAGCTCTACACATAGGGTCTCCTCATAATCTGTATGCCCCGACGGGTAATCTGTCAAATTTATAGCATCGGACAGAGATTAACTATTGCAGTTTGTATAGGATAGCCTTTATTATATAATTGACGCATTTCACCTGATAATGGTTGTCTGGTACCCATCATCGGCTATTTCCACACCTGCCTTCCAAAAACGCATGATCATTTATATTTGTTGTTGAAACAATAATTTTTCTATATTTAGGCCCGCCGCTCAAAAAATATCCATGAACCTGAAAAAAGCCTGGAGTATCCTGTTAGTTTCCTTTGTTGAAGGTGGAGCCGTGATGTCCGTTGAACTGGTGGGCGCAAAAATGGTCGCTCCCTTTTATGGCAATTCCCTCTATGTGTGGGCAGCGGTTTTGGGATTAACCCTGGGGGGATTAGCCACCGGCTATTATTTCGGCGGTAATATTTCGGAAAAATATCCGCACCAAAGATCCCTGCACATTATCGTGCTGATCACGGCCATCCTGATTGCCTTAATGCCGGTAACGTCCCAACTGATCATGACCGCAACCTTACCCCTCGAACTCCGCCTGGGCATTACCCTGTCTTGTTTGGTTTTCCTTTACCCCCCCCTGGTATGCTGCGGTATGGTCTCACCCCTGATCATCCGGCTGCTGGCCACGGAATTATCCCTGGTCGGCCGGGCGGCGGGAACGGTGTATGCTATCTCGACCCTGGGTGGTATCATCGTTACCTTTTTAATGGGATTTTATTTTATACCCTTTGTCGGGTTAAAAGCCAGCGCCTTATATACTGCCCTGATCCTGGGCATTTTCCCGGTGATATACTTTACCCGTTCCTTTTTGGGCAAACCTGCAACCTGACAACCGGTGGTCCAAGCGCCATCGGGCTCCTTATAATTTTCCTATAATTTTTATCAACTCATGGGAAATGCTGTCCGGTATTAGTATTATTGTATTGACAGCGCAATGCTGAAACTATGACTTCAACTATTACGTCAGGCAAAACCAATGGATCAGCAGGTTTTTCGGTGAAGCTGCTGTTATGGCTGGCCTTCCTGGAAGGCGCCAGTGTTATGGCCGTTGAAATGGTCGCTGCTAAAATGCTGGCGCCCCTATACGGCGACTCCCTGTATGTCTGGTCGACGGTAATCGGTGTGGCTTTTGCAAGCATGACCATTGGTTATTTTTCCGGCGGTCGGATAGCCGACAAGCCCGGATCCTTAAACCGTTTATGCTGGGTGCTGCTTATCGCGGCTTCATCGATCCTGTTCATCCCCTCGATCGCCGATGCGCTAATGGCGACGCTCGCCGGGAATGACGTTATTGTGGATATCATCCTGATCAGCGCGTGCAGCATGTTCTTTCCTTTGTTCTTATTGGGGATGACGCCACCGCTGATCATCAAAAATATGGCGGAAACGACCACGGAAGCCGGCCGGAAAGCGGGGAATGTATTTTTTATTTCGACGGCAGGGGGTATTCTCACGGCTTTTGCCATGGGCTTTGCTATTATTCCGGCTTTCGGTCTTACCATGCCCCTGCTGATGGTTGCCATAATGCTGGGAACGATCCCGCTGGTCCTGCTTTTACGTTGGAAGAAATGGTTATCGCTGATATTTTTCATCGCTTTACTGGTGAGCGGTTCGCAACAGCTCTCGGGAGGCAAGCCAGGCAGCAAAAGGATCAAGGTTCAGTATTACACGGAAGGGATACTGGGACAGGTTATGGTATGTGATTTTTTTCAAAAG
>JANQFB010000428.1 GCA_028278085.1 Chitinophagales bacterium
TTTGAGGGACATTTTAAAGACCCGGTGGATCTTGCCGGTAATCCCGCACCACAAGGAGTGGATGTGAATGTGATGTTGCAGAACAGGAGTATATCCGACCGCTTTGTGGACGACATCCGGGTACAGCCCTTTGATGCGCAGATGAATGCTTTTGTTTATGATCCTAAAACGCTCCGGCTGATCGCAAACTTCGATGACCAACATTTTGCCCTCATTTACCAGTACAATGCGGAAGGCCGGCTCGTACGGAAGCTTAAAGAAACGGAACGGGGTGTCAAAACCCTGGAGGAAACCCAGTATATCACACCAGAAAAAGACCGCAACTAATGGAAAACCATAGCACCTATAATCAACAGCATATTAAGATGAATTTCTCCTCTCCATATATCAAGCTCCGGCAGATCATCCTCTTGCTCTTGCTCATCACTTGGGCTCCCCTCGGTGTTGCACAAACGACCCCAACCTGGGATCATGCAGACCTTAGCAACAAAGTTACCCGTCAGCTCAAGGAAAATTGTATGGGATTGCAACCCTTGAAATGTAAGACGGCAACGGAAAAACTTATCCTGGAGGTCAATTTCTCTACCGGTGAAACCCATGAGCTGGGAGACCTGCCGTTTTCCACGTCAGTGGCTTTCCGGTTGCGCGGGCATCTGGCTAACGGGCAGGTGTGGGTCGTTTGGAAAGGCGCCCTGGAACTGGGGCCCGATCAACCCGAGCAAGTGATGCGCACCGATGTTACAGCCATGTGTAATACGGTAGCCTATTACGAACTGTCCATTGTAAATTACCAGGAGGCCACCGGCCAACATCAACAGGCGGTATGGGATGCCGTTCGATTGCAAATGAAGGCTAGCCATGAAAAAAAGGTAAAAGTAGACCCGGTATTTAGCTTTGTTACCCTTGACCAGGTCAACATTGCGCCCGGCAGTGCCAAAGTGGAATTCAAGTGGAACCAAAATGGCTGCCCGGCTCCCGGTTACCAGGTGCAGATCATGCGTTTGTTCAATATCGGCAGCACCTATAATGACAACATCAATACCGTAAATGCTAAAATCGATTGGTCGCGTGCATTGACCCTTGAAACGGAAAATGATGCAACCAGCTTAACGCTGATCCTCAGTGAAGGAAGAGGCTTGTACACCTGGCGGGTGAGGCCTATCGGCAACTTTTATGAAGGGGGGATCGGTAATCCCAATAACTGGGGCGCATGGAATCCCGGCAGTCCACCGCAGGACCTGAGCATTCAGACTTTCTCGGCTGCGCCTCCGGCCATTTTCTTTTATGATCAGTTCGATGAACAGCGCAACTTTATCCATAACCGGATCTTCACGGAGGGCAATAAAATGCGTGAGGCTGTAACCTATGCCAATGGTTTACAGCAGGTGAAACAAAACCAGGTCTTGTTGCACAGCCTGCATGAAGGTAATGGTGAGGTCTTGGTCACACAGACCGTCCAGGACTTTATAGGCCGTCCGGCTGTGCAAACGCTGCCGGCTCCTGTTAACGGACAAAATTGTTTCGGCTATGTGGATGAATTTGTCCTGGATAACGCTGGAAAGCTTTATCGGGCAGCTTCTTTTGATCAAGACGGGCAATTGCCAAACCCCGCCGATGCCATTGCGATGTCTTCCGGAACACCACTGACCGATTATTACAGCGATATCAGCCCCGAACCGATGGTGCCGGATGCCGAAGGATATCCCTTTACCCGTACGGTGTTCTTCAATGACGGCACGGAGCGGGTCAAAGAGCAAAGTAATGTGGGTGCGACTCTGACCATGGGCAAGGGCCACACGAGCAAAACCGTTTATGTCAGCACTTCCGACCAGGAATTGGTATCACTTTTCGGGGACGAAGCCCCGGCCAAAGAAAATGTTCAGAAAGTGGTCAACATCGATCCGAATGGAACAGCCAGTGTCAGCTATGTGGAGAAGCAAGGACAGACCATTGCCACCTGCCTGGCGTCAGTGAAGGATGAGAACGCCTATCCGCGATCATTGGGATCCGCCCCGGAGTTCGGTACACCCGTCACAGAAACCCTGACAAAAAGATTGAGCGCCGGAGCGTGGGGCAGCAAGGCTTCCAAACGACTGTATTTTGTTACACCCACCACCCTGAGCATCGATTATAACCTCACCCAGGAAGATATTTTAGTGCAATGCGGCAATTTCTGTATGTCTTGCGATTATGTGGTCGATTTTCGCATACAGTCCCTGGATCAGGATATAGCGCCCTTTACCCGTTCGGTGCCGGTATTGCCACAAACAATGCCGGACTGCAGCGGCAATGATCCCCTGATCACCGATCCGCAGTTTACTTTCCAATATGCCGGTCCGAATGGCAACGGATTGCAGGGAGAATGGCTGGTGGAGATGACCGTATCCACCCGGAATGACAATCCCCAGACAGGCTTTGCTTATATCCGGGAAGCCAAGGCGGAGCTGGGGTTGCAGTTGAAGAATGAAATTGGGCAGCTACTGGATCCGATCACAGGACCCGGCGGTGCGCTTTATGCCAGCGGCCCGGAACCGGATTTCGAGGCCTTGAATACCTATTTAGATGATAATAATTATGACTTTGACAGCGATCTCAATGAATGGATCATCCCGATGACCAATGGTTGTGACGCGCTACGGCTGCCGAGGCTGGAGCCCTGTGAACCTGAATATTCCTGCGATCCTGCACCTGATTTTGAAGCCTTTCTGCTACAGCAATACCATCCCCTGGGCTACAGCGCTTCGGCCTATGATTACTTTTTCACCAAAAAGGCGCCCACTTATGGATTGGCCGTTAGAGTGATCCCCATCGGACATCTGAATTCGGGAATTGCTCATGTGGAATTGTTGCTGGATGGCAACTACATTCTCGATCAATCCATCAACCTGGGCAGCGACCCGGCTGTGGATATTGCTGCTGAGATCAATGCCAGCAGTACCATTTATGAGGCTATTGCAGAGGGTAATGAGGTCTGGCTAATGTCGAGTGCCGAGGTTGCCAGTGAATTAGCTGGTCTGCTTGAACTGGAGATCAACGGTAACCTGGAATTCAGTTCCACAGGTCCTGCTCAATACCGGCCGGACCCCAATGCGCCCGCCGAACCTTTCAACCTGCTGATCCAAAATATGCTGGCAGACGGATATACCTGTGACCAGCTCTGGGAATGCTGGACCAGCGTGGTGTCGCTTTGGGATGTCCTGGCTTTTGATGCGCAGGGCAATCCGACGGATTTTGATCTGCTACAGACCTTCCTGGCCTGTACCGGTAAACGGTATGAAGGCGTGAGTAATTGCCGCTATGGTAATTGTGGATATGGACAGGGCTACCTTAGCCATGCACATCGTTATTTCCGGATGAAATTGGGAGAAAAGTCCGATTGTGAAGCTGAGTTTAATGTTCCGTCCATCATCCCCGGGCAGCCCTACAGCTATAGCTGGTGGATGGCCGATGATCCCACACCATTCAGCCAGCTAGTGGAGCAACTACCTGATCCAAATGATCCGAGCCCGCTTGCGACGTCTGGCGAAAAGCGATGGGAGATGCTCTACCATTGTGTCTCGAACCTCACCAATACTATTCCGGGCAACCTGACCTTGAGCCAGTGGATGCAGCAGACCTCCAATGATATGGAGGGCGAGTGCGTTTCGCTTTGCGCCTCCCGGGCAGTTGAATTTGGATCCACATTAGTCCAATATTTATTGAACAACGGCTATACGGCAACCTATGATCCCGCCGGGCAGCTTACCGGATACCTGCACACCACCAATAGTAATGTCATACCGTTGGCAAACCTGGAATGCCTGGTTATAGAATTTGAAAACAATTGCCTGAGCGGCTGTATCATGACCCCGCAACCGGTCGGGGGGCCCTTTACCAGCCCTGCCACTACAGCACAATTGGAATATTTCAGGTTGCTGCTGACGGGAATCATCGAGGTTACCTTCCCGGACGGGGATATCTATGACAGCGGATCTCGCTGCCCCGATGATGGCCCTGCCTGGCAGCATCTTGGCGACGAAACGCAGGATTGTGGTGTATATGTGTGCTATTATATCAAACCCTTCGACCCGGAGGACATTCCCCAGGAAGAGGTCTTTATAGTTGACTACGAAGACTGCAACCGGGAGTCAGCCAATTACCTGGATTATGTTGTCAAGCAGCAAACAGACGACCTCATCGCGGCAGCGCAGGGAGACCTGGAAGAACAGTACCGGAATACCTGTTCCCGTCCGGCGGATGTCTTCACAATAGGCTATGAGTTGGCCTATCATCATTACACCTTGTATTACTATGACCGGGCCGGGAATCTCGTACAGACCGTCAGCCCGGAAGGGGTACAGGATCTGGCCCCCGGCACCACCCGTGCCAATGCCGTGGTAACGCATAATTTGCGGACCAAATACCAGTATAACAGTCTTCGACAGCTACGTTCACAGGAAACGCCGGATGGGGGTCAAACAAACTTCATCTATGACTCCATAGGGCAATTACGCTTTTCACAAAATGCCCGGCAAGCGGCAGGTACCGATGCCTATGGTAATCCCAAGGCTTTTGAGTATGCTTATACCAAATACGACCGTTTGGGAAGGATCATCGAAGTGGGCAAAGCGGAAATGGGAAGCGATCCTTTTGACGCGCTTGAGGTGGATAAAGATGATCCCGCTTTTCCAACGAATGGAAGTGAACGGATCCAAACCTTCTACAGTAAGAAAGCTCCAGGCGTCAATTACCTGGATGGAAGGGCACAACGTCATCTGCGCAACCGGGTCAGCTATACGGTTAGAGAAAGCAAGCCTTTACCAGGGGGAAGCCCGGCTATCACCAGCACTTATTATAGTTATGACCCTCATGGGAACGTGGAGTGGCTGGTACAGGATATACCCGGCCTCGACCGGCAGTATCTACGCTATGAATATGACCTCTATTCCGGTAATGTGAACCAGGTGTTTTTCAATGAAGGCGGAGCAGACCGATTTATGCATCGATATACTTATGATGAGGACAACCGCATTCAGGAAGTATATACATCCACTGACGGCGTCATTTGGGACAAAGATGCACAGTACAAATATTATCTTCACGGCCCTTTGAAAAGAGCTCAGATCGGCGAAGACCAGGTCCAGGGTTCCGATTACCTATACACCATACACGGTTGGCTCAAAGGCATTAATCACCCTGACCGGCAAACTGACCACGATCCGGGCCGGGATGGTCTGCTCCACGGGCCGAATATTAATGTAGCACAAGATGTCTTTGGCATGTCACTGCATTATTTTGACGATGATTACCGGCGCACCGGCAGCTATTTTCAGACCGGGGATGCGGGCATGCCTGACCCGGAAAAACCCCTTTTCAATGGCAATATAGCCGCCTGGGCTACCCATTTGCAAGAGAATCCGGACGCTCACCCCTTGCACCTGGAACAGCTTACCGCGTACCAATACCGCTATGATGAGTTGAACCGGATCAAAACAGGTTTATTCAAATATTGGGACGGCCAGGATTATGCCGATACCGATGATTACCAGGTATCCTTTAGTTATGACGCGAACGGCAACCTGGATACCTTGATCCGGAACGGTTATGCAGCCGGCCAGCTCATGGATAAGCTGATCTATAGCTATCCGGAGGATGGCAACCAGCAAAAGTTGAAAAACCGTTTAACTGCGATCTTGGATGAGCAGCCAATTAGTACGGGTTTTGATGATATCCATACCGGCCCTACCCCTGATGCCTTTGCCTATGATGAGATCGGAAACCTTACCGAAGACGAGCATTCTGGCAACCGCATTTTCTGGAATTTGCTCAACAAAGTAGACCGGCTAGAGAAATGGGACCCTGCTGATCAAGCCCAAACGGTGTTCGAGGTGCTGAAGTTCGAATATGATGCCAACGGCAACCGGGTGGCCAAGCTGGTCTATTTGCCGGACAATAATGCTCCGGGAGGTTACTTGTTAAGATCCGCAACTTATTATGTCCGGGATGCGTCGGGCAATGTGATGGGGATTTTTACGAAAGAACCGGATGCCACCACTGATCCCGAATTGTATGAAGTCCCCTTATATGGCTCTTCCCGGATCGGGGTGTACCGGCCGTGTAAAGAGCAGGATACCCTTGACGGAACGGTAGAGATGCTGCTAATATCCGAAGTGCTTTATGACAGTCCGCTGACCGAGGATGGCAGCAATAATCCAAACACTGAAGAACATTTCGGAGAGTTTATCAGCGTCCTGAACAGGGGCACTAAACCGGTCAGCCTGGATGGGGTTTCGATTATCAGCAAGGGGGGCAATCAGCCAGTAACCTTCGGACCGGATGATATCCTGCAAGGCGGACAGACGCTGATGGTCGCCTATGCCGACCCGGCTGATATGGCCGATCCGGACCTGCTCGACCGTTTTATGCTGGTAACCGGTATCTCCGGCGCTGCTGGCAATGATCCGGCAGTGGTGTGGCACTTCCAATCCAGCTTAACCCTGTCCGATAGGGGTGGGGCTGTGATCCTGGCAAAAAACGGGCAAGGAGGAAGATTGCAAGAGATGGTGGTTTACCAACCACGCGGGTTGCAAGCCAACAATCCCCATATACCCGAGCATCTCCTGGATGATCCCAATCGCCAATTACCGCTTACCCTGCAACGAAAATGCTTTTTATCGGCTCCTGTTCCCGGGGTTAAACCAAATCCGGTCAGCCTGAGGCAATTTGAGGTTGATCAGTTGAATTTCCCGATCAAGGTAATTCCACCCTGCGATCTGCCTAAAGCAAAGAAAAGATTTGGTCTTTTTGCAGGCCGGTCAGTAGGCTGTAAGTTCTATGAACTCAATGATCATTTGGGGAATGTGCGGGCGGTTGTTACAGATCGGAAATTGCCTAATGATGTTACGGATCTAAGTCAAGGGTTTATCGCTGATCTGGTGAGTTATGCGAATTATTACCCGTTTGGGTGGAAGCAGCCCGGAAGGATGTTTAGTCCGGAAGATTACAGATTTGCTTTCAATGGCAAGGAGACAGATGGTGAGTGGGGAACTACATCAAACAGCACTTATGATTATGGGTTTAGGATATACAATGGGACGTTAGGGAAATTTTTGAGTGTGGACCCACTTGTACAGTTATATCCATTTTACTCTTCCTATCAGTATGCAGGAAATTCACCGATAAAGTTTATTGATCTTGATGGGCTTGAAACCGTTGACACTTCATTTACCTCAAGAAATGCTGCTCAAAAGGTGATAGATCACTTTGAAGTTGAGAACGAATATGTGCAGGGAGGAATAAATCTCATTTTTGGATCGGTTAACACGCTTAATAATTCAGGCCTACTGCCGCAGGTAGCTGGCGGAATGACAGCAATTGAAAACATTTCAAAGTTTGAATCGGAACAAGCCACCAAGACGGTTGAAAAGGCCAAGGAACGGTTTGATATAACAACTGTAGCAAGCTCATTTGCAAAAGCAAGTATAGGCTTTCAACACATTGAAAGAGGTTTTAATATAGTAAAGAATAAAGACTATTATGATGCAGGAAGTGCAGTTACTGAGGTCGCACTTTTTTATGGTTTTGCCAGAAGTTTATCTACCTCAAAATCAGCAGATGTTAATCCTACACCTGTTAAAAATACTCCCCAAGGAAACCCGACTATGATACTTGAAGAAACAATGACAGTATCATATTCAAGAATCGTTTATCCCCTTAAAAGAGTTCCCAAAGGAGTTGTCTTAGAAGTTAATGGAAAGCTGTATAAACCTGGACAAATACTTCCTGCTGATAGGTTCCTTCATTTTGGCAAAGGCAAAGTTCCAGATTTCAAATCGCTTCCTGCATTAAACAGAGCATCTCATTTCACTCCTACAAATTTCAGTCCGTCCCCAATTTTAAGATGGGGTTTGGGAATTACCGGTGCAGGCTCTACATTTTGGTATTACTTAAAAAAGAACACTGAAATTGAAGAAAATGCTACCAATAAAAATCCGTGAGTCTACCAAACCTAGCGCGCGACTCTGTCGCGTGCGGTGTTAGTTTGTCATTTTCATTCACCGCCGGTCAATGGCTCTAAGTAAAGTTATGCAGGAGCATTGCGTTCCGTTTCTTCCTCATTAATTAATTTTATCGTCATGTCCGAAAAGTACAAATTCCATGATCCGGACGGTATTTATTTTGTAACACCCACCATTGTCGATTGGGTCGACCTGTTTACCCGCAAGGAATACTGTCAGCTCATCATCGACTCTTTGCAATATTGCCAGCTTAAAAAAGGTTTGGTCATACATGCCTGGTGTATTATGCCCAGCCATTTACATTTAATCATCAGTCGAACCGGTGATTTCGGGCTTTCAGAAATTATGCGTGATTTCAAAAAGCACACATCAAAGCGTATCGTCAAAATCAAACTCGCGCGCGTTTAGCGTAGCGTAACGCGTGCGAGTTTGGGTTTAACCCTCAACCCAATCACACAAACATCATCGATCTGAGCCTGGTCGCCTTTCCATTGTTCGAAAGTTTCATCCGGGGTCTGACACTGTATTCCCATGTTTTCGTACAATCAAGTGCCACTCTTTACCTAAAAACGACCATTCATACAATCAATCCTGCCATACAGGTGTTCTGCAAAAATTGCATGGCCTCCTGCAATATTTTTGTAGCTGAACAATTTTACTTCACAGGAATGTAGGAACATGAATAAACTAATATTATTACCAGGAACCTTATTGATTCTACTATGTGGCATATCATCTTGCACCAAAGATCAACGATTGGCAAACAGATTAAAAAATCATTACTCCTATCAACTAAGTTCAGTCTTGGTGGACGGCGAACCAATTACGGTCGATGAATATTATTACATGAGGTATGGCATAAAACTCTATGGATCTGAAAATGGTTTCCATAATACGGATGCCGGATTGCTCAGGCATGGTAAATGTAATTTAAAGAAAGGTAAGGGTTGTATTGCTGAAGTAGAGTTTTCCTTTTATGTAGATCACGATGTGATCCAATATACCGGCATTTTAGCTTATGGTACCATGTATTATTCTATTTCGGAAAAAGGGACGAAATATACGCAGTCGGAAATCGCATTGGTTTTAGATGAAGGTAAAATGGGGGGCTATGATTGCAATATTCAACAGGTAACCTGTGAATATGTCTATGATATCATAGAGTTGACGAAGGAAGCTTTTATTATTGAACGAACGGACGATCAGGGAAGAGTCATAAAAATTACTTACCGGTAGTGGCCAATTGGAAATTCCAACTAAATAATATAGCTGGTCTTCAATAAGTAATTGAAAAAAACACTTTTAAATTAATCTTGAAATTAAAAAAGATTAATACCTGAAAAGGATATGAATTGTACGGGATTGCTTAAACTGGTTTTTATGAAAAAAATAATATTATTATTGCTCTTACCGCCTGCACACTTCGTAAATGCCCAGATATCTTTTACGGAAGTAACCGGCACACCCTTCGAAGGGGTTGATGCAAGTGATATCGCATTTGCAGACATCGATAATGACAATGACCAGGATGTATTAATTATCGGCTTTGATCAATCCGATCAGGCAATCACAAAACTGTATACCAATGATGGGAGCGGCAACTTTACAGAGCGCACGGGAACTCCATTTGAAGGCATTCGCATGGGCTCCATTGCTTTTGCAGATATCGATAATGACAATGATCGGGATGTGTTAATTACTGGAAAAAAGACTTCCAGTACAATTATCTCGAAACTTTATGCCAATGATGGGAACGGTAATTATACAGCAG
>JANQFB010000045.1 GCA_028278085.1 Chitinophagales bacterium
CGATCAAAAGTTGAACTATCTGCATCAAAACCCGGTAAAAGCGGACATTGTTGCCCAACCGGAAGAGTATAAATGGAGCAGTGCGGGCGATTATGTGGGTATAAAAGGGCTCGTAGAGGTGGAGTTATTGGTTTGATTGGGTTAAGGGCAGTATAGATCTAACCAAACGCTTTTCGATCGTATAACGCAAGTTTATCGTACCTCTCTATTACAAGCGGACGCTTGCAATAGAGAGGGGCCAAGTATCAATTGTTTCAAGCGTCCGCTTGGAACAATTGATACGCTATCCATTCTTCTTATCTAACCAAAATAAAATCTTCTCCCGCCCAAAATCCCGGGCATAATGGATATATTTGGCCAAATATAAAACCCAAATACCATGACCACACTAACCCCACCGACCAGCCAAAGAACCCAAAACCCATTTGCCTTCATCTTCCTAACCCTATGTGCAATAGCCCTTTTATTCCTGACAGGCTGTCCGGCGCCAAAAGAAGCCCCCAAAGAAGAGGCTCCGGCCACCGCCGCCAAAATGCTCAGCATCTCCGATATCCATTTCGATCCATTTTATGATACGACCCTCCTGCAGCAATTGATCGCCACAGAGGTCGGGGGTTGGCAGGCGACCTTCGAATCTTCGAGCATCAAAACCTACAGCCCACTCGGAAAAGAAGATGCCAACTATCCCCTCTTCCGGTCGGCCATTGAAAACATGAAAAAAAGCTTACCCGAACCCAAGGGGATCCTCATCTCCGGAGACTTCCTGGCCCATAGCTTCATCGCCAACTTTAAAACCTATGCCAAAACCGATGATCAAACCGAAGTCCGGTCATTTGTCAAAAAAACCCTGCAATTTATCCTGAACAGTTTAACCAACGCCTTCCCCAATACCCGGATCTACCCCACCCTGGGCAATAATGATTCCTATTGCGGGGATTATAACATCAAAGCAGCCGGACCATTCCTCTCCATGTTAGCGGAGGTATGGCAGCCCATCGTCGATCCGGACGGCACCAATCCCAATTTCAAAACCACCTTTTCCAAAGGCGGGTATTACAGTATTAAAGTTCCCGGGCCATCGGCGCACCGGATCATCTCTTTGAATACGATCTTCTTTTCATATGCCTACCAGGATCTGAACAAACATGCCAGCGAATGTATGCCCATCCCCGACACGACCAAACGATGGATACCCGGTAAAGAACAATTGGCCTGGCTGCACGAAATACTCGGACAAAGCTTGACCGCCAATGAAAAAGTCTGGTTGATCTACCATATTCCTCCAGGGCTCAATATTTACAAATATGCCAATTACGGGGAAAAGAGCCAGATGTGGCATACCGGGTTCACGAACAGCTTTTTCGGGATCACCAGCCAGTATCAAGCAGCAGTCGTGGCGAACTTCGCCGGACATACCCATATGGATGAATTCCGGATCATGAAAACCTCCGGGGCACCGTTGGCCTATGTACACATCACCCCGGCCATCAGCCCCTTATTTGGGAATAATTCTGCCTTCGAGGTTTTCCACCTCGACGCCACCGAAACCGTGGTTCAAACCTATGAAACCCACTACCTGGATCTGAAAGCCATCGAGGACGGGAAGGATGTCGGTTGGGCAACGGAATATAACTTTGCCACCACCTACAGCCAATCACCGATCAACCCGGCAAACCTCGACCAGGTATACCAGGCCATCGAATCCGATACGGCAGTCCGTTGGCATTATATGTTGTATTATGATGTCAGCAACCGGGATTCCAATGTGATCAACTTCAACAAATGGGAGCAATACCGGGAAGGGATTATTGTCGGGGAGTGATCCGATTACTCTATTTCTACTCTATCCCAAGCGGACGCTTTCGATAGAGAAGGGGGGTGGGTCCGCTTGGGATAGGGTGAGGACAATATAGAGTAAACGCTTGTCATAAAGCGGTAATATTTCCAAATTATGGTTAACTTCATAGGGTGCGCTTTGCTATGGGAATATTCCGGATGGCCGTTCTCTTGGGTTTCGGCCTTTTGCTACTGGCACTCGGCCAATCGCTGGCGCAGCAGTCTAATTTTAAAAACTTCTCCGTAGGCGACGGCCTGGCGCAATCCCAGGTGTTTACGATGCTCCAGGACAGCCGGGGCTTTATCTGGATGGGCACCCGTGGCGGAGGGATCAACAAATTCGACGGGCAAAAGTTTGTCAGCTTTACCGAAGCCGATGGCTTGTCCAGCAACTATACTATCTGCGGGGTGGAAGACGGGCAAAACAATCTCTGGATCGGGACGGATAACGGGTTGAATAAATATGACGGCCGCAATTTCGAGTATTATGCGGTCAGGGAGGAGGATCAACTGCCGGTAACCGCCATAGCAAGCCTGGATGACGTGAATTACTGGATCGGGACAACGGATGGTATCTACCGGTTCGATGGCGTTCAATTTGAAAAGGTGCTGTTCGACAGCCCGTTCCGGCAGGGATTGATCGCTTGTTTTTTCCAGGATAGCAAGGGGCAATGGTGGATCGGTGGAGACGCCGGCCTGGGCAAGGTCGAAGGAGACAGTATCCGTCACTTCAATACCCGAAACAGCTTATCGGAAAACCTGGTCCGGTCGATCGCGGAAGATGATTCCGGCCGAATATGGGTCGGAACATACGGCGGCGGCATCAATATCCTGGATGGCGATGAAATTACCGTTTATAGCCTGGAAACCGGATTACCGGATGATATCATTTTAACTATGATGCGCGACCGGGATGGTAAAATGTGGATCGGATCCCAAAACGGCGGGGTATGTTACTGGGAGCCGAAAGACAGCTCCTTTCAATGTTTTTCGGAAGACGATGGCTTATGCAACAATCATATCCGTGTGATCCTGCAGGATCTCTGGGGGAATATCTGGCTCGGATCGTCCGGGGGCGGGATCAGCCAATACTCCGGGCGACAGTTTATACACTTCACCGAATCCGACGGATTGGCCGGTAAATATGTGTATTCGGTGATCGAAGATCATCGGGGACGGATGTGGATGGGCGCTTCCGCCAAAGGGGTAACGGTGATGGACAGCAACCGGGTTACCCACCTCAACGCGGACTCCGGTTTTATGGATACCAAGGTGAAAGCCATTTTCGAGGACCGGTCGGGAAAGATCTGGCTGGGTACGGAAGGCGAGGGTGTATTTGTCATGGATACGGACCGGGTCCATACTTTCAATACCATCAATGGCCTGAGCGGCGCCTGGATAAGAGACATCACGCAGGATTCCCTGGGCCATATGTGGATCGCAACGGCCAGCGGCGGCATTACAAAGATCGAGCAAAATAAGCGTTTTAAAAAGCTGAAAAAACCGCAGCCAACTTATCGGTTCAAATATTTCAACCGCCAAAACGGCTCCTATCCGAACCGCATCAATTGTCTGCATATCGATCGCAAGAACCGGGTATGGTTCGCTTCCGCCGATAAAGGTGTGGGCTGTATCGCCGGTGATACCTTGTTGATGATGATCGATCAGCGCAAGGGGTTGATCAGGAATGCGGTCAGGACCCTGGCAGAGGATGATCACGGAAACCTGTGGGCCGGCACAGCCGGGGGTGGGGTAAACCGGATCACCATTTATGAAGATTCGCTTCAGTTCGACACCCTGACTACCCGCGAAGGGTTGCATTCCGGAAATATTTACCTACTCTTAGTCGATAACGATCAGCACCTTTGGGTAGGCACGGAAAGCGGTGTCGACCAGGTATGGCTCGACAGAACCAGTCGCGTCCTGGACATCAAACATTATGGCAAAGCCGAAGGTTTTGTGGGCATAGAAACCTGTCAGAACGCGGCTTTCAAAGACAGGAGCGGAAACCTTTGGTTCGGTACGATCAACGGACTCACCCAATACAACCCATCAACGAATATCAAAAACACCCTGGCCCCTATTTTGAGCATCACCCGGGCAACGCTGTTTTACGAGCCCCTGGAAAATACCATCTATGCGCCCTGGGTCGGAAAATGGGGAGAAGTCAGGGACGGCATGGAGCTTCCTTATGACCAAAACCATTTGAGCTTCGAATTCACCGGTGTCAATTTTAAGAACCCCGAAAATGTTTTATACCAATGGAAAATGGATGGCTTGGAGGAAGACTGGTCGCCGGTGTCGGGCAAACGGGATGCAACCTACTCCAATATTCCTCCCGGACAATACACCTTTATGGTGAAAGCATGTAATGAAGACGGTGTGTGGTGTGTAAAACCCGAAACCGTAAGCTTTACGATCCTCCCCCCGATCTGGCAGACCTGGTGGTTTATTACGGCCGCCATCGCTGCGGGTTTGTTGATCCTGGTGGTAACTTTCCGGATCCGGCTGAACCAGGTCAAACAAAAGATCGCCCGCGACCGGGAGCGGCTGGAAATGGAAAAAAACCTGCTGCAACTGGAACAAAAAGCCCTGCGCTTACAGATGAACCCACATTTTATTTTCAATGCCTTGAATTCCATCCAGGGGTTGATCGTACAGCAAGATGCCAAAAAAGCGCGGTATTACCTGGCAAAATTCTCCAGCCTGATGCGTTTGATCCTGGAAAGCACCCGTACAGGATCGATTACCCTGGAAGATGAGATCAAAACACTTTCCCATTACCTGTCCATCGAGCAATTCAGCAAAGAACACCCTTTTGATTTCGAGATCCTCAGCCCCGATGAGATCGATGCAGCGGAAACCATGATCCCACCGATGCTCATTCAGCCATTTGTAGAAAATGCCATCATACACGGGTTCTCCAATATCGATTATCACGGCAAGATCACCATTTCCTTTTCCGTCAACGGTAAATTCATGACCTGCACTGTTACCGACAATGGAATCGGCCGGAAAAAAGCCGCCCAACAAAAAAGCCAGGTCGGCCAACAGCACAAATCGACGGCATTAGCAGTGACCCAGGAAAGGTTGGATATCCTCAATACCTCCACGGCCAAGATCAATAGTCTGCAGATCGTCGACCTTGAAGAAGCGGACGGTAGCGCCGCCGGAACCCGGGTCACCATTAAGATCCCCCTGGCAGAAGGTTAGAATCCCGGAATTTTGCCATTGAATTTTTTAAATTTGTTAGGCAATAAGAAAAAAGGAATTACAAATCCTTCATCCGTGATCCCGTCCGTAATCATAGACGATGTTAAAAAAGCCCGGCAAACCCTGCAGGCCGATCTCAGGGACTATTGCCCGGAGGTAAAGATCATCGGCGAAGCCGACGGTGTGGTCAATGGCGCCAAGGTGATCCGGAACCTGAAGCCCGAGCTCGTTTTCCTGGATATACAAATGCAGGACGGCAGCGGTTTCGACCTGCTGGAGATCGTAGACCCGATAGATTTCAAGATCATCTTTACCACCGCATCGGATGCTTTTGCCATTCGGGCCTTTAAATATGCGGCCATCGATTACCTGTTAAAACCCATCGATCCGGATGAGCTCAAACTGGCCGTAAAAAAAGCCGCCGACAAACAAACCTATCCGCGTGAAAACATCGATCTGCTGTTGGATAATATGAAATCCAGGCAGTTTCCCGACCGGATCGCGCTCATCACCCAGGAAAAGATACATGTAACCAAGATCGAAGATATCCTGCGATGCGAGTCGAATGTCAATTACACGATGTTCTATTTTACCAATGGCAAAAAGCTGATCGTAACCAAAACCCTGAAAGAATTCGACGGGATGTTAAAAGATAGGGGCTTTGTCCGAGTACACCAGTCTCATTTGATCAACTCCAAGTATATCAAGGAATATGTGAAAGTGGACGGAGGCTATATCGTGATGACCGACGACACTCCTGTACCCGTTTCCGGCCGTAAAAAACAGATGATCGTGGAATTGATCAGCAATATGTAAAGAGCCCTCCAGCCCCATAAAAAAAGGCTTTACGGAATCATAGAGATGGTCCGTAAAGCCAAAGGAAAGAAACAAAAGCAACCTGTCCTACTTCTTTGCCGTCATTTTATGATTAAGCAAGTTGCCGAAGACATTGGCATCCATACCGGTCGGAAGGACCGCTATCTCCACTTTGGAAGCCAATTCCTTATTGACTAAAAATGCGGCATAAGTTGGATTTTCATTACATATCTTTGCCAGCTCCAGTTGTTGGTCCATAGCGAGCTGGTCCAGTTGTTTTTGCTTATCGACCTGGATCTGCTCGAGTTCCCGTTGTTTTTGGACGTCCAGGTTTTTAAGGTCTTTTCTCTTTTTCAGGTCTGCTTCGGCCAGCATGATCTGCTTTTTAGCTTCCGACTTGGCATTCAACTCAGCCACTTTGGCCTGTGTTTCGGCCCTGGCCAACTCACTCAAGCGGTTGCTCTCTTCGGTTTTGGCTTTGATCTTTTGTAATTCTCCGGCGACCTGGGCCTGTTTGATCGCTACCTGTCCGTCAGCCTCGGCTTTTTTCCGGGCAGCTTCGGCGCTTTCCATATCGACAATGCTTTTTTGGCGGATCCTTTCCAGCTCCTGCTCTTTCAAACCCACCTCTTCTTTGGCCTGGATAAAACTGGGCGGAAAGCCGATCTCAGCCATGATCACTTCTTTGATCTCCACGCCTTCTTCTCCGAGATTCGCCAATAGCGTACTTTTGACATGATCCATAAATTTTTGCCGGTGCACGGTGAAAATGGAGTCTACACTGGGGTATGTGTTGGCTACATTGCTGATCAGCTCTTGCTGCCTCGGTTTCAGGATCAGGGTATCGTATTTCCCCGGACTGGCAAATTGTTGGCTGAACTTAACCAGGTCTTTGATCCGCCACCTGACGGAAATTTGTAATCCCAAAGGAACCCCGTCACCCAGGCGAATGTTATGGAGCATGGCGTTAAAAACCTGGTCCCGGGTAACGGGTGTATGTTCCGTTGGTTTTTCTTGTTGGCAACTGATCATCACTATGGTCAGACAACCGATGATCAAAGAACTTAGGAAAGTTTGCTTTTTCATGATTTTGATGTTTTAAGGTTTATCCGCATTATTGCTTGTTGTTGACGGCTAAATTAAAGCGCGGATCCCCAGGCCAGGGCGCTACTTTATTATTCGATCCGGATGGATGATTATTTGCACACATCCCTTTATTATTCGGCGCCGGTTCACCTGGAGCAAACAATCTGAGTGGTTTGGCGGAATTCAATTAATTTTAGCCGATGAAGATCCCGATCTATCAAATCGATGCTTTTACGGAGAAGGTTTTTGGCGGGAATCCAGCCGCCGTCATTCCTTTGGATCAATGGATCGAAACAGATACCTTACAGGCGATCGCCCTGGAGAATAATCTCCCGGAAACGGTATACTTCGTTGATAAAAAGGATCATTTTGAGATCCGCTGGTTTACCCCCGAGCTCGAGATGGATCTTTGCGGCCACGCCACCCTGGCCGGCGCTTATGTGATCTTCCACCATTTGTCCTATGATGCGGATAGCATCCTGTTCCGTTCCGCATCCGGAGCATTGACCGTATCCCGTGACGGAGACCTCATCACCCTCGACTTTCCCAGCAGACCGGGAACATGGGTCGATCCTCCCCAAGCTTTGGTGAAAGGATTAGGCGGCATACCGCTGCAAGTGCTGAAATCCAGGGATTACCTGGTGATCTATGCTTCGGAATCCGAGATCAGCACCATTGAACCGGATTATAACCTCCTGAATCAACTGGACTATGGAACAGGTGGGATCATCATCTCCGCACCGGGCGATTCGGTGGATTTTGTCTCCCGTTTCTTTTCTCCGGGATCTGTTATCAAAGAAGACCCCGTAACCGGTTCCGCCCATTGTACGCTGATCCCTTACTGGCGTGATAAATTAGGCAAATCAACCTTACACGCCCGGCAAATATCCGGCCGTGGTGGTGAGCTATTTTGTGTGGATGCCGGTGATCGGGTAAAGATCAGCGGCCGGGCGAAAACCTACCTGATCGGAGCCATTACTTTACCTGAATAGCTGCAAAAGGGACATTTGTCAATATTGACATGATTCTGTGTTAATTTTGACGTTAATTTGACGCAGAATTAACACAAAGCCCTTTTTTATCGCACTTTTCTTCTTCTGTTTCGCTCGTAATCTTCGAAAATATATTCCCCCAAACCTTTTAAGCTGGTGTAAAAGGCTTTGCCATGGTTGATCTCCGTAAATTCTTCCACAAACTGCTGCAGCCAGGGATCCGTGGCGACCATAAAGGTGGTAACCGGGATCTTCAAACGCCGGCATTGACGGGCGAGGTTGAAGGTCTTGTTGAGGATCTTCCGGTCGAGGCCATAGCTGTTTTTATAATATTCATGGCCTTCTTTCAGGCAGGTGGGTTTGCCATCGGTGATCATAAAGATCTGTTTATTGGGATTTTTCCGGCGGGCCAACAGATCGATCGCCAATTCCAGGCCGGCAACGGTGTTGGTATGATAGGGCCCTACCTGCAGGTAGGGCAGGTCTTTGATGCTGATCTGCCAGGCATCGTTGCCAAATACGATTACATCCAGGGTATCTTTGGGATATTGCCGCATGATCAGTTCGGATAAGGCCATGGCCACTTTTTTGGCCGGTGTGATCCGGTCTTCACCGTAGAGGATCATAGAATGAGAAATGTCGATCATTAATACGGTCGAAGTTTGTGCATAGTGCTCTGTTTCTACGATTTCCAGGTCATTCTCCGTGATCCGGGGGCTATCGATACCGTGACGGATCTGTGCATTTTTCATCGATTCGGTCATGGCAATATTTTCCACCGGATCGCCGAAACTATAAGCCTTCCGGTCGCTGGTCAGCTCGTCGCCCATACCTGTGTGGTGTGTCCGGTGATGGCCTCTTTTGGTTTTCTTCAGCTTACCGAATATTTGCTGCAAGGCGTCCTGCCGGATCGATTGTTCGGTTTTTCCGGTCATCACGATGCTGCCGGTCTCCTCTTCCCGGAGATAACCCTTTTCTTTCAGATCCCTGATAAAATCCTGCATGGTATAATCCTCGCTGGTCAGTTGATATTCCTTATCGAGTTGATTCAACCAATTAAAGGCCTCGGAAACATCACCTCCGGTATGCACCAGGAGCTCTTTGAAGATATCGAAGAGTTTGTCGAAAGGGCTTTTGTCTCCATCCCTGGGGATGAACCGGGAAAAACGGTATCCTAGCATAGCTGTTTAAAAATAGGCAATAATTCGGTATTTCAGCAAATCTGCCATCGACCCATAAGCGTCAGAAAATAAGTAGCTGCCTGCCTGGAAATGATCTCCTCAGGGCAGGATAACCAGCTTCCGTGTTTGGATCCCATCCCTCCATTGAACGGTCAGGAAATAGATCCCGGCGGGTAAATGGTCATCGATAAACAGGGTTTTTTCACCCGGATCATTGTTGATCCCGGTTTGGATGGCGCCTGCAAGGTTCATTAGTCGAATGGATATTTCCCCTGGTATCCCGTTTGTACTGATCCTGAGTACATTTCCCCGTTTTACTGGGTTGGGGAATATTTGGATACCCGGATCATGAGAAGGATCCTTCCTAACACTGGCCGGCGCTTCATAAACACCTGTCTTCACCAAATTAGCCGTGGAGATCAGCTCTTGTATCGTATCAAAAGCAGCGATATAGCCCAGCATCCTTTCCTGCTGGCCGATGGAAAACATGTTTTGGCAGGTATTATAAGCCATAAAGTTTTCCAACTGATCCGGCATATCCGTGGTATACGGACTGGGACCCGAGGTATCGTTGTGGCAGGTATTGGCCGGCAACCAGCAATCCGACGTCGGCCGGCAGGGTGGCGTATCACAAACTTCATCACCGGTGGTATCACAGGCGGTTCCGCAATCTGTTGAATAGCTTAAGAAAGGGTGATATAAACCCAGCGTGTGGCCTATTTCATGAGTGCCGGTCCTGCCGTCTACCTGTGAGCTTCCGATGGTTCCCCATTGATCGCTGCGAACGATGATGCCCCAGGTTTTCCAGGGACCGCCATAGGTAAATGCCGTTCCGGGATATTGGGCATAGCCCAAAGTACTACCTACGATATCCCTGACCAGCCATATATTATAATACTGATCCGAAGGCCAGTGGCTAAGATACTTTACATTATCAAAAGCGCTGTCCACCGGTTCGGGGTGGGGGATCAGGGGTGAATTGACCCGCAGGATGCCGGTGGTGGCATTGCCTTCCGGATCGACAGTCGCCAGTTTGAAGGTCATGCGGGGATTGCCTGCAAACAGCCGGAAGGTATCCCTGGTATCCGTAGTATCCGGATTGAGTCGGTTGAAATCTTCGTTAATTACCCGCAAACCGTCGGCGACTTGCTCGTCGGAAATATCGCCATCCCCGTTATCATGAATGATATGGACCACCACCGGAAACACAATAGGCTCCGACTGTTTTTGATGACGGACATGATCGATATATGCTTGTACCCGTTCCCTTGCCATTCGGTCGGCAGGGGCCTTTTGGGCAATTAGCGGATCCAACCATTCCGTACCACACCAGGCCTGCTGGCTGAAGGAGTTGACCGGTATATTCAGCACGACCAGGAGGAGGAAGAATGGGAAAGGAATATGCTTTGGACGGAGCATGAGGCCGGAGCTGAAGGTGTTGTTTCCTAAAATTATGAAATTTCCCGGCCATTGAGAAGCACCCGATGATCACACTGGCTTGAGGGAGGTAAAGGAAGAAACGCTGGTGAGAACACCAGCTTGGGACAGTAGGAGAAACGCCGGTGAGAACACCGGCTTGATACAGTGAGAGAATCGCCGGTGAGAACACCGGCTTGATACAGTGGGAGAATCGCCAGTGTGAACACCGGCTTGATACAGTGGGAGAATCGCCAGTGTGAA
>JANQFB010000458.1 GCA_028278085.1 Chitinophagales bacterium
GGGAGCCTTCGATACGTTGACCATCAATGGTACGGATTTCGATACCCAGGGTCCCAATAGTAATGTGGCCTTCCTGGATGCCGATGATGCTACTTACGCCTATTTCGATACCAAACATATTGTCAGTTGGTCGAATACACAGATCAAGATCATTGTTCCCGAGGATGCGGGAACCGCACAGATCAGGGTGAGGGATAATGCACTGGATGAAAGTGCTTTATCTACCAACACGCTTGTTGTTCGTTATGCCGTTACGATGCTCGATGACGGTAGTCTGAGAAAGGTCAGGATGATCGATGATAACGGTTCCGGACAATATGAATGGAAATTCAGTACGAACACCGCCAGCAACGGGGTCGATTTTTATGCCGATGACAGCGCTGTCGCCAGAATGATGGACGCTATGACGCATATCCGCTGTGCCGGAGGTTATCAATTCGATTCCCTGGGAACCACAAGCATCAATACCGATGGCAACGACGGTACCAATGTGATCATGTACGATAATGATGCGACCACACTGCCTGCCGGAGTGCTGGGAACAGGCTACAGCCAGTTTTCCGGATGCGGCGGTGATACCTGGTATGTCAGCGGTGTGGATATCCGGATGAAAAGAGATGGTACGGATGGTGTCGACTGGTACTTCCTGTCCAATCCGGCGGGGATCACCGGTTCGGAAAGCGATTTCGAATCCGTTTCCCTGCACGAATTGTTGCATACTTGTCAGCTCGGTCATGTTAACCGGGTCGGTTCGGTGATGCACCGGTTTATTACCAATGGTACCACCAGCCGGGTGATGTCGGCCTGGGAAGATGAAGCTGCCCTGAGCTATATGCTCGATTGTAGTGATGGATTTTCCGGTTGTAGTCAAACCGGTATGACCGCATTCGATTGTATGGTAGAACCGACTGCCGGATTTACCGCTACACCTACATCCGGTTGTGTAACACCTTTAGACGTTAACTTCACCAATACCAGTACCAATAACGATTCTTCGCACTGGGACTTTGGAGACGGTAATACTTCCATCGCCACCAACCCGATGCATTCCTATACCACCGAAGGCAGCTATACCGTAGAATTGATCGTAACCAACGATTTCGGAGCGGATACTTCCACCATGAATAATTTGATCGTGGTCGGCAACAGCAGCTTGCCGGATACCACCGATTTCGAAAGTGGCTTCCCGCCAGCAGGCTTTACGATTGACAACGCCGACGGGAATACCACCTGGGTTACCGATAACGAGATCGGTTCGGGCGGTTCTTCCAGTAATATGGCCATGATGGATCATTACAATTACGGGGTAAATATCGGCACTACCGATGATCTCATCACACCCGAGATCGGATTGTGCAATACCTGTCCTAAGCTGATCTTCGATGTCGCTTATGCCAGGTTCAGCAATGCCAACAGCGAACGGCTATTGGTGCTGATCTCAACCGATGGCGGAACCACCTGGCCGGATACGGTTTATAACAAATCCGGTAAAGATGCCGATGGTAATACCTTGCCGACAGTCGGGAATCAAACAGCCGCCTGGGCGCCGACCATGGCCAGCCATTGGCGCCAGGATACCGCTGATCTTTGTGAATTCGCAGATTCTTCGATCAAGATCATGTTCCGGGCCATCAATGGATTCGGTAATAACATGTACCTGGATAATATCATCGTCTATTCCATCGATACGATCACCTGGGACGGCAGCGTAAGCACCAGTTGGACCAATCCGGATAACTGGACACCGGCTTGTGTGCCGCATGCCAATAGTCATGTCATCATTCCGGGTACGGCCACGGCTCCGACGCAACCGATCCTGAGTACGGCGGGCCAGGAATGTAAAACGATCGATATCAAATCCAGTGATGGAGCATTATTGGAAATTACAGGCTCCGGTACACTGGAAGTCGAGTCGGATTAAGTAGATCTATAAGATTATCATCCAATAAAAAGCTCATTCGTCGTTTGGCGGATGGGCTTTTTTTTGTATATGTATAGGTCTTTCGCCTAATATCCTCCGTAGATTCTTGAAACAAAAAGTAGTATTATACTTATTTTTTGTAAAAATCGTCTAAAAAACGATCTAAAAATTGCGTTCTTGATCCGGGATCATTATATTTGCTAGGTACTAATAAAATACACTACAACATGAGAAAAATTAGTTATTTGACATTTTTATTATGTCTAAGTGCATTGGTTAATGCACAAACGATCGAGCGCTCGGTTATCTCCTTCACGGGATCCTCAGTCCAGCATGAAGGGGTACATCTATCCTACACAGCGGGAGAACCTGTTGTCGGAACGGTTTCCAATGAAGACAACCATCTGACACAAGGATTTCAGCAGCCGTCGGAAGTTCCTGTGATCAACGAGGGATCCGGTGTGCATATGAATGTTACGGTTTTCCCGAATCCTGTTACCAACCAATTGAACGTTGTGATCGGACAGGGCGAAACCCAGGATCTGTATGTCGGAATTTACGATGTACTGGGTAAAAGGCTCGGACAAAAAAGGGTGAGCCACCTGGAAATGGCCCAAACCAATGTTACCTTAGCCTTTGATGAAATGTCGCAAGGTATGTACTTTGTGTCCGTATCCGATACGGACGGAGAGATCATCCAAACGTTTAAAGTAACTAAAGTTAAATAAATAACATCTACTGCCCCGAAACTCAACTTTTTAAACCTATTATTTAAAATTTATCAACTTGTCAAAAAATCTTATCATGAGACACCCACTACTTAAATTAATGGCATTTTCAATGATCTTCGCCCTTGCTATTCCGGGCGTAAATGCTCAAAATACCGTTAAAAAGACCAAGGGCTTCAGCTACCAGGCAGTTGCCAGGGATGCAGACGGTTCATTGATCCAAAACACCAATGTGTCCGTTCGTGCATCTATCGTGCAAGGATCCGCAACAGGCCAGGTAGTTTATACCGAATCGCATCAATCCTCAACCGGTCAATTCGGTATGATCAATTTGAAGATCGGTCAAGGTGTTCCTCAGGCCGGTTCTTTCGAAAACATTGACTGGAGTGCAGAAAACCAATGGTTAAAGATCGAGATGGATGTTAATGGTGGCAATAACTATGTGGAATTCGGAACCACTCAGATCTTATCCGTACCTTATGCCTTACACGCTGCCCAGGCGGAAACCCTGGTTGGCGGGTTGCCGGAAATTGTCGGCACCGAATGGCATGATGGTTTTGGCGATCCTTTGGCCGATACCGGTAAAGACGGCGACTACTATGTAGACGTATCCACCGGTAAGATCTACAAAAAGATCGATGGTGAGTGGGATTACAGAGGTACGATCGTTGGCAATAACCCGAGTGGCGAAACAAGAGCCGACCCTAATGACTGGACCATGACTGGTAATGCCGGTACGAATGCCTCGACAAATTTTGTGGGAACTACTGACGCTGTTGATTTTGTACTCAGGACGAATAGCACTGAAATGATGCGCTTAAATAATGGTAGCCATATCGATATGTTCGGTGGTACCAAAAACGGCCCGCAAACCGATTTGATGATCGGAGAAAACGGTGATCTTCCCCAGATCGAACTGAGTGATGAAGGTAAGAGCGGTGCGATCCGTTATCATAAAAGCGCCGGTATGTCCATGTGGACCAACGGCGGTGGATCCGGCGGCGGTTGGGTTCAAAACCTTTCCTTACGTCCGACCGGTAGAGTAGGTATCGGTGTGAACAACCCTGCCTATATGTTGCAGGTCAACGGACGGATCAAAACCAACGGTATCAACGAATTGTCCGATAAGCGGATGAAAAAGGATATCAAACCCTTACAAAACTCACTGGACAAGATCCTGTCCATGAAAGGTGTTTCCTATAACTGGAGAATTGATGAATTCACGAACCTGAAGCTGGATGAAGACCTTCAGATCGGTTTGATCGCACAGGATGTGGAAGAGATCCTTCCGGAAGTAGTAGATACGGATGAAGAAGGTTACAAATCCGTAGAATACTCTCACATCGTTCCCGTATTGATCGAAGCCATTAAGGAACAGCAGCAGATCATTAATCACCAGCAGAACCTGATCAGTGAAATTACTGTTGAACTAACTAATATCAAGCAGCAGATCAACACACCCGAGGAGTTGAAAGGTGTTGATCACCAGACAACCACGAAGAAGTAGGCTCTTTCATTACCAGATAAAACATCTATCATGAGCTTGAAGAGTTTATTTCAAATGCTGCTTTGCGTTGGGATATTGACGGCATATGTCTATGATGTATCCGCTCAATGTACCCAGAAGCCGGTAACCCTGCAAAAAAGGCTTCAAAGCGCAAACCTGGTCGTTGAAGGAAAAGTATTGAGCAAGTCTTGCTTTTTCAACGATCAACAGACATTAATATATACTTCCAATATTATCGAGGTATACAAGGTCTTCAAAGGCCACTTGCCTGCACCATCCGGTCCCGATCAGATCAAAGGACAATCCCAAACCATCGAGGTGATCACTCTTGGCGGAACGATTGCCAACCGGATGCATGTTATTGAACCCAGTTTAAAGCTTCAGACCAACAGTGTGGGTGTCTTTATCCTGAAAAGATATGCCCTGAAAGGTGTTACCGGTGGTACCACCAATAAAAAGGTTACCGGACGGTATGAAGCGATTGCCAGTAACCAGGGATTTGTTAAATACAACCTGGCACAGAAATCAGCCAGCGATATTTACCATGCTTATCCTTTGGTTCCGGTCGACCTGTATTCGAATATCCAGGGTATAACCGGGCAATCCTACCAGGAGCTGAAATCCTTTAATATTTATACCGTTGGGAATCCGACCAGTGGTAACCGGGCACCCCCGGCGATCTCAGGTTTTACACCTGATACGGTACCGGGTGGTAACTTCGATACCCTGACCATTAACGGTACGGATTTCGGTACCCAGGGACCTAACAGTAATGTCGGGTTCATGAATGCCGATGATGACGGGGCTACTTATTTTTACGGGGATGTCGAACATATCACTTCCTGGTCGAATACACAGATCAAAGTGTTGGTCCCGAACAGGGTTAGTGCTGGCGTTACTGCCGGAACCGGCCCGATCCGGGTACGGCATGATGATTTGACGGAAGGCGCCTTTACCACGGATTCTGTAAAAATACCCTGGACCACCAGTAATATTTTGTCCGGTGGTGTTTTGAACACACAATCCTTTGTGGAAACCAATTGTCATGGCGGCTATACCTATCTATGCAGTAATAGCACGGCTAATAACGGTGTAAGTTTTCGCGATGATGCGCCGGCTTTGGCAAGGTTTATATCTGCCCTTAGCAACTGGCAATGTAATGTCGGTTGGAATGCCACGATCGATACCTCGAGGACCACTTCCTTGCAGGATCCCATCGATGACGGTATCGACATCGTTTCTTATGACCATGATGGCAATGTGCTTCCCGGAGGTGTATTAGGAAGGGCATCTACCTTCTTTTCCAATTGCGGCGCCGGTACCTGGAATATTGTCGGTATCGATATCCGTTTCAAAAGAGATGGAACAGATGGTGTGGATTGGTACTATGGTAGTAATCCATTGTCCATCGGTGGCAGCGAAGATGATTTCGAATCTGTGGCCTTGCACGAATTAGGACATAATGTACAATTAGGACATATCCGGGCATTGAACAAAAGCGCTGTGATGCACTATGCCCTGACATCCGGTACGACTTCACGTGTGCTAAAGAATTCCGGTATTGTCAAAGATATCGACGGCGGGAACTTTACCGTAGATACCAGTGCTATATTTAGCGCTTGTAGTAAAACGGGAATGACTGAGATCGATTGTTCGGCTGCACCAACTGCTGGATTTAAGGCAGACAAAACGGTTATCTGCGGATCATCGGGTACCATTCAATTTATTGATGAAAGTACCAATGCCCCGACTTCCTGGTCCTGGAATTTCGGCGACGGTTCTTCTTCTCTGTCCCAAAGTCCCAGCCACAATTATACGGCTAAAGGCTGTTATACGGTGACCCTGGGTGCTGTTAATGGTAATGGCGGAGACACCCTGACCAAAAAAGGGTTTATCCTGATCCACGATGCACCTACAGCCGCTTCTTGTGATGTGGACTCCGTAGGTCATAATCCTGCCTTTAATGTAGGGATTACCCTCGTTAGTCTGGGAGACCTGCACCGGACATCCGGTACTTCCTTTACGGATCCGGTATTCCAAAGCTTTGTCTGTACGCAGGGTACCGGACTGATCGCAGGAAGAGATTATACCCTTAAAGTCAATACCGGCGGAACCAACCCGGAAAGGGTGCATGTTTATATCGACTGGAATAAGAATGGCGTTATGAATGATCCAGGCGAATTAGTCTTCAATTCTCCCTCTACCTTAGGTTTGGTTTCCACCACGGTAAGCGTTCCCTGTGATGCCGTGAAGGACACCTTCTTGAGAATGCGGGTGATATCTGATTTCCCGGCCATTTCTGGTCCATGTGAGAACATCGACAACGGCCAGTGTGAAGAATTCACCGTTAAGGTATCCTGCGATTCCCTGTGGTGGACCGGTGCTACCGATACCGATTGGGGCACGGAAAACAACTGGGGAGACAGTGTTGTTCCCTGTGAATGTCATACGGTCCTGATCCCGAATCCGACAGTTGCACCTAACCAGCCTGTGATTTCAACAGCCGGCCGGAAGTGCTACGAACTGGTATTGGATACCGGGCAAGGCGCCGAACTCCAGGTCACCGGTGTCGGAACGCTGGATATTTACAAGGAAGATCCCTGATCTGACCGAAGGATCTCTTTACGATAACTTAACAATAACAAGAACCCCGTGGTTGATGACTACGGGGTTTTTTTGTAGATCCGGATATTGTTTCCGACAGACTTAATTTTTGCCCGTGACAAAAAAACAAAGTCGGATCGGTATTATTTGGAAATCAATTGGTTTTGTTCTATATTCATAGTCTGAACCACTTATTGTCATATTAACACTTTAAACCTTAAAAAATGAGACAGTCCAGCCGAATGATCTTGCTAGTATGCCTGCTTAGTCAACTACCGGTGTTGGCAATGCTGGCCCAAACAAATGTAACCGGAGAATCCCACAAAGCCTTTAACTATCAGGCAGCCTTAAGAGATGCCGATGGCGCTGTTCTGAAAGACCGGATGGTGAGCATCCAACTTAAGATCCATCATGGAGACCCGGAGTCCCCGGCCGTATATACCGAAAAGCACCTGGTCAGAACCGATGATCAGGGTATGATCCGCTTGAAAGTCGGGAAAGGATTGGCGCTCTCCGGGGATTTCGGCCATATCGAATGGCAAATAGGGGAACAGTGGCTGGCCGTTGGGATCGATCAAAACGGGGGAGACAATTACGTATCGATAGGCGCCTCGGAGATATTGTCCGTACCTGTTGCCATCCATGCCAAACAAGCGGAACAATTGGTAGGCGGCATCCCGAAACCGGCCGGATTATGGCATGAAGGCCATGGGAAACCGGCACTCGACCTGGCCAGTGACGGAGATTATTACCTGGATATATCTAATGGCGAGATCTTTAAAAGAGATGGCCATAATTGGGTTTATCGAGGAACGATAGCCGTTGACGGACAGGAGGAAAACAACGGTGAATCCAGAGGCCTGGACGATTGGCTATTAGCCGGGAATGCCGGAACTACCCCAGGTACCGATTTTGTCGGCACCACAGATGCCAATGACCTTGTCTTTAAAACGAATAATACGGAACACTTGCGGATCAAGACAACGGGAGATATTCATGTTGGTTCGGGACTCACCCGCCGGGGGCCACAAACAGACTTGCTGATCGGCCATAACGGCGATATTCCCCAATTGGAATTCTTCGACGCCGGAAAAAGCGGCGCTATCCGTTACCATGAAAATGTCGGATTCTTATTTTACACCAATGGCGGCAGTTTCGACGGCGGATTCAAAGAAGGATTCCGGATCAGGAACAATACCGATGTTTTGTTCAAAGGGAATGTGGAGATCAAAGGCTCCTCGGTTTCCAGCAACCAGGTCAGTATTGTTCCGCTATGGCAGGCCGGCAGTAATTTTAACATGTCCAACACCTCCGGCGCTGATCTCAACAATGTTGAGTCCGGTTTGGATCCGACGGTTTATGAAGCAAGCGGTGATGTCGAAGTTCGCCTCGTGATCCGGATAACCTCAACATCAGCGGGTACCAACAATTTTCAATTGCGGGCACACGATGGCACGACCGAGTTTTTTCCGATCGTTAACACGGATTCCTGGACTTTTGCCAGCACACAAAGCGGTATCGTAGCGATCAGCCAATGGAAAGACTGGGCTGCCGGTACCAATGCCTTTGAAGTACATTTATATGGATGGGTCGATGCCGGGTCGACAAATTTCAACAGCGCCTACCTGATGATCAGGCCGGATCAACCCTAATGTAGGGGTTCAGGCTCCGGAGATCTTTTGCCGGATATAATCATCCAGGTTGGAAAATTGAAAATCCGGGTATTCGGCCAGGAATTTCGCTGTTTTCAAACCCCCTTGTAAGGGCCTTTCGGCCGCTTGTCCCAGGGCCGAAGTCGGGACGGCTTGCAAATGATATTTTGCCTCCTTAAAATACTTCAGGATACCCTGTGCCAGTTGCACCCGGTTCATGTAGTCGGTGCCGGCGATATGGTAGATCCCTTGTTTACCATCGGTTATTAGCAGGTACATGGCCCGGGCGATATCTGCCGCATTTACCGGTGTGGCATATTGATCGTGGGGCAACCTGAGCTCGAGCGTTGCACCTTCAAGGATCTGGCTCAGGATCCTTGACACGAAATTCTTTCCTCTTTCCTCATCGCCGTATACGTTGGTTATCCTCAGGATCAGGCCTCCGGGAAATTGTTCCCTGACCATGGTTTCCGCTTCCAGCTTATGCCGGGCGTAAACGCTTAGCGGATTGACCGTATCGGTTTCGGCATAGGGGCCATGCTTGCCGTCAAAAACATAGTCGGTAGATATAAAAACCGGTTTGGCCTGAAGTTGCCGGCATAATTTCAACACGTTTGCGGTAGAGCTTACCGTTTTTTCATAGCTTTCCTGTGGGTGATCTTCACAATAGTCCACATGGGTTAGCGCCCCGCAATGGACGATATAATCCGGTTCCAGGTCGGCTACCTTGAAGTTTTCAGCATTTTCAGGATCCAGCGTGTCGTAAAATACGGTATCTGCCGTCGGATACCCGTAGTAGGTGCCGACTACTTGCACCGAGGTTTGTTGTCTGAAGTAGTTGAGGCAATTCGACCCGACCAAACCGGATGCTCCTATGATCAGTATTTTCATTTTCCTGCCAGGGATTTATCATCGATAAACTGCACCATCCTTCTGCTCATTCGTCGCTAAAATACTAATTCACTGTATTTTTTTTTGCCTTTAATAAAGTATTCCCACACAATACTTTTGGGATGCATGCCTGCCATATTCGGTTCGGTGATCATGGCCTGGGACTGCTTTCTTTTTTGTTTTCTTAGCTTTCCGGAGGTAAAAAAAGCATAATGGGCCCTGGCAATGGCAATATATTCCTGGACATTGCCGGTCAATAAGGCTTTATAGGCGGCTACAATATCCAGGATGATCCTCAGGAAAATAACCCGCGATACCCGGTGCTCGGGCAGGTTTTTATACAGCATGGTCAGGTTGTTCCGGAAATTCAAATAGGTTTTTCGGGGATTCGTTTTCGGTAAGGTCCCCCCACCCACATGCAGGATCTCCGATTCCGGGCAACAAATGATCTTATAGCCCAGGTTTTTTAACCGCCAGCAAAGATCGATCTCCTCCATATGGGCGAAAAAGTAATCATCGAAGCCCTTGACCCGGTGGAACAATTCCGCCTTGATACATAAGCAGGCGCCCGTGGCCCAGAATACCTCCATCGTGTCGTTGTATTGCCCGCGGTCTTCTTCCAGGGTATCGAACAGCCGGCCCCGGCAAAAAGGGTATCCCCATTTATCTATGAATCCGCCTGCCGCACCCGCATACTCGAAATGCGTGGGCCGCTCATAGGCCCTGAGTTTTGGCTGGCAGGCCGCCACGTCCGGATTTTCTTCCAGGATCCTGATCAAGGGATCTACCCATCCGGGCGTTACTTCGATATCGGAATTCAGCAGGATATAGTATTGTGCCTTCACCTGTTGGAGGGCTTCATTGTATCCTCCGGTAAAGCCGGTGTTTTTCGACATTTCAAGGATACGGACCCCCGGAAAATGTTCCCTGACCCAGGGGATCGAATCATCAGTAGAAGCATTGTCGGCAATAACGATCTCCGCATTGCTGTGCTCGATGATCCCCGACAGGAATTTTTCCAGGAATGCTTTCCCGTTCCAGTTCAGGATGACGACTGCCGTTTTTATGCCGGTTTCTTGTGTTTCCATCTGCGATGCGACCACAGCCAATATTCCGGCTGTGTCCGGATGATATCCTCCAGGATCTTAGTATGCTTTTGGGTGATCAAACCCGCCGGTGCTGCCCCCGGATCATCGACCAGCGGCACAAATTCAACGGTATAATAACCCCTTTTGGTGCGCAGCATTTTACAAAATATTACCGAATAACCCATTTTTTGGGCGATCTTTTCGGTTCCCTCATAAACGGGGGTTTCCCGGTTCATAAATTCCAACCATACCGAGTTTTGTGGGTTCAGCGGCGTTTGGTCGGCGATGAATACGCTGATCGTTGTCTCCTGCTTTCGCCCGATCAATACCCGGGCAATTTTTTCCATCGGCACCAGGATCGTCCCAAATTTACTGCGCATTTTCTTAAAAAGGCGGTTAAAATCCGGATGCGACATCGGTTTGTAGATCGCCAGGATACTGGCATCGGTCAACAGGCTAAGGCCCAAACCGCCCAATTCCCAGTTCCCATAATGCCCCACGACGGCAATTACACTTTGTTGCCGGTCCGTATAGCTGGTCAGCAGTTGTGGATTCAGGAACTGGCAGCGTCGTTGGACTTCTTGCCGGCCGATGGTCAATAATTTTAGGTTCTCGACGATCAGGTCGCAAAAATGCCGGTAGAAGCCCCTGGCTATCCGGTCGATCTGCTCCGGGGTATACTCAGGGAAAGCCTTTTCGAGATTATCATAGACCACTTTTTTACGGTAACCCAACACATGAAATACGATCCCGTATAGCCCGTCTGAGAACCGGTATAAAATCGATAATGGCAGAAAAGACAGGGGAAAAATAAAAATCAGGAAGCAAAAATATCCGATCTTCTTCATCGGTCAACAGCTATGATGCCCGGAATAGCTGCCGGTATACCTTCCCCGATCTTAACGGAAGTCGCCCAGATTATCGCGGTCGCGGAAAAAACTATTGTCAGGTTGGAAGTTGTCGGTTTCGGGCCGGAGGCCATTGTTAAATACTTTGGTTTTCCAGTTGTGGTCGATAATCTCTCCTCTAGCCGTGGAATGGATCAGGTTAAAATCATTAGCTCCCAAATTCGGCTGATAGAAAACAAATATAACATTGTTTTGGTTATTATCCAGCCGGTAATATTGCCAAATTTCGTATGGCAATGCCCCGCCGCCATGATCCTCCCGGTCGATTTGATTGGGGGAACCGTACTGGAGGTATACCCGGCCCCGGTCGGTTTCAAACCCATGGTTGATCTGGTAGCTGTAAACCTCTTCCACTTTCAACACTTGCTTTTTATAGATCTTCCAATCGACTTCGGGCTCGTAGGGGTTACGTTTTTGCCAGAATAAATGAAAATGTTTGCGTTTAAGCGCTTCATCGTCGGATCTGACATAGGAACGGATAATATCGGCTTCCTGGCCGGATGCGATGGGTTGAAGGGAAGCCAGGTAAAAATCCAGGGAATCGGGGGTAATTTCCCGGCTAAAAGAAAAAGCCAGGTCAATGGAATTGACATCTAATTCAGGCGCTTGAACGGCTTTGTTGCTCCGCTGAAAGAAGAATTTTCTTTCCGTGATCAGTTCGTTCTTTTTATTCCTGACCTCGATCACCAGGTTGTAATTGCCGGTATATAGCTGGCTGATATCGATCTCCGATAATAAAATATTGACCGGTTTGGGTGTTTTCTTGGCAAATGCCGTAAGGTCGTTCACGATCTTATTCGAATTCCTGGTCCTGACCGAATAGCTCAGCAAAAAAGCATCGTCGCCGATGGCCTTGTCGGTATGATAGATCTCCGTATAAAACTTCAACTTATCCGTACCGGTGGGAAAATAATTGATCGCATAAGGCGTGAGCTCATAGCCGTTTTTGGTAAAAACGGTTTGTTTTTCGGAAGGTTTGTAGGATTCCAGCAATTGCAGGTCGGAGATCCTGGGCTTATCCGTATCATAATCCATATTCAAGGAATAGCCGAGGTTGGTTTCGCTGGTCGGATCATGGATATCTTTCATATTGATCTCTACTTCATAGGTACCGTTGGGCAAGGCATATCGCTTTTGATCGAGGATATTCATGGCCATGCCAGCACTATCGGTAACCACCGGGCTATTTAAAACATATTTATCGTATTTTTTGATGAGGCTATCCTGTTTAAAGAGGATCATAAATTCCACACCGCCCTGGAACTTACCATCTTTGGTGGGCTGAAAGGTAAGGCTGCTGCCGTCGATGGAAAAGTAGATCTCTGCATAGGGGCCGGTTTCAGGAGCCAGAAAGGTGGCATAACTGATCAGGTACTGAATATCTTTTGCCAGCGTTTGTCCGGAAAAAAACGGTACCAGCAATAGGAATAGCAAATTTTTCATGATGGTTCCTTTATGTGAGCGATGACGGAGATCCGGCAAACTTTTTCAGGTAATCTATCCTAATGGCACCACTTTGGGTCGGAAGGCCGAATTTTGATCAACTTTATAATAAAAGTAGCATATTCACACCATATTTGACAAATTAAATTGGTGTGCAACACAGATGATTTGATATGGAGCGGCAAATGATCCTTGAGCTGCAATATGCGGCCCCCATTCAATACTATGCCAGATTATTGCAATATCCCGGAGTAATCCTCGAACAGTGGGAGCATTATGAAAAGGCGAGCTATCGCAACCGCTGTTATATTGCCAATCCGAATGGCCGGTTAAGGCTAACCATCCCTTTGAAAAGGGGCAAGCATGAACGGCAGCCCATCCGCGCCGTAAAGATCGCCAATGATACGCCCTGGCAGCAATTACACTGGTCGAGCCTGATCTCCAGCTACCGTAGCGCTCCCTATTTCGAATATTATGAAGACCGGTTGGCGCCGTTTTACCAGCAGCCTTTTGACAGCTTATTCGAGTTCAATCAACAATTAATGACCTGTTTACTCGACTTGCTGGACATGAAGCTATCTTTATCTTTTAGTGGATCTTATGTAAAAGCGTATCCGGAATCGGTATCGGATTGGCGTTCCGGCATTCACCCCAAAGCCCATAAAATGCGACCTGATCCGGCCTTCGAAGTGCCGGTTTACCACCAGGTTTTTGAACCCCAGCAAGGATTTATACCCAATCTCAGTATCTACGATCTGCTATTTAATGAAGGCCCTCATGCGATCGAACACCTTCAAAAAGCCTATGATCAAGATAAGGTTAAATGTGGCGAAATATAGGTGTGGCCTATGTTGCCGTAAATAATATTTTCCTATTTTTATAGGCCTGATGGAGAATCGTATACGAATATTGTGGATATTGATCGCCCTTCCGGTATGGGTATCGGGGCAGGCATCTTTCGATAAAAAAATAGTCGATATCGGGAATATCGGCTTAACGGTTACCAATGTCGGTACCCTGGGATATCCGGATGTCAGAAATGATCCCGATGGTGGTCCGTCTATGGAATACCCGTTGAATTCGGGTATCGAGCATTTGTTTGAGGCAGGGATCTGGATCGGCGCACAGGTCGACGGGCAAACGGCCGTATCGACGGCATCTGTGGATGCTCCTACGGGATATTCCACCGGCGCTGCCGGATTCGAATTCACCGCAGCAGTCGGCAATACCATTCAGGAACGGTCTTCTTTTACCGCCAGCGATTTCTTTTCTTTCAATGCCATTTCCCACCAGGACCTGTTGGTTGACTTTTCGGATAAAAATGCGATCATTCCCGGTACCAATATTGAAATAACGGATCATAATATCCCATTGAATGCCGATGTTCATTTGGAAACCTATGCCTGGAACTTTTCATTTGCCGATTATTTTGTGATCCTGAACTATACGATCACCAACAACTCCACCACCGCCTGGGATTCGGTTTACCTGGGTTTATGGACAGACCTTGTGGTCAGAAATATCAATGTGGCCACGGATGCCGGAGCGGCATTTTTCAGCAAGAGCGGGGGAGGCTATATCGATTCCATGACAGCCTTGTATGCCTTCGATGTTTTGGGAGAACCGGATTTTACCAGTTCCTATGGCGCTTCACAGTTTCTGGGAATCGAATGGAGAGGCTTATTTTTTCATCCCAGTAATAAAGATACCTTTGTTAAATCAGGCCTTCCCGTACCCAAGGTAAATGCCAATTTCTGGCGATTCCGGGATAGCCAGGACCCTGATTTTCCGGCCCCTGAAAATGAACTGGGCCGCTATGAAAAATTAAAGACCGGACTGGACTTTAACAACCAAGGTATTTCCGATGATGTACGGGAGCCTAACAACCGCGTTCAGCTAATGAGCGCCGGGCCTTTGGTGGAAGTCGCTGCCGGCGAAACCGTTAATTTCGTGTTGGCGCTGGTATGTGCTAAACAATTGAGCGGCACTTCCGGTTGTCCCAAGGGCACCAGCGGCAATCCCGGCGCGGACCTGGATACCGATTGTGCCCGGGAAGAGCTGAACAATAACCTGGGTTGGGCCCGGCGGACCTTTAACGGAGAAGACCTGAACGGCAATGGTTTGCTGGATGAGGGGGAAGACCTCGATGACGATGGAGAACTCGACCGCTACATTCTTCCGGAACCGCCTGCTACACCTAAAATTAAGATCATTCCTTCTTCGGGGAAAGTGGAGATCTACTGGGACAACCTGGCAGAGGCGTCCATCGATCCGATCTCCAAAAAACAGGATTTTGAAGGCTACCGGCTATACCGCTCACAGATCGGGGAAGACCTTAATCTCGACCTGATCAATTCCGCCGATATTATTGCCCAATGGGATAAACAAGGGAATGCCGTGGGTTTTAACAATGGCTTCGATCAGATCCGCCTGTCGAACCCGGCATTTTTCAGCGGCGATACCGTAGCCTATTATTATAAGTATGAGTTGGATGCCTTGCTCAATGGCTGGCAATATGTGTTTATCATCACTTCCTTCGATGAAGGAGACCAAGAGTTGCGGATCGAATCGCTGGAATCATCCTTTGTGGAAAATGCTTATGGCGTTTACACCGGTACGGTGCCGCATAATTTCGAAGATGGCAAAGATACCGTTACCGTTGGCGTTTATCCCAATCCTTACCGGGTTAATGCCACCTGGGACGGTACCACGGCCCGAACCCGGAAGCTGTACTTTTACAACCTGCCGGAATTGTGCGATATTACCATTTACACCCTTTCGGGAGATGTGGTGGCGCTGTTGAACCATGATGCCTCTACCTATGACGGGACGGATACACAATGGTTCGATAATTTCGGTGGGGATGCTTCCAAGAGAATATTTTCCGGAGGAGAACATGCCTGGGATATTTTAAGTGAAACAGGACAAGATATTACCCAGGGTTTGTATATATTTACGGTAAAAGACATAAATTCAAACAAAGTACAACAAGGCAAATTTGCCGTTATCAAATAAACATAAACTATTCACCTTAAAACTTAAAAACAATGAAGAACATTATCTGGTTATGTGTGTTGGCCATAGGTATCGTACAGGCTCAAACACCTATCGATAGCATTCAGTTTATTTCCCAGAATGACCTGGCTACCGGAACCGATCTTTCCTATAAGGATGGCGATACGGTAACTATTACAGGCGTTGTAACCATGAATCCATGTCTTTATGGTTTGAGCAGCGGCCCCAACAGGGTAGGTACCTTTTT
>JANQFB010000491.1 GCA_028278085.1 Chitinophagales bacterium
GCAAAACCACACCGGCTTTCATCATCCGGTTTATGGTAGCGCAGCCAAAGCTGCCGTTTGCCAGGTTTTTACCGATCTGTCGCAATTGATCGTTCCAACCCCTGATCCTTGTACCGGTAATCTTCCGATGGTTCGCATCAAGTTTCCCATGGATACCGCTAACTTCCCCGGCAACGTTCTTGCCGGTGGGCATGCCTTGTATGCCTTTTATCATGGAACACAATCCTATTTAGCGTCTACTTCCGGTATACTCGACACCGAATTATGGAAAGCGATCAACAGCGGGGTCGATCCATATACCCCTTTTGATACCTTAGCACACGCCCTGATCGATGTTAATTGGAACCAACCCTTTCACTTCGACCTTGCTACCCCACCTGGATCGGGGGGGTATGACTTTTACAGCGTCATACTCCATGAAACCTTGCATACCATGGGCTTTGCATCCCTGCTGAACGAAGATGGAAAGGATCTACTAGCTGGAGGCAGATACTTCACCCGGTTTGATGGGTTTCTTCATGATCAGACAAGCGGTGATCCTTTGATCCTTTCACAAGGATGTTGGGATTATAAGTTCAATACGAGTTTGGGATTACCGGAGAATATTACCACTTCCGGTTGTCAAAACATCCGGTTCGATGATCAGGGCCAATTTCTCCCTGCTCCTCAACCTGTGTATGCGCCGGCTATCTTTAAAAAAGGGAGCAGTTTGAATCATTTACGAACGAATTGCGGGGGCATCGTAACATCGGATTACGTGATGCACTTTTCCATGGACAGCGGAGAGATCCGCCGGATACCTACCGATGAAGAAGTACATATCTTATGCAATATCGGATATGAGACCAGTGGCATCTATGGCGATAGCAGTTTTCCACTGAGCTATCATCCTAGCTTACCTGCTTGTGGAAGCAATCATGTAGCCGGAGCCCAGGATGTCTTTTTTCCTTGCACCACGGATCCCTACCAGGTCAGCGCCTGTGATACCCTAATCATCAAAGAATTCCTGCAAAATGATCTGAATGCCGTCAAGTTCGATTGCCTGGAAACGGTTTGGGGAAAAGGGGATATCCGCTTGTTATCGGACACCAGCTTTTCCTTTCACCCCACCTATCACCGGCCTGATGTGATCCCTTATGTGGTCCTGCGGTATGTACCCATCGGATCGAATGGGGAACGCGGTAATCCAACCAACATTTTTATCGAGATTAGTCCTCCATGTTCGGGTTCGCCATGCATCGATACTTCGAATTGTAACCTAATCTGCAATGCCGAAATAGATTCCCCGGCCATCATTGCCAATATTGCGCATGCGCTGACCTATGGCAAAGTACCGGGATGGTTTTCCTCACATGGTACGCCGGATTACCAGGTCCTTTTCGGGGATGGCGGCGCCAGGATGTTTGCCGGCTATGATGGTATCACATCGGCCGGGGAAGGGGTGATTACCCCGGTTAACCTGGAACGGGGTGAAAATTACCTGTTTTCCATTATCCGCAAACGCGAGTTTGGCGGCCCTGCTATCCCGTTAAACCATGCTTATGCAAGATTGATCCACCAAGATCAATCACCCGGTATCCCAATATTCGATCATATCACACCGATGGTTCCGGCCAACCAGCAGTTGATCTGGGAAGAAGACAATATCACACTTAATGATATCACCCAATACGTCGTTGCCTTTAGCCCCAATGATACCTTCAATTGGTTGTGGATCTACCCGGAGCAGGATAGTATCTACACCTCCAGCACCGTCCTGAATATCGACCGGGTAGATATGATGAAAGAAGATTTTTCAGCCGGACCGGATCGGGTATTCAGTGGTTGTCCGCAAGGGATCGAGATTGGTTTATCCTTGTGTACCGACATTGCCAATGTGCAGTATGAATGGAAGGATCTGTTAAGCGGGCAAATCGTGGGGAATAATCCACAAATCACAGTATTCCCACAACAAAACACGTCTTATGAATTGACCCGTCGGTTCAGTTCAACAAGTATTACGGTTTTAGGCCATCCATTGGTCAAGAAGGATACAATGGTGGTGACGGTCATACCGGATACGGCTTGTTGTCGCGTATATACCGACACGCTAGGTGTAAAAGGCATGGAGACCCATTTCATCGGGCATATGACCTTTAGTGGTAAGTATTTGGTTAAAGGCAATTTGCACTTCAGTTTCGGCAATTATACCCTTACTCCGGGGACCGTATTTTTCATGGACGGTTTTGAATATTTCACTAATGATTCAGCCTTAAACCCGGTCAAAAAGTATGGTCCTGATATTTTCATCGATAATGCCACTTTCACCATGCAGGATGCAACCATCACCGCAGCCTGTGATACCATGTGGGGTGGGGTGATCAGCGATCAAAAGCTATCCATCGGCTCACCAACCGGCTATGCAGACAATATTATCCTGGCCGGGATCAATGATTCCAGCGAGATCAGCCACAGCAGCCGGGGATTGATCATCGATGGGGTACTGGATCATTTTAATATTGCTCACACTCGGTTTAAGCACAATTACTTTGGCATTTACGCACCGAAAGATTTTACGGTTTCACCCAAACAGGATTATATCCACCACAACCGTTTTTGGTCGCACCCTGATTCGATGCGATACCCCTACCATAAGATCGATAGTTTTCAGCAATACTATACCGGTGTGGCCATCAACCTGGAAAGGGGTATAAACCTGAATACCAAAGTGGAACATAACCGGATTACCAATTGCATGTTTGGGATATTTAGCGGGACGGAGACCAGTCCATTTGATGCCAGGAACAATGTCTTTCAAAACAATTATTTGGCAGGTATTTATTATTTCGGGGTGGGCTTTATCCATGGTGTACCGATCATCCAAAACAATGAATTTTTCTTTCCGGATACGCCGTTAAACACTGCTCAAACAGCAGACCCCGCAGGGACGATCACGGGCAAAATAAATTTGGCGCAGACTACAAATTTCAATGCTGGTCGGACCTTTGGCATCATTGCACCGGGAGAGTTTTTGATCACCGACAATGTGTTTTACGGAAAACAACAAACTACTCCCGGTTTGGATCAAAGAGGGATTGCGGCTTGGACCAGTTTCGGACAGTTTAACATTATCGGGAATAAATTCTACAACCTTCATATGGGTGTCGCCTCGACGGCGCTGGATGCACAACGCAGCTATATCCGTGGAAATCTGTTTGAAGGCAACAATCATGGCGTATATGTAACACCAGCACCCAACTATGCTTCCCCTGATTTACAGTTACAATGTAACAGCTTTAATAAGGGAAGTATTGCAGCAAATGATACGGCTTATGGTATTTACATTACAAAGGACGGCTTTCTGAACAACCAGGGTGATTGTGATGTGCTAACGCCTTTGCCTCCTGCAGGCAATGAGTTTTCATGGACTGGGGGATGGCAATCGATTTGGAATTTAAATGGGGGCATTACTGATCAATTTCCAGGGGATGGGGTGACGCTGGAATATAGGCGTTACCTGAATGAGAATGTTGGACCCATTGGGCCAGTACCGGGGGTAGGAAATGATGTGGATGCAAATGATCCTGGTTGTACCCAAGTAGCCAACACGGGCACCTGCTCAGATACGGTTGGTGTCGAAAAAATAGCCCGCTATCTTCACGATGACGTACAGCAGTTGCTTGCTTTATTACACAAAATGAAGTTGTTAAAGCAAAAGCCGAAAAAGAACAAAAATATCATTGCACAGGAAAAAAAGTTGATAACGGATGCCATCAAGTATTTCCATGAAAATGGATGTGGGCAAGACTTTGAGCAGGAAACGATGAGAATGTCAAATTCTAATACCACCGTTTTTAATGCTTTTGCCTGGCATATCGTGAACTGTAAAGCTGCCAAAGGGATGGTTCAGGACGCTATTGCATGGAAACAACAAATCATTGGGCAAAATCCAGCAGACGCTGATATTGCATTCCGTGACCGCTATTACGATGTACAATTCCGTACTAATCATCTAACCACATCCTCAGCCTATACCGTTACATCGAATGATATTAATCAAATGGAAGCCGTTGCTCAATCAGGTACAAGTTTCTCACTTGCTGCTTGCTATTGGTTGGTGGTCCATGCACCTGAAAAAGGGGATTGCTTCCATACGTCCGTTGCTGGTAATAAAATGGAGGCTTCTATTGCGGAGAAGGTCATAGATGATCAACGGGTGGCAGTTTACCCAAATCCATTCAGTGATTTTACGACAATTTCATGTCAGTTGCCAGAATATTCCGGGCACGGTAAGTTATTGATCTGCGATGTAACCGGACAAATCAGGCATACGTACCTGTTGGATAAAAACGTTACAACAACCAAGATCCCAGGTTTAGATATGGCTGATGGATTGTATTTTTACAGAATAGTAGCGGATAACAAGATACTGGATAAAGGGAAGCTTATATTGATACGGTAAGATGGTAAAAAGGCTAATCATAACACTTGTATCAGGGTTCTGTGCAGGTCTTTGTCTTGCACAGAATCTTGTACCAAATTTCAGTTTTGAGGAATATGTAAATGATTCTTGTGTTATTGGTCCCGGTGATGTTGATTGTGTTCCTCCCTGGGTATCGCCTACGATAGGTTCTCCCGATCTGTTCCATGATTCCTTGTATTATTTACCTGACCACTTACCCCAGGCGAATTGGGGGGGGGGAAATGCCAAGAACCGGGAAAGGGATTGCAGGAATAGCAACATGGTATGAAAATATTGCCGAACTCACTGAATATATCCAGGTGAAACTGATGGATACCCTGAAACAAGGTAATGATTATTATATTCAATTTTATGTTAGCCTGGCAGACAGCTTTAAATATGCCTCTGATCGGATAGGGGCCCATTTTTCGGATACAGGCATACATCAGAATAGCTGGTTTCATTTCCCTTATGATCCACAAGTGGAAAACGATAGTGGCAATGTATTAACAAACAAAACTGGTTGGACCAAAATAAGCGGAACATTCAACTCCCAAGGGGTGGAAACTTACCTGACCATCGGCAATTTTGAAGCAGATTCTAATACTGTATCCATAACAATGGACAGCTCCATAACAAAGCCAGAATTTCTTCATGCCTACTATTACATAGACGACATCTGTGTTGCTCTCGATTCAATGGACTGTATATGCCAAAAATTGTATGCCCTGGATTTTTATTCCGATACCAATGTGATCAAACAGGATAGTTGTGTCAATTACTACATAGACGAGAACATCCGATATGATCATTTTGAATGGCAGTTTGAAGGAGGGATACCGGCAACGGATACCGGACGTAGTCCATCAGATATCTGTTATTCTGTTCCCGGAAGCTATAACGTGATACTGATAGCAACAGACACAAACGGTTGCACGGATACCATCAGGCGCTATCAACACATGACCGTATCCCCTGCGGATCATACTGGATCGGTTAGAAGAAGTGAAGTTGTTAAGGTGTATCCAAATCCCTCCATCGGATTGATCCAGGTTGAATTGCCACCGGAATTGCATCATCTAAATGGTGTATTTACCTTGTTTAATATCAAGGGTCAAAAGGTATTACAAACAACCTTAACCGGCAAACAGCGTAATGATATTTTGCTATCCCGGAATAATTATCCTACCGGTACTTATCTATATCAAATGGAATTAGACGACGAGTCTAAATACACTGGAAAAGTGAATTTGATGCGGTGACAGCCGAGCGGCTCTAAAGAGTTGAAGTGAGGCAACTGATTATCCTACTGCCCCTGCTCCTTCAAGATCTTCAGTACCATTGACCACAGCGTTTCATAGGGTACCACTTCCGCGTCCATGGGCGATCCCTCGTAGGTGTACCGGGCCTTGGCCAGTTGATCGAGGTATTTTTCGGTTTTTTGTTTGGTTTTTTCGTGCTCGAAAAATTCCTTATCCATGATCAGGATCATCTTGATAAACAATTTGCTGCGGATATCTTCTTCCCGTTTCAGGTAGCGGTTGCGGTATACCTGTAAGGCAGTCGTCCGGTCGATGATCGCATTGTGGTTGCCCTGCTGCAGCATGAATAAGATATGAATGATGAGAATGGCGATGTTATACCCGCGTTTATCTTTCGACAGGTTAGGCACTTCATTCAGAAATTTAAGGATATTGAAACGCCGGGTCCGTTGCCGGCCCAGCAGATCCGGATCGATATTGGCATTAGCCAGGATAAAATTGAGATAGGCTTCATAGATCCGCCATTTCTCTTTCCGGTCTTCGGAAAAAGCTGGAAATTTTGAACTGTAGATCACTTCATTAAAGATCTCTTTGGCTTTCACATATTTCCCGGTTCGCATGGCCAAAAGAAAGTAATATTCCAGGAATGCATATCGATTAATATTATTTTTTTCGAATAGCTTTATGGAACTAATGGCTGTTAATTCACCATTCTTAAAATCATTGAGGTGAATAAAACAGTTCATTTTGTAGATATTGATTTTTCCGGTAAGCGATTTTCGCTTGAATACCGGATGTTTATCCAGGTATTCTTCGAATTGCCGGTATACTTTCAATGTACTATGATAACTTCCTTTTATCTCATGACTTAGCGCCCATATCCGATACATAAAGTACTGTAAGGTATAGGAATGATAGGTGCCAGCCAGCTTTTTGAGTTTATCCTTATAGTTGTCCGCTAATGAACCCAGCTCTGATTTCGTGGAGATCGAATTGGTATAATGAATGATCAGATCCTGGTACCAGTCTTCTGCCTGCATTTCCGCGTTTAAAATTTCCTGGTATTTTTTAATGAGCGCCCTGTAATACTTCAGTAATTTAATATTCCCGGTAATAGCTGCATTGTCCTTCAGGAATCTAACGCAAATTAATGCGACATCGGTAAAGGTATACTTTTGGGCTTGATTTAAAGTCTGAATGGCCAGGTCAACGGCGGCATTTCTGGCACTATTCGTTGCCAGTATACGAATTAGGGTTAAGTTTTTATGGCAGGTATGTAAGGCCCGGTTGTAATTGGAAAAGGAAGGAGCATTGATATCCAGGTAATACAGATTATTCAGCAACCGTTTTTTGAATTCCGATTTTAGCCGGGTATATCTTCCGTCGGAAGGGTGGGTATTGTACAGACTCCGGGCGGCATCTTTATCAGAGCTAAACTGTTTATTGATAATGCCGTTATACATCCGGCTGAGCATATGCCCTTTTTTGTTGAGTACGGTATTGGTTAATACTTCAATTTTTTTCAGGCGGTTTCTCGTAAGAATTCCAGCAATTTCGATCAGGTTTTTCATTATTGAAAGTTTGAAAATGCTAAGCTGTCAGTAAAATTTTAAATAAATGTGTATTTATAATTCTCAAATAATTGCATAGTAAATTTACAAAAACTGATTAGATTATTTAGGAAATATGTCGTAGCTTAGCCGATAAATGGGAAAGGTGTCCGAAAGACTTACATAGTAAAATTACTTATTCTTTCCTATCCTATGTTCTTATACATCGTGAAGTTTCAAAAGCTGGGTGGTATGTTTGGGTAAATAACCAAAACGTTACCTAGGAAATCCAAGGTTTTTGATTCATTTTCTTCTGTGATTGTGGATTAAATTGCAGGTATTAATTCATTCAACTCAATCCGCAGTCATGTTAACAGAAGCACTTATCAAAACCTTGCTGACACTTGGTTTGATCAATAGTCCTGACGAAATTGTAGTCAAGGACTATAATGAATCGCAATTAAAAAAGATTATTGAGATCCATGAGAAATTCCGTCATCATGAAAGAGATTACTTGCTCATCGATAAGGAATTTAAAAACATCGTGGTCCTCGATGAGATAGTCGAAAAATATTAAAAACATCCCCCGGAAACCGGAAACATTTCTTTTATTGAGAAGCGACAATAATTGAAATCTGGAAGTGCTCGGTCCGGTTCCGGGGGTTTTTTTACCTGACAAACCACCGCTTTAAATATATTTGCTTGCCATGTTTACATGTTCCCATGTTTACATGGAATAGGCCAAACGGATCTCAGGAGCCGGATTTCTAATTTCTTATTTGTTGAGAAGCGACATATAACAGAAATGGAAAGTGCTCAGTCCGGTTCCTGAGAATTTTAAACTTTTGAAATAAACACAACGATCTTAACCGACCAATAATTTATCCCCGGAGCTGATCCATTTCTTTTGTTGAGAAGCGACAATAATTGAAATCCTTAAAGTGCTCAGTTCAGCTCCGGGGTTTTTTTATGCCCATCCGTACCTGAACTTCCTGTTTGTTTCGTATGATTTTTTTGCCAGCAGAACCGTTCAACCGGATTTTTTGGTAATAAGAAATATTTTTGTTATTTTCAATGGATTAATATTCTTTTAGTCATTCATAGCATTTATCAGCTATATTGCTCGTCCCATGAAAACCAAATCTGCCCAACTCAACCCTGAAGATCTTTCCTCCGGGTTGAGCGCTCATGAGCTTAGATTCTTGCTGGAAAGTTTACCGACGGGAGGATTGCAACAGATCGCCGGGCAATTGAACCTGTCCTACCGGCGGGTGAAGGAAATTTTGGAAGGTAAACGCAACAATCAACGGGTGATCAAAAAAGCCATGGAAATGGTCAGACCCTATTGGAAAACACGGAGAAAGTTCATGAATTCAAGCCATACTTAGTTGAAGTATTTTATTTTTAATTTCCCTCCTGCTCAGTAACCACCCTGCCATTTTCGGGTAAACCATTCTATCGACAACAAGCCGAGGATAATCCCGAAGATCATCTTTAGGTTGATCATCGCTTCGGTTTTAAGCGTATGATAATACACCGGTCTGATCTCTTCTTTGGATTGAATTTGATCGGAAAGAGTTAGTACTTCCGCTGGATAAACTACTTTCCCCTCATATTTATTACTCAGCAGGTGCAGCAGGTTATGATTAGCCTGGCTGTTCAGGGATTCGAGGCGGAGGGGATTGACAGTGAATTGACCGCTGTGGGTCAGCACTTTCCCGTTATAAGTAGTTTGCGCCTGGTAGGAATAATTGCCATAGGGAAATTGTCCGGCCACCAGGGTATAGGCATTGGCGGTTTTGCTGAACTCAAAAGGGAATTCTTTACCCTCGTCATTTTTGATCAGTAGGGAAACATCGGGTTCATTGATCAACTCGTAATTGTCGTCATATAGTTCCGCATCCATGGTGATCGGCTCATTCTCATTAAAGTTGCCTGCCCGCCGGCCTGCCAGGTTTTTCGGCAGGCTGACCCGGAACTTACGTTTATCCTCTTTGATCGACAAATACTGGATCGTTTTATTGATCAGGCTATTGGTCAGTTCATGATTATCATGATGCAAATAATCGTACAATCGCCAGCGCCACAGGCCTTCTCCGGCAAAGATCCCCGTTTTATGGTTGTTGAGGTTGTTAAAGGTCAGGAGCGGATATTTTGATCTGACCGATCCGATCTTCTGGTGCAGCAATACCTTGGAGGTGGGTGCCAATTGATATTGCCCGAATGGCGATAATACCGGTGGGAATCTTTCGAGATCGGCTTTGTGCTGGTCAGGCAGTTGAAAGGCAGAGAATGCCGGATCTGCATATGACTGTACTTCGTTGAAGTTATTGCGGTTCCCTTTGATCTTAATGCCTCCCTGAGCAGCATTAAATGCAGCGATAGCGCTTTGGTTGCCCAGGATAAAAAGGGTGGAGATCCTTTCCTCCTTTAGCTTTTTTAACAAGCCCGTTATCCGTTGCGAAACCGATGGCAATTGGTGAAGGATCACCAGGTTATACTCCGATACATTCGCCCGGAAGGTTCTACTTAAATGAAAGTGAACTTCATAATTTTTATTGCTTTCGATGGCTTGTTTCAAGGCATGTACATCCGGATGGGGCGCATGAGCAAGCAAGAGGATCTTTTGCCGGCCATCCAGCACATCAATAAAAATATCCTGCGCATTATTGACCAGTGTGGCTTCCCCATCCACCGGGGATAATTCCAGCCGGTAATGCTGTATCCCTGTTTGTTTGGCATCCAGGGTCGTTTCGATGGTTGTTTGAAAAGATCCTTCATTGATCGTTATCGGTCCGTTACTGCGTTTTAATTCGTTGAAGGTCTTTTTCCCGGAAGCGTCGATTGTCGCTTGAGACAAGGTCCAACCGAAAGATTGACCACTCAGGTTGGTCGCGCTGACATCCGCTTTGATTTGGAATTTATCTTTGAGATAGACGATCTGGTTGTAATAGATCTTCCCCAAAACCAGGTCTTTTTGGGCCAGCGTATCCCCCAAAGCGACAGCGTACACCGGGGCATTGAAGTTAAAGTTAGCATAAACAGGGTTGCTGCCCTGGTTGTAGATGCCATCCGTTGCCAGGATCATCGCGCCCAGGTTTTGGCCACTGTACAAATTATAGATCTCACTGAAAAAACGGGAGATATTGGTTACTTTATCCGTGAAATCCATAGAAAGGCCTTCTTTGATCTCCTGCCCGAACGAATAGGTTCTGACATCGTAATTTTCTTCAAGCGATTGGATCAATTGTTTGACCTTCGCCGAATAGTCGATGGAATCGGAAGGGCTCAGTCCGGCTTTTACCGACATGGAATTATCCTGGGCAAAAATAACGACCGGTTTTTCCGTTTCGGTTTGCTGGTGCTGAAGGAGGGGGCCCAACAATAAGATGGCAATGACAGCAATCGCCAATCCCCTTAATATCCTGAGAAGATATACGATCGCTACCCGCGCTTCCTGGAAAGTCTTTTCCTTCCGGTATAGCAACCATGACCCCAATACGCCCAGGGCCAGACAAAATATTATGAACCAGGCCGGATACTCAAAGCTGATCATAGCGGCTGCAATTTTTCATCGATAAGCCAAACCCCATAAAGCCTGTTGCTTTTCATGCTTCCCATATGTTCTTGCCTTACGGCGTTGGATAATATTACGCGAAAATGACGGGTTTAGTATGGATCGTTCAGCAATTCATCGCTCCGCAAACACTGATCACCTGTCCGGAGATATAAGAAGCCCGGTCAGAAGCCAGAAATGCGGCCAGGTCAGCTACTTCCTCCGTTGTACCGAAGCGGTTGAGGGGAATGTTTTTAAAGAATTCTTCTTTCATTTTGTCATCTATGGCATCGGTCCTATCCGTAGCGATAAATCCCGGCGCAATAGCGTTCGAACGGATATTCCGGGAGCCCAGCTCTTTGGCGATCGACTTGGTAAAGGCAATGATACCGGCCTTGGAAGCTGCATAATTCGCTTGTCCCGCATTACCGCCGATCCCAACAATAGAGCTTAAGTTGATAATGGATCCGGATCGTTGTTTGAGCATCGGCCGGATCACCTGTTTGGTTAAATTGAATACCGATTTCAAGTTGGCATTGATCACCTTGTCCCAATCCTCTTCGCTCATCCTTAACATCAGGTTGTCTCGCGTAATTCCGGCATTGTTCACCAGGATATCGATGGTGCCGAAATCCTCCACGACCTGGTTGACCAGATCAACCGATTGCTCAAAAGAGGAAGCATCGGATCGATAGCCCTTGGCTTTGACCGATTCTTTTTGCAGGTCAGCTTCCAGCGCCTGGGCTTTCTCGGCGGAAGAAAGATACGTAAAAGCGACATCCGCTCCTTCTGCCGCAAATTTTCTTGCAATGCCTTCACCGATACCCCTGGTGGCGCCAGTGATCAAAGCCTTTTTTTGCTCCAGTAATTTCATGTCATAAATATAGGGACTATAAAAGAATTATTACCCTCCCGCTCGTTCAAATTTCAGGGAGAAGGAAAGATGTGCGGATGTCTAAGGATGGGCGCATCCCGGATCAGGTAAAATATGGTCTATTTTGGATTATTTGATTATTTTTACGCGCTTCTGCCCCTGTTTAAATAGAGTTGATTACGGCGATAAAGCCCAAATTAAAGCCAGCATTTTACCAGTAACTAATCAATGATGATCCATCGCCACACTACCCGGTCCTTGTTTAGGATGATCTGCCTCCTGGTTTGCTTCATGGCCACGAGCCAATTATTCGGGCAGGGCGGTTTTCGAATGGGTGGAAAAGCCGGGGCCGCCTTTACCCATTTTGTCAACGAGGATTGGCAAAACGACAACCAGGTGAGCTTTACCCCTAGCATTGCGGGATTTGGAGGCGTCAGTTTCGGCTACAATGCGACTTATTATAATATGGGGTTTACCCTGGGCTTCTTTTTTAAGCAATATACCATGCAACTGCAGCAGTCCACGCCAAATCCCTCCTGGACCAGGAAGTTGAAGGCTCAATATATGGAAATACCGGTATTGTTTCGCCTGAGACCTGCCGGTGACCGGAATGCCAGGTCTTTCACCTATGGCGGCGGATATTTTGAAGTGGGTTTACAGCCCGGATTCCTCCTGGCGGCCACGGATACTTATACCGATACCATCCCGGAACTCAACTACAACAATGCCGATGTTAAAAACGCCTATGAAAACTTCAACCTGGGAGCGGTTTTAGGCTTTGGCTTCCACCAGGTAGGCACCGAACATTGGGCGGTAACCCACGGCCTCCGGTTCAGCTATGCCTTTTTAGATGCGATACGGGAAAAAAAGCTGATCGGTCCCCAAGCAAACGGATCCGTAAACCTGTTCAGCGCCGGCTATATCTTTGTGATCAGCTACAAGTTCTGATCGGAACCCTTTACGCTTTAAGGTAGGATGTTTATGAAACGGTGGCAGCGCCTTTTAACGCTTCGGCCATGGTACTGCCGATAAAGGCCGGAGATTCCACCACATGAATGCCGCAGGATCTCATAATGTCCATTTTAGCGGCAGCCGTATCGGATTTTCCACCGATAATAGCGCCGGCATGGCCCATGCGCCTTCCCTTGGGCGCCGTTTGCCCGGCAATGAATCCCACCACCGGTTTGGTGCCATGAGCCTGGACCCATTCGGCAGCTTCGGCTTCCATATTACCGCCAATCTCACCGATCATAATAATACCGTCGGTATCCGGGTCGTTCATCAACAGTTCAACAGCATCCCGGGTAGTGGTCCCGATGATCGGGTCGCCGCCGATACCGATGCAGGAAGATTGTCCAAGTCCCGCTTTAGTCACCTGGTCAACCGCTTCATAGGTCAAGGTACCTGAACGGGATACAATACCGATCGTTCCGGGCGTATGGATGAAGCCCGGCATAATACCCACCTTAGCTTCGCCCGGTGTGATGATCCCCGGACAATTCGGGCCGATCAACCGGCAATCTTTACCCGATAAATAATCTTTTACCGTTACCATATCCTGAACCGGTATGCCTTCGGTGATACAAACAATCACCTTGATCCCGGCTTCTGCGGCTTCCATAATGGCATCGCCGGCAAAGGGGGGAGGGACAAAGATGATGGAAGTATCCGCACCTTTTTCCTGCATCGCTTCTTCCACTGTGTTAAAAACAGGCTTATCCAGGTGGCTTTGACCGCCCTTACCCGGGGTTACGCCTCCGACAACATTGGTCCCGTACTCGATCATCTGCGAAGCATGAAAAGTACCTTCGCTGCCGGTAAACCCCTGTACAATAATTTTCGAATTCTTGTTGACTAAAACACCCATGTTTGCGGTCTTTTTTAAGTGGAAAAAATTTTTGCTAAGTTACACTATTCGCAGGATTGAAACAACCTCTGCCGCCGGATTATTGCGATACCCGGGTTTTTCCCGATCCACCGCTCCGGCGTTGGTGTCTGGCATTTGAATACGGGGAAAATTAAGTTGATCCGGCGCCTGGCAGCCTTTAAGATTTTTTGGATTTGTCCGAAAGCAAAGCTTCCTTCAAAAAATCAGAGGCAAAGATAAATCCGTGCAGTTCTTTATTACTGCTGGTTAACACTTCCTTATTGCTTCCTTCCCAGTTTTTTTCTCCGTTGTGCAGGTGAACGATGTGATCGCCGATCTCCATCACACTGTTCATATCGTGGGTATTGACGATCGTGGTGATGTTGTATTCGACCGTGATCTCTTTGATCAGGTTGTCGATCAGGATAGCGGTTTTGGGATCGAGGCCGGAATTCGGTTCGTCGCAGAACAGGTATTTGGGATTTTGTACGATGGCCCTGGCTATGCCCACCCTTTTCTGCATACCACCCGATATCTCGCTTGGAAACAACTTATTGACCCCTTTCAGGTTGACTCTTTCCAGGCAAAAGTTCACCCGTTCGAGCTTTTCCTTTTGATTCATCTTCGTGAACATATTCAGGGGAAAGATCACATTCTCCTCCACGCTCATGGAATCGAATAAAGCATTGCCCTGGAAGAGCATGCCGATCTCCTTCCGGATCTCTTTCCTTTGTTTGGGGCCGAGTTCTGAAAAATTCCGTTCATCGTAAAGAATAGCCCCGGCATCCACTTCAAACAAACCGACCATGCATTTCAGGAAAACAGTCTTGCCCGAACCGCTGGCCCCGATGATCAGGTTGGTTTTCCCCGGTTTGAATGTTGCGCTGATATCCTTCAGGACATGATTCTGATCAAACGATTTGATAATATTCCTAACTTCTATCATCAGATGAGCAGGTCAGCGATCATATAGTCGGAAAAAAGGATCAATATGCAGCAATAAACCACTGCCCGCGTACTGGACTGCCCTACCTCCAGGGCTCCTCCGCTGGTGTAGTAGCCATTAAATGCGGCTACGGAAGAAATGATGAAAGCGAAGGTAACGGATTTGACCAGGCACAGGAAAACCGAGAAACCCCGAAAGGTATCCCGGGCGCCCAAAACAAATTCTTCGGTGGCAACGATCCCCGATAATTGTCCGGCCACCAATCCACCGTAAATACCCATAAAGCTGGCCAGGATGATCAGGCAGGGGATGATAATAACGGCCGCCAGTATCTTCGGGCCGATCAGGTAAGCCGGGGTATTCACGCCCATAATTTCCAGGGCATCGATCTGCTCCGTGATCCGCATGGTGCCCAGTTCCGACGCCATACTCGAACCGATCTTTCCGGCCAGTACCAGGGAGGTAATCGTAGGCGCCAGTTCCAGGATCGTGGAATCGCTCACGATCGAACCGATAACCGATTTGGGGATCAGGGAAGATACGAGTTGATAGGCCGTTTGGACAGTCGTCACAGCTCCCAGGAAGATAGAAATGATCGCCACGATCCCCAGGGAACCGATACCGATATCCGTCATTTGACGAAGCATTTCTTTCCAATAAATGTTAATGTTTTCCGGCTTGACGAACAGGCTCTTGAGCAACAACAAATACCGGCCAAATTGTTTGAGAAACATGCTACTGCCCTTTAGGGTTTCCAAATTTACTGTAATTTTAATGAAAATAGACTAAAACAAACCGACGATAAAACCCTTGTAAGATGGTAAATGTAGTGGTTACCGGAGCCACCAAAGGTATCGGCAAAGCCGTGGCGCAACAATTCCTTTCCCAGGGTGCTAACCTGGCGATTTGTGCCCGGTCCCAAGCTGACCTGGAAGCGGTGAAGGCCGGATTTGAAGCCGATCATCCCCAGGCGGATATTTTGATCAAAGCCACCGATATGGCCGTGGTCGCAGAAGTGGAAGCCTTTGCCGGCATGGTTTTAGCGAATTGGGACCGGATCGATGTGATCGTGAATAATGCCGGCGTCTTCATTCCCGGGGAGATCCATAATGAAGAGGCAGGTAAACTGGAAAAAATGATCCATACCAATTTGTACAGCGCTTATTACCTGACCAGGGCTTTATTGCCGCCGATGATCTCGGCTAAACAGGGCCATATCTTCAATATGTGCTCGATTGCCAGTATCTTTGCCTATCCGAACGGCGGATCCTATTCCATATCCAAATTTGCCTTATTAGGCTTTTCAAAAGTATTGCGGGAAGAAATGAAACGCTATGGCATTAATGTAACAGCTCTTTTACCGGGCGCTACTTTAACCGATTCCTGGTCAGGTACCGATCTGCCGGCGAGCAGGTTTATGCAGCCGGAAGATGTTGCCGGCGCGGTATATAATGCCTATACTATGGGACAACATACCTGCGTTGAAGAGATATTGTTGAGACCCAAGCAGGGGGATATTTGAGGGATGTTTTCAGGTATAATAATCAAAAATCAAAAACCATAAATCGTACATCACAAATCATTGGAGCGACTGATTTATGATGTTTGATGTAGGATTTTTGATGTTTGATTTGTGTTGGGCCGTTCAAACACGGTTTGGATCATATAAACAAACACCAACAATACAAGCTAGAACAAGTTGATGGCAACATCCCTTCAATCCGGAATTCGAAAATAGCTCATCATCCCATGGAAACAAAGCTTATCGACCAATATTGCAACAACCTGACGGCCTATGACCGGTTTATAACCAGGGAAGTGAGGATCGGCGATATTCCTCTCGGGGCCGATCATCCGATCCGTATCCAATCCATGACCACCACCGATACCATGGATACACAGGGAACGGTGGAGCAAACCCTGAGAATGGTCGAGGCCGGTTGTGAGTATGTCCGGATCACGGCGCCCAGCAAAAAAGAAGCAGCCAACCTGGAAAATATCAAAACAGCGCTTCGCCGCCGCGGATGTGATGTCCCCCTGATCGCGGATATCCATTTTACCCCTAACGCCGCCGAAATTGCTGCCCGGATCGTGGAGAAGGTAAGGGTGAACCCCGGAAATTATGCCGACAAGAAAAAATTTCAACTGGTCGAATATTCGGATGCCGATTACCAGGAAGAGCTGGACAGGATCTATGAACGTTTTTCGCCTTTGGTGAAGATCTGCAAGGAATATGGAACGGCGATGCGGATCGGTACCAATCACGGCTCTTTGTCCGACAGGATCATGAGTCGCTATGGCGACACACCTATCGGTATGGTTGAATCGGCCCTGGAATTTGTCAGGATCTGCGAAGACCACCAATACCATGATATCGTACTTTCCATGAAAGCCAGCAATACCCAGGTCATGGTGCAGGCCTATCGTTTGTTGATGCATAAGATGATGGAATTCGGCATGAATTACCCGATACATTTGGGCGTAACCGAGGCCGGAGAGGGAGAAGACGGACGGATCAAATCCGCCGTGGGCATCGGAACTTTGTTGGAAGATGGGATCGGTGATACGGTAAGAGTATCCCTGACCGAAGAGCCGGAATATGAGGCTCCGGTGGCTATTGACTTGGTCGATCGCTACAAAAACCGTAAAGATCATACACCCATAAGGCCTATTGATGCATCACCTATTCAGCCTTTTGAATACAACCGGAGAATTTCCAATAAGATCCTGACCGTAGGCGGTGATAATGTCCCGGTTATCATAGCCGATTTGCATGAAGTGGATCATTTAAGTCCGGAAGCTTTGCAGCCGGTCGGTTATACCTATGATGAACCCCTCGACAAGTGGCATATTCAGGATATGGCTGCCGATTTCGTATATCTGGGTGACCAGGAGATCTCATTCGATCTTCCGGGGACGGTAAAAGTCATTTATGATGCCGATCGTTGGGCGAATCGCCAGGAGGATCCGCATAGTTTTCCGCTGTTCACCTGGGAAACATACCGGAATGCGGGCAAAAGATCGGAGACCCTCAACTTTGTTCGTGGAAAGGCCGGTGAATTGACCCCGGAAGGGCTGCTCGGAATAGCTTATGATCCGACTGTTGTACTGGTACTGGAAACCGACAATTCACATGCGATGCCCGACCAGAGAAGGCTGATGATGGATCTGCTCCAACAGGAGATCATGTGTCCGGTGATCTTTAAAAGGACTTATCCGGACCTCGATGAAGATAAGCTGATCCTATACAGTTCGACAGATTTCGGAGGGCTGCTGATCGACGGCCTGGGTGACGGCCTCTGGCTGAATACGGCCGGAAAGGATCATGCTTTTGTGAACCGTCTGGCCTTCACCATCCTTCAGGCTACCCGTACACGGATCTCCAAAACAGAGTACATTTCCTGCCCCTCTTGTGGGCGAACTTTATTCGATCTCCAGGATACCACCGCTATGATCCGCTCGCGAACCAACCATTTGAAAGGGGTCAAGATCGGGATCATGGGTTGTATTGTCAACGGTCCCGGTGAAATGGCCGACGCCGATTTCGGATATGTCGGCAGCGGTCCGGGAAAGATCACTCTGTACCGTGGTAAGGAGATCGTGAAACGCAACATCAACAAAGAAGTTGCCGTCGACAAACTCATCGAGCTGATCAGATTCCATGGCATGTGGGTGGATCCCGCCTGATCTTCGATCTTCGTCGAGGTGTTTAATATCATCCCGCTTCCCGCCGGTACAAACAGACTTGCCAAACCATGGTCGTCGAACGGGAGATCATTTCAAACCCATGATCGAGGATAAGCTGATGAACCTCCCGGGTGGGGTGGAGAAAGGTACGGAAAGGGTTGCGCTGCAGCTTGAAATATAAATTGGCCAGCGGAGTTAACAAATACGCCAGCCAGTTATCCTTGGGATAAACGATCCCATAGAGCTCTTTGGTTTTGTCGAGGGAGCGGGAGACCAGCCCATGCATGTCGGGATAACAGCAGATCACCCTGTTCAGGACAACGATATCCGAAACGGGCGCTTTTTCGTGATGGTCCAGGAAATCACCGTGGATGAAGTCGATATTCCCGGCATACCCCAGTTTTGCTGCTTCCTGGCGGGTAACATCGATATAAGCGGTGGAGCCGTCGATATCCGTAACCCGGTCGACCCCGCCCTTTAGCAGGGCAAAAAGCAGGCTTCCGATCCCGCCCCCGATCTCCAGCAGTGATTTTTGGGCCAATGGCTGAGCCAGCATGGCCTCGATCAATAGTTTTGTGGAAGCAATAGGGCCTTTTTTGTGGTATCGTTTTAGCGCTTTCCGGACACTTTTTCGATCAAAGGTCTTTTCGATGCCCTGGCATTGACAACAGTTCACCCGGTTGAGATCCTGCAAACCTTAGGCCTGTCCGGCGGTTCGCGCTTTTCTGAGTTTAAAATACCAAAACAGGCCGATCGAGATCACCAGCAGGTAAGGAAAGGATAATAAATACAAGATGCCGTCATTAAGCCCGAAGGCAGTGGTTTGTCCTTCTTTTATGGACGATTCCGCCGCAGCTTTACACATCGGGCATTGGGCAAGCGCCGAATATGCGGAAAACAGCATGAGGGCCATGCCGATCAGCACAGGTTTGATCAATGGTAGGAACTTGCCGGTCATCCGCACAAAATTACGCAAAAATAATCGGATCCATTGGCGTTGTGGTAATAGGATCTGGGCCAAATTTATTAATTTGCTAAGGACAACCCGATGTCAGACTATCCTGAAATATTCCGATTGATCAAACGTGGGGAAGATCAGCAACTGGATTTCAAACAGCATATCAGTTCTCCGGCAAAGATCGCCCGGACCATCGTATCCTTTGCCAACACCGATGGTGGAATGATCGTTGTGGGCATCGATGATCAGGGAGAGATCATCGGTATCGATGTTCCACAGGAAAAGTTCATGCTGATCAAGGCCGCCAAGCGTTTTTGCGACCCGCCGATATTCCTGCATTTCAAAGTGCTAACCGTAAAGAAAACGGCAGTGCTGATCGCGGAAGTGAAGAAAAGTAAAGGGATCGAACACCAGGCGCTGGATGAAAAAGGCAATTGGCTGCCCTATATCCGGGTAAAAGACCAGAGCATTGTTGTACCCGGGCTGGAAGACCAGAAACTGGCTGATAAGCATAATCTCGATCCCATCCCGATATTGATGGAACAGCATAAGAGCCTGGTCAATTACCTGGAAGAGAACGAGTCGATCTCCATCAAAGAATATATGAAGATCATGAATATCTCCTATTCGGTGGCCAGCCGTTCCTTAAAAGAATTGGTCGAGAACGGGGTGTTGGAAGCCGAGGAGTTTCAAAATATCCCGGTATATTATTTAAAGCCCCCGGCGGTATAATCAGCGGCTCCCCGGAAAACGTTATTGCGGATCCATGCCTTGCATTTTTCCGATCATATCTTCCAGCTCCGATAGCCGCGCTTCCAGCGAACGGTTTTCTTCCTGCAAGGTTTTCAGCGCCGGATCACGGGGTTGCTGTTCGAGTTCTGTCTGCATGTCATCGATGGTCTGCTGCTGCGACAGGATCATTTGTTGTTGCTCCTGCACCGCTTTAACCAACAAAGGTACCAAGGCATCCGTGTTCAGCAAACGGAAATCGTCAATCGTTTTATCACCGACTTTTTCTTCCACATAAGTGATCATTTCCGGGATGATGGCTTCCACTTCCTGTGAAATAAACCCATAATGAATGGCCTTGGAACCATTAATACCGGAGCGGTATTCATTTTTCCACTGGAAGGTTACCGGCCGGAACTGTTGGATCAGCCCCAGGGCATTGTCCACGTTTTTAATGTTTTTCTTAACCCTTTTATCAGAGGTAGTGGCCCAGGTAGATTGCGTCGACCGGGCGACACCATTGACATGGAGCAGATGGCTTGGGCTGGTGGTTCCGATGCCCGTATTGCCGTTTTTCAGGATCAACAGGGCAGTTGACCTGGAACCGTTACTTTGGCCGTTCCCCACGGAAAAAACCCGGTCGCCGGCGCTCCAGGATGTAGCGCTGGTTGGCGTATAAGTGGTGTTATATACCCCTACGGACACTTCACCATAAGAGAACGCAGACAATCCAAATCCGATGGCGGTGGAATAATCCCCCAAGGCATTCACGTTAGAACCCATGGTGGTTGCCGCCAGGCCGCTGGATGTATTCAGGGTGCCCATACTGGTGGCAAAATCTGCGGTGGCATTATTACGGTCGCCAAGGGTAACGGTATACCTGCCGGAAGAAACATGAAACCTGCCGATACAGGAGGAAAAATCACCGGAAGCAGTATTTCCCTGTCCGATGGTCATGGTAGCGAATCCGGAAGAGGTATTGTTGACCCCGGCGGAGGTGGCATTATCTCCACTGGCAATATTATTTTGACCCATCGCAGTCGATTGTGCTCCCGAGGCAACTGTTAACCGACCCATAGCCGTAGATGCCGTACCGGAAGCCGTTGTATTCAACCCGAAGGCGGTGGATTGAAATCCTACATTGGCATCTTCCCATTGGTTCCCGGATACCTCCCCGGCCCGGAAGGCTGCCTTGGAGGCATGGTAGGCCAGGAATGCTCCTGTGCCCAAAGCAGGTATGCTGGCCCCGGTGCTCGAGCCGGCAACGATAAATCCCGACGCCCCGACAGAACAATGCAGTCTGACCAGGGGAGCCGTTACGCCGATCCCGACATTACCGGCATCGTAATACACATCACTGCCGCTTTTTACCCAATCGCCGTCATCACCGCCGGCCGCTTGCCAGGTCGCATTCCCGCTGGCGTCCGAGGTCAATACTTTTCCGGCAGCCTGGTTGCCATCCATGTATTGCAATGAACCCACCACATCCAGCGTTGCCGTAGGAGAGCTGGTGCCGATACCGATACTGCCGCTGTTTCTGAACAGGTCACTGCCCGAAGTTCCCCATTGTTTGTTCACGCCGACCTTGCTGGCGCCGGTAACCCGTCCTTTGGCATCGATCGTAAGAATTGGAATGGTATCACCCGTGCCATACGTACCGGCGGTTACGCCTGAATTAACCAGGCCGGGGTTCGGGTAGGTGCCGGTCAGATCCCCACCGGCCGGTCCGCTGGGAGCGGCGCCGGACAAGGCCACATTCGTTGCCGCGGTTATCCGCCCTGCGGCATCGATCGTTAATTGCGGGATGTTAGCGGCAGTACCATAAGATCCTGCCGTAACGCCTGTATTGCTTAGATCGGCGCTGGTCACACTGCCATCCAGGATCTTGGTGGAATTGACGGCATTTGTCGTGATCGTTGGATTGGGGTAGCTACCGCTAAGATCGTTACCGGCCGCACCACCGGGGGTAACGCCTGATATGGTGACATTGGAAGCCGTGGTGATCCGCCCGGCTGCATCGACCATGATCTGGGGAACAGCGGTGCTGGAGCCATAGGAACCGGCTGTTACGCCGGAATTATCCAGGTCGCTGCTGGTTACCGTTCCGTCGAAGATCTTACTGCTGATAATGGCATCATCGATGATCTTGGAGGTACCGATCCCATCGTCTTTCACCTGTAATAAGCCGGCAGCGGTGGTATCCAGGGTGATGTCGTCGAAATCGACATTGATCCTATCCGATACATCGATCCGGATCGCCCCGCCTCCGGTGAGGGTATTGCCGAAATTATCATTCCCGGCTACCCAGGCCGTACCGTTGTATTTCAATACCTGTCCTGTGGTGGCGCCGTCTTTCCTGATCTTGACCGAACTCACGGAATCGATCTTATCATTGGTAATACTGCCATTGACAATATTGGCGGTGGTAATGGCATTGTTAGCGATATCGGGGTTGGGGTAAGTACCGGTCAGGTCTCCGCCGGCCGCTCCTCCGGGTGATACACCGGCGATGGGAACGTTGGCCGCAAAAATCACCCTTCCTGCCGCATCTACCTGTACTTGTGCCACATTATTAGGCGTGCCATAGGTACCGGTGGTTACCCCGCTATTGCTCAGGTCACTGCTGATGATAGTACCATCCAGGATCTTATTGGTCGTTACGGCATCATTGGCCAGGTCAGGTGTGGTAACCTGTCCGGCTAATATTTTATCGGAAGTGATGGCGTCGGAGGCGATCTTTGGATTGGTAACACTGCCATTGGTCAGGTCGGAAGTGCCCACTTCCCCGTCGAGGATCTTATCCGTTGTTACGGCATCCGGGCCAATTTTGGCGTTCGTAACCGCATTGCTGGCCAGGTCGGTGGCATTTACTTCTCCGTCCAGTAATTTGAAGGTATTGATCGTATTGTTGGCGATAATCGGATTCGGATAAGTGCCCGTCAGGTCTCCACCGGCTCCTCCACCCGGTACCGTACCGGTGATCACCGTATTGGCCGCCGAGGTTACACGGCCTGCGGCATCGATAGTGATTTGCGGTACTTCGGTGGCGCTGCCATAGCCGCCTGCGGTTACCCCGCTGTTGTCGAGGTCAGCGCTGGAAACAGTGCCGTCGGATATTTTATCGGTGGTGATGGCGTCGGAAGCGATCTTTGAGTTGGTAACACTGCCATTGGTCAGGTCGGAAGTGCCCACTTCCCCGTCGAGGATCTTATCCGTTGTTACGGCATCCGCGGCTATTTTGGTATTGGTTACGGATACGTCCATGATCTTGGCCGTGGTAACGGCATCGGTGGCCAGCTTGCCGGTGGTGATCCCCAGGTCCTTAACTTGCAATAAACCGGCAGCAGTGGTATCGATGCTGAGATCGTCAAATTGCACATTAATTTCGTTGGCGCCATTGATATCGATAGCATGCCCGCTTTGATAGATGATACCCCCGGCATTATTCGCCGGTGCCCATTGGGAGCCGTCCCATTCCAGGATCTGACCCGTGGTGGCTGTTCCTTTTTTGAGCTTTCCGTAACTGACAGAATCGATCTTCACATCAGTAACGTTACCATCGGCGATCTTGTCTGTCGACACGGCATCATTGGCCAGCTTACCATTGGAAATACCCAGGTCTTTAACTTCCAGGGCGCCGGTAGCAGTGGTATCGATGGTGATATCGTCGAAACTAACATTGATCTCATTGGCGCCGCTGATATCGATGGCATGTCCGCCTTGGTAGTTCACACCGCCGGAGTTGTTAACCGGCGCCCATTGTGTGCCGTCCCACTCCAGGATCTGCCCGGGCATGGCCGCGCCTTTTTTGATCTTTGCATAACCCACCGAATCGATCTTCCCATCGGTTACGCTGCCATCGGCAATTTTTGAAGTTGTTACAGTATTGGTTCCGATTTGCGGATTCGGGTAGCTGCCGCTGAGATCACCACCGGCGGCACCTCCGGGAGAAGTCCCGGAAATCGCTACATTCGATGCGGAAGTTACCCTGCCGGCGGCATCGATCGTTACCCGGGAGACCTCGGTGGCGGTACCATAGGTCCCTGCCGTTACGCCGGAGTTGTTCATATCCGCACTGCTGATGGTTCCGTTGCTGATCTTATCCGACGTTATGGCGTTATTGGCCAGATCGCTATTGGCGACCGTTCCATCGATAATATGCGTGGTAGCGATAACATCACCGGCAATTGTTGGGTTGGGGTAGCTACCACTGAGATCCCCTCCGGCGGCACCGCCCGGTAATATACCGGAGATCGCCACATGACCGGCGCCGGTTATCCGCCCGGCGGAATCGATCGCAATTTGGGCGACCGAATCCGTGAAGCCGTAAGTGCCCGGCTTAACACCGGTGGTTGACAGGTCCAGGGAGCTAATCGTCCGGTCCATGATCTTATCGGAAGTAACGGCATTGGAGTCCAGGTTGTTGTTGCGCACGGATCCGTTGGCCAGGTCGTTTGCCTGAATCGTACTATCGGCTATATGGCTACTGCCGATCACATTTGGGCCAATTTGAGGATCCGGGTAGTAACCCACCAGGTCGCCGCCGGCACTGTCACCGTCCATCACCGCATTCGCGATCACATTATTGATCGCAGTAGTATTATTGCTGATGTCGATGCTGTTAATGGCAATATTGTTGGCATTGTTTGAAATACTATTGGATAACAGGTTATCGAGGCTGTCGACATAATCCTTTACTGCCTGAACCGTGGGGATATTGCCATGCGTAGCAGTAACCGCATTGATCAGGGTGGTTACATCGGTTACCTGGTGTCCGTTCAGCTTTACTTCGTTGACCGT
>JANQFB010000519.1 GCA_028278085.1 Chitinophagales bacterium
CGATCTCTTCAAAGGAACCTTCATCCAATAGAAAGTGCAACCGCTCCCGGGCGGTGAGTTTGCCTTTGTTGTGCTGGGCTTCGATCCGCTTCTCGCCACCACCCAATTGTGCAGCGGCGATCTTGTCATCAAGAAGTTTTACTCTATCCTGCATTAGACGTTTTTATCAAGGCAATTGCGGGCAAAGTTATAAAAATTTTCAGCTTATTCCCGTTGAGGGTCATCGAATCTCGATATCCATGCATAAGTCTGCCGGGAATGCCATCGGATGACGGACATGACAAAAAGGAAGGATTGGTCTGGTGGCGAACTTCGATGTTAAAGTGCTATAGATCCGGTTCGGGAGATAATGCTGTAATCGGGTATATTATTTTATCCAAACTGTTTTGACATTTGTGAATTCTCTGATGCCATGATAGCTCAGCTCTCTGCCAAATCCCGACCTTTTGACACCGCCGAAAGGCAAACGCGGGTCGGATTTGACCAATTCATTGACAAACACGCAACCACTCTCCAATTCACCGGCCAGGCGTCGCGCCCGCTCCAGGTCTTTGGTCCAGATAGCAGCGCCCAATCCAAACTCCGAATGGTTGGCCAGCTCGATCGCTTCGGTTTCATCTTTGGCGCTGATAATGGCAGCCACCGGTCCGAATACTTCTTCAAAAAATACCGGCATGTTTTCGTTGACATCTACCAACAAGGTCGGCAGATAGTAAGCGCCTGCCAGGTTCGGCCGCTTACCGCCGGTCAGGCATTTTGCGCCGAGCATAATGGATTCGTTGACCTGCCTTTCCAGGTCGATCACCAGGTCTTCGCGGGCTAATGGTCCGATATCGGTATCCGGGTCCATCGGATCGCCGATGATCAAGGCTTCGATCAGGTCATGAACACGTTGGGTGAATTCACCGGCAACGGAATCGACAACAATAAAACGTTTGGCGGCAATACAGCTTTGGCCGGTATTGATCATCCTCGACTGCACGGCGGTCCTGGCCGCTGCTTCCAGGTCGGCATCATCGAGCACGATGAGGGGATCGTTGCCGCCCAGTTCCAACACTGTTTTTTTCAGGCAAAAGCCGGCTGTTTCCGCAACTTTCGACCCCGCCAGATCACTCCCGGTAAGGGTGATCGCTTTGATCCGTTCATCATGGATCAGTTGTTCCACCTTGGAGGAACTGACCAGCAGCGCCTGAAATATGCCCGGCGGAAAGCCTGCCCGGGTAAAGCATTCTTCAATGGCCAGGGCACATTGGGGGACATTGGAAGCATGTTTTAACAATCCCACATTACCGGCCATGATTGCCGGGGCCGCAAAGCGGAAGACCTGCCAAAAAGGAAAGTTCCAGGGCATAACCGCCAGTACGCAACCCAAAGGTTCATAAGACACCCAGCTTTTACCGGCATCGGAAGGTATGATCTCATCTTGCAGGAATTCACCCGCATGTTCGGCATAATATTCGCAAACCCACGCGCATTTTTTGATCTCCGCTTCCGCTTCCCGGATCGGCTTACCCATTTCCTTGGTGATCAGCTTGCTCAACCCTTCACAGTCTTTCAACAACTGATCGGCGACTGCCTGCATCAGCTTTGACTTCTCTGCGGGGTCCCGCTTTTTCCAATCTTTGTAAGCCTGATCGGCCAATGATATTTTCTGCTCGATCTCGGGATCCTGGACTTCAGGATATATATGTAGCACTTCTTCACTCGCAGGGTTGATACTTTCTAGTTTCATCTGTCGGGTAGGATTATTCTTAAATATAGAAAAGTTACGGTAATTTCCGTACTAAGTTGTCTGAAAATTTGATTTTCTTTACTTTTGAGTTTTGACCTAAGATCCATCCGATGAAGCGTCTGAATTATTTGCTCGCCGCAAGCCCTATCCTGATCCTGTGGATCATTGTATCCTGTAAAAAAGACGGAGAGCTTCCGATAAAAGGTTGTACCTATCCACAAGCGGATAATTACAATCCCAAAGCGACCATCGACGACGGTTCATGCATCTTTACCGGACTCAACGACTCCATACCGGTCGGAAACGATACCATTTGGGGCTGCACGAATCCGGAAGCCGACAACTATGATTCCACGGCTACCCACGACGATGGCTCCTGTATCATTTCGGGATGTACGGATCCTAAGGCAGACAATTACAATCCGGATGCAACCGAGGACGATGGCTCCTGCATCGACGCCCGCGAAAAATTTGCCGGTACCTGGGCGGTCGGTGGTAATTGCGAATTTCCATTTAGCCTGGCGGAAACAACCGATATTACCTTCAATGAGGCCGAAGAAGATTCCGTTACCCTGGAACCCTTCACAGCTTTCGGCGGCTCGGCAAGGGGTGTGGTCGATCATTCCGATATCACCATTCCGGAGCAAACGCTCGGTTTTGCCGTATTCAGCGGCAGCGGTAGCATCGATACCACCAAAGGCATTATTACGATCACCTACGATTATGACGTCGGTTTCCTCGGCGCCGGTACCTGTACCGCTGAGTATAGCATGAAGTGACCCCACTCCCACTAATTCACAGTATTACGTCAATTCTACGTTAATATCACGTCAAAACTGACGCAGTTTTACGTCAATTCTGTAAATAGTCCTTTTCCGTATTCGCCAGAGGTTTAGCGACCAAAAGGATTACGGCAGAATTTCTCCCCGAAAACACGCAAAATCGTTAATAAAATGTGGATAAATTCTTGAGCACAGGATGGCTCAAAGCCACTAAATACACCATTTTTCCATTATTTTTGTCGGTTCGCACTTTTCAGTTTTATGCGGCTGACCACACTGGATATCAAAGGTTTTAAAAGCTTCGCCGAGAAGACCACCATTCACTTCGACCAGGACATTACCGGAGTGGTGGGACCGAATGGCTGCGGCAAATCCAATGTTGTCGATGCGATCCGGTGGGTGCTGGGTGAACAAAAGACCAGTATGCTGCGGTCGGAGAAAATGGAAAATGTCATTTTCAACGGCAGCAAAAAACGGAAAGCCTCCGGTCTGGCACAGGTTGCTCTGACCTTCGAGAATACCAAAAATGTACTGCCGACCGAATACAGTACGGTTACCATCAAACGGACCCTGTATCGCAGCGGGGAAAGCGAATACCGGATCAATGATGTTAGCTGCCGTCTGAAAGATATCACTTCCCTGTTCATGGATACCGGTATCAGCAGTGACTCCTATGCGATCATTGAGCTGGGCATGATCAACGAGATCCTGAATGATAAAGATAATTCCCGGAGAAAATTATTCGAACAGGCCGCCGGCATTGCCAAATATAAGACCCGGAAACGGGAGACCCTGCTCAAGCTCAATGCTACGGAAAATGACCTGAACCGGGTCGAAGACCTCCTCTTCGAGATCGATCATAACCTGAAGATCCTGGAAAGCCAGGCCAGGAAAACCGAACGCTACTACAAGCTGAAAGATCAATACCGGCAGATCAGCATCGAGTCGGCTAAATTCGCCCTCACCGGCTATAAAAAGACCTTTGAAACCTTAAAAGAACAGCAACAAAACGAAGAAGATCAAAAACTAAAGATCGAAACAGCGCTAAAATCCCTGGAATCGAAGCTGGAGAAAGAAAAAGCGGCCAATATCGATAAGGAAAAGCAATTGGCGCAAATGCAGAAGGAGGTCAATGAGCTGATCCATGAGATCAACCAGAAAGAGGCGCGGAAAGACAACTTTAAAGAAAAGATCAATTACCTCACCGAACGGAAGCACCACCTGACCGGGAAAATGGAGCAGGCTGTCATTATCCTCAAGGGCCTGAAAGCACAGATCGAAGAGCTGGAAACCAAACTGGGGCAGGAACAGCAAAAACTCACCACGATAACCGGGGAAAACGATACCCTCGGCAAAGCTTTATCGGCTACCCGCGAAAGCCATCAAAATGCCGGGGAAAACCTCCGCACCCGTCAGTTGGAAGACCAGGAAACCGAAAAATCCATATTCGAGGTGGAAAAACAACTGGCGATCAATAAGGCCCAGGAAGAAAGCCTGTCGCTCGAGATCCGGCAATCCGCTTCGGAAACCTCTTCCAAAGATAAGGAGTTAAAGAGCCTGCGGGATCTGATGGCAACCCTTGCCGATGACCGGAAAGCCGCCGAAGGGGTGATAGCATCCATTGAAAAAGAAGAACAAGCCCTCAAGGCCAAGGTGCAGAAAAAGCTGGATGAACTGGATGAACTCAAGCAATCGCTGGTCGCTGACAACCGCCAGCTCGACGCCAAGCAAAATGAATATAACCTGACCAAAAGCCTGGTGGATAATTTGGAAGGCTTTCCCGAATCGATCAAGTTTCTCCGGAAAAACGCCAGTTGGGCCAAAGATGCTCCTTTGCTGTCGGATATAATCTTTTGCAAAGAAGCCTACCGGGCTACGATTGAAAATTACCTGGAGCCCTACCTGAATTATTATGTGGTCAATTCCACCGCCGAAGCGCTGGCCGCGGTCAACCTGTTGAGCGAGGCATCCAAAGGACGTGCTAACTTTTTCATCCTGGAGGCTTTAAAAGACTATAAGCCTGCCAAGCTCAAAGCCGAAAAAGGGGCATTTCCGGCCCTGGATATCGTTGAAGTGGAAAAACCCTATCGGCATTTATGCAATTTTTTACTGGATCAGGTATTGATATTGGAGGAAAGCGGCGGTAAAGACTTCGATCCCGGGAAGCAGAAAGATGCCATATACCTGAGCCAATCCGGTAAATTTATCCGGACGCGGTTCTCCTTTTCAGGCGGCGCCGTCGGTTTATTTGAAGGCAAGAAGATCGGCCGGATCAAGAATATGGAAAAGCTTCAAAAAGAGATCACGACCCTGGAGAAAAAAACCTTCAAAACTAAGAATAAAGTCAATGATCTCCAGGATGCGATCAAAAAGCTGGAAGAAACCTCCCATGCCGAAGCCTTTAACCGGGAACAGGAAAAGCTGAACAGGATCAATAACGAATATGCCTCCCTTGATTCCAAGATCGAACAATTCGAGGCTCAAATAAAAGGCAATCATCAGAAACGGGAGTCATCCGATGCGAGGATCCGGGAACTGGCTGCTGCGAACAAGGAATTGACCCAATCCCTGGAAGCGCTGAAAGATAAGCGATCCGCAAATCTTCAATCGCTCCAACAACTGGAAACGGATTATGAGGAGCTGAGCCGCCAACTCGATGAGTATTCCAAAAACTTTAACCAGGCGCAGATCCGCTTCCATCAGCAGCAGAATATGGTCAATAGCATCGTGCAGGAATTGGGCTATAAAAAAGAGCAACAGGAGCATACCGAAAAGGAGCAGGCTGAAAACGCCCAAACCCTCGAACAATCGGATACCGATGCCAAAAAACACCGGGAAAGCATCAAGACCCTGGAAGCGGAATTGTTGGAGCAATATGAGCAAAAAGAGAAAAAGGAGGCCGATCTCCATCAAACGGAGACCGATTACTACGGATCCCGGGGGAATATCAACGAGCTCGAGCAAGAATACCGTAACCTTAACCGAGGCAAAGACAAGGTCGACCTGTTGATCAACGAAGCCAAAGAAAAGATAACAGAGTTAAAGATCGAGTTAAATGCGCTTAAAGAAAGGCTTTCCATTGAATTCGAGGTCGACATCAATACCATCATCAATGAAGATCCCTCTACCGAATGGAATGAAGCCGAGTTACAGGCAAAACTGGAGAAGATCCGCCGGCGGCTGGAGAATTTCGGAGAGATCAACCCTATGGCCATCGAGGCTTTTAAAGAAATGAAGGAAAGACATACCTTCATCACCGATCAAAAAAACGACCTGATCGAAGCCAAAACTTCCTTGCTGCAAACCATTGAAGAAATAGAAACCACCGCTAAAAAGCACTTCCTGGAGGCCTTTGCCAAAGCCAGGGATAACTTCGTCCAGGTCTTTCAGCATCTGTTCACCTCCGAAGATGAATGCAACTTGCTGCTGACGGATCCTGAAAATCCGCTGGAATCCGAGATCGAGATCATCGCCAAACCCAAAGGCAAACGCCCGCTGACCATCAATCAATTATCCGGTGGCGAAAAAGCCCTGACTGCGCTGGCCATGTTATTTGCCCTCTATTTGTTAAAACCTGCCCCCTTTTCCATCCTCGACGAAGTCGACGCTCCCTTGGATGACAATAATATTGGCAAATTCAAACACCTGATCCGCGAATTCTCGGAAAATTCACAGTTCATCCTGGTAACCCATAACAAGCAAACCATGGCTTCGGTCGATGTGATCTATGGCGTAACGATGCAGGAAGAAGGCATTTCAAAAGTTGTACCCGTTGATTTCAGCAAGTTGAATTAAGCGCCGTAAACGCAAGGGAAGTTTTATTGACGCCCTTCCTATCCTTTTTATTTACTAAGAATACTGCGAAAATCTTCTGTTAGATAGATTTGTTCGAGATTTCATTAAATTTTTATAGATCATATACCCTTATGGTATATATTAAATATGATATGCCCAATC
>JANQFB010000520.1 GCA_028278085.1 Chitinophagales bacterium
AAATATCCAGCTCTTTATACTGCTTCATCGGGTAGGTTACCTTGGCCGCGCACATGATCAAAGCCGATTCGATCCCGCTTTTCTGATATTTGGGCACTACTCCGATGATCAGCAGCCTGGCCCTGTCGATCGTTTTACGCCACTTGTACCAGGCAAAGCGGAGCATATTCCACCAGTTCATTTTCCCTTTGAAATGTTTGAGGATCTGGTTGATATCGGGGATCATGACAAAAAACCCGATCGGTTCTTCCCGGTGATAAGCAAACCAGATGAATTTTTCCTCGATAATGGGTTTCATCTTGTTAAATGTCTTCAGGATATCCGCGGAAGTCATCGGTACAAAATTTTCATGTACCTGCCAGGCTTCGTTATAGATCGTCACAAAGTCATCGGCAAATTTATGCAGCTCGTTCTTTTTCAGGTAACGGAAGTTAAAGTCCGGTTTTTTCATCACCCATTCCGCTATTTTCATATAACGTTCCGGCAAGGGTTTAACGATATCCAGGTGCCGGGATACCTGTTCGAAATAGACCTGGAATCCGTAAGCTTCGAATAATTGGCGATAGTAAGGCGGATTATAATTCATCCCATAAGCCGGGTGGGTAAAACCCTCGGTCAGCAGGCCCCAAAATTGCATATTCTCGCCAAAATTGATGGGGCCGTCCATGGCTTCCATACCTCTTTCTTCCAGCCAGGCTTTGCAGGTGTCGAACAACGCAAAAGCCGCTTGCTGATCGTCGATACATTCGAAAAAACCCATTCCACCTGTTGGCTGGCTGTAATGATAGGCCTTATTTTTATTGATAAAAGCCGCCACGCGGCCTATCAATTTTCCCTGATCATCCCGTAAGATCCACCGGCAAGCTTCCCCATGCCGGAAATAGCTGTTGGATGCCGGGTCGAACACGCTCTCGATGTCGTCATCCAGGGGACAAACCCATACCGGATCGTCTTTATAGATCTCCCTGGCCACATCTAAAAATGCCGTCCGATCCGAATTATCCCCGACAGCTTTAATTTGCATGAACAAATCTTTAATTTTCGGGGCTAAAGGTACGATTATTCTTTTTTCCCGGCGGTGGAAATACGTCGACAGCAACTCAATCATGAGAAAAGTCATTCTTAGTCTTGCCGTTAGCCTGGACGGATATATCGAAGGCCCGAACGGAGAATACGATTGGTGTTTCACCGACCAGGATTATGGATTCCCGGATTTTATGAAGCAGGTCGATACGGTATTCATGGGCCGGAAATCCTATGAAATGATGCAGGGCATGGAGGAGGAAAGCGGTTTGCCGGCTATGAAAGAATATATCTTTTCGCAGACCCTGACAGCGGTTAAGAAGGGCATGCTGGTCGGCGAAGATCTTCGCACAGCGGTGAATGGGATCAAGGCTGAAAAAGGGAAAGATATCTGGCTTTTCGGCGGAGCCGGTCTGACGACCTCCATGCTGGCGGAGAACCTGGTCGATGAGATCCACCTGGCGATCCATCCTATTTTACTGGGTGCTGGTAAACCTCTATTCCAGGGCATCAAAGACCGGATAGGGCTAAAACTGTTGGATGTAAGATCTTATTCAACCGGTCTGGTGATGGTGAAGTATGGTTTGGGTAAAGCATAGATATCCATGAGATCCAAGTTTCTTTAAAATGTGGATAAATTCTATCGTGTTTTTTTGCATATATAAAAAGCTTGTATTAAATTGCTCCTCCTTTTTGACAAAGGAATTAATGCAACTAATTCCAATTTTGGAATGCTAAGTAGAAGTACGTCGGCTCCCCGTCCGATGGAAGCCCGATAATTACTACCCCTTTATTGGCTCGTTCAAGTTTTAGTTGCCTGTTGGATGATATCCGATCGATTGCGGGTATTAACCGAACTTATTATTGTATTCGATCAAGGAGATAAATACCTATCAACTATGAGCTTTTCCGGAAAATACCGTCTGTTAAAAAGACTGGCCGTTTTTATGGCGGTCAATATGATCGTCGAATCCTTATGGCCCCTGGCCGCTTATGCCATCACCGGGCACAACAGCATGCCCGAGTACCGGAGCTTTGAACCGGTGAGCACCACCAATATGGTGAATGTGTTCGACGGCAGCTTTACCTATAATATCCCGATCCTGGAAGTGCCGAACGGCTATCCGATATCACTGTCTTATCATAGCAATGATATCAATACCGAAGCCCAGGCCAGTTGGGTGGCCTTAGGCTGGACACTGAATCCCGGGGCGATCAACCGGATCAAAAGGGGCTTTCCGGATGATTATAAGGGTGCCATGGTGAAGTATCATAATAAGATGCCGGCCAATCGGACAGTAAGTGTGCATGTAGGAGGATCTATTGAAACATTTGGAAATACCGCCAGCATTTTGGGTCTGAACCTCCAGGCCAATCTCCGATTGAATAATTACCAGGGTTTTGGTATAGCCTATTCAGGCGCTGTAACGGGACCAGTCGGTATTGCCAGTCTGAACTTTAATTATTCCCAGGGGAAGTTAGGATTTGATCCATCGATCAACCCGTCCAAGTTATTTATTGATGTGCTGTCTCGAAAAAACAATTTTTCAAAAGCCTATCCAACCGATATCCAGGAACAATATTTGCAAAAGTTGAGGGCAGCGGAGCAAGGTAATGACAACAGTAACCAAATGATCGATATCGGGAATTCTTCTCCCAATATACCCCAAATTGGGCTATCTGTCGGTAATATCGGCGGAAGCTTTGGTTCCAATCAACGACAAGGATCCCATTACAGCGGCAGCATTTCGGCTATGCCTGAATTAAGCCTCCCGGTTGGCTTATCATCCTATGTCGGAATATCTACCCAGGTAAAAGTTGAGGCAGGCACTAATTTTTGTCCGGTTCCTATCGATGGGGAAGGATTTATCAGCGGGGGCTTTACGCAGCAGGTATATGAAGCAGCAAGCGAATTTCCGGTTTATGGTTATTTATTTAATGAAAAGGCTGTCGAAGATGATCATGCGATCATGGATTATACAACCGAGCATGAAAAGCCATTTGAAAAGAGAGATAAATATTTAGGCTTACCCGTTCCGAACAATGATATTTATAACGTTACTGGCGAAGCATTAGGCGGATCATTCCGGGCTTTCAGGACGGAAGTCGGACACTATCGTAAGAATGCTGTAAGCAGCCATACCTTTAGTGTTAATACGGGTGTTGATATCAATTCACCATTTTTAGCCACACCTTGTCCTCCGGGAGCTGTCAACACCCTAACTTCTGTTGGCTTGAATCTCGGATCCGATTTTCACAAGATCGAGGTCGGCGCCTGGAAAGACGGCCTGATCACCAATGAAGCGGATTTTCAATTCAAACCCGGTTCCGATGATGCTTTTTCCGGATCCAGCGAACCTTATATTTTCCGCTTTTCGTCGGATAAGGGCGGAAATTTTTTACAATCCTTCATTTCACAACCTTTTGAAACAAAACTAACCGAGATCCCCGGCCTGAACCCGGACCTGGAACTGGAAAATTTCGAGCAACAGGGTTCGAATATCCTGGGAACCCGAACGGAAACGGCCAGGAGCACCTTCCTGGGACACAGCTTTACGGAAGATTTCGAGATCAATCCATATAATGTCCATCACAGGGCCTATCAAAAACAATTGAATTATATCGATGAGCTTGACATGGCACAAGCCTTCGACTATACCCAATACCCGGATAATGCCCTCGAAGAATTTGCTACCTACAATGCGGATGGTGTCCGGTACATATACGGGCTACCGGTCCATACCCGGAAAGAAAAGCAACTGCAATACAGCTTGAAAACGAGTCCGTCTGATGCGGACCAAAATGCGGATCTGGAATCGAACAATCTGCTGGCCCATGTTACTGCCGATATTCACGAAGATGCCGACCGGCGCCTGGGTTATGAAGCCGATAGCGCCTATGCCACTACCCACCTCCTTACCCAGATCAACAGCCCGGATTATGTGGACCGTTTAATGGATGGCCCTACCCCGGACGATTTCGGTTCTTACACCCGGTTCAACTACAAAAGGCATGCCGGCGGGCCAAATGATTGGTATCCTTATCGCATCCCTTACGAAGGCCTGAATTTCGAATTCGGCAGCTTATCCGATCCCAGGGATGATATGGGCAGCCTGGTATACGGCCAGAAAGAGCTCTACTATATCCACTCCATTTCCTCCAAAACCCATGTCGCTATCTTCCATACAACCGACCGCCTGGATGGAATTCCTGCTGAAAGTATTTCCGGTACTGATTTTTATGACGACCTGATCCGAGGTAATCCTGCTCAAAGGCCAGCTATTCCCCTGCAAAAACTGGACTATATCGAATTGTTTGCTTTAAAGGATTGCCAGGAGGTTGGCAGCAGCGGCATATATGAACCTGTGGAAGATGCCATTCCGATCAAAACGGTGCGTTTCGATTATGATTATTCGCTGTGCAAGAACCTGCCTAATAACGAAAACACGATCAACGGGACAGACTTCGACAATTCCGGTAAGCTCACCCTTAAAAAAGTGTGGTTTGAATATGAAGCCCGGCAAACGAGCAAGATCAGTCCCTATGTTTTCAGTTACCGGTATCCGCAAACCCAGGACAATACACAGGACAATTATATCACCCCATATCCGGAACCCTATGATCAATTCAACGATTACGGTGGCTTCGATCCTATCCATACCACCGATTGTGATGTTCCTGCCAATATCGACCCTCAAAACCCCTGTTACAATGTCCTGAATTCAGATCGCTGGGGCAATTACCGGAATTTCGAAGCCATGAACAGCCAACTGGGTGACCTGGCTACCTTTTTCCCTTATGTTTACCAGGGAGATCATGCCACCACCTTCGATCCGGCGGCCTGGTGCCTGAAACAGATCAAGCTGCCGAGCGGCGGGGAGATCCATGTGCAATATGAACAAAAAGACTATCACTTTGTGCAGGATGAGCGGGCTATGGTGATGGTACCCCTGGCGAATATCGGACCTGATGCTGAAAACGAAAATGTCGCTAATAAAAAATATTACCTCGATCTGGCAAAAGCCGGTATCGACCTGGGGTCCGATCCCCGTCCGGTTATGGATGTCCTGTTCAACAGTATCCGGTTCCATGAAGAAGAATCCTCCAGGAGGCTTTTCTTTCATTTCCTGTATGGCCTGCTGGGAGATCCGGATTTTCAAAAAACCAGCGCTGAGTATATCGAGGGTTATGCCCGGATCACGGGATATGGACATGACAGTAATGGCGCCTATTTCCTATTCAAGGGAGCGCCGGATGATCCCGGAGATTTTTTCCAGGAGATCACTTATGATCCAAAAGTTAGCCAACGGGAGTTACCGGTCAAGGTTTGCAGGGATTATTACAATGCCCACCGGCGCGGCTTGCTGGATACTGACAATAATGCCCTGGCCAATGACGATGGTAGTGATCCGGGATCTTTGGTCAATGCCTTGGTTGCCAAAGTCGGAGCGGCTTTAGCTCCCAATCCCGCTTTATGCCTGAAAATCGATCCGGAAATGTCTTATGTACGATTGGTGAAGCCGGAACCAAAAAAAGGCGGCGGAATAAGGGTAAAACGCCTATTGATGTACGATGAAGGCATGGCGGCCAATGACCCGGTCTCGCTTTATGGCAATGAATATACCTACCGGATCCCCAATGAAAAAGGCCAGGAGTTAAGCAGCGGAGTGGCTACCTTCGAACCGGTTACCGGCAGGCGGGAAAATCCATTGGTCGTTCCAATCGACAGGAGCGAAGAAAGTAAGTTGCAGGCCATCCTCAGCGGCCGGGATATGTATAACCAGGAAGGGCCGATCGGGGAATCGCTATACCCGGGTCCTTCGGTCGGTTACAGCCGGGTGGAGATCAGCAATATCCATACCGGCAAGACATCCACCGGCTATGAGGTGCATGAATATTACACCGCCAAAGACCATCCGGTTAAGGTACAGGAAAGTAAAATGCAGGTCAAAGGGGAAAGAAGTGTCGGTGTCAGTGCAGGTATCAGCAGCTTCAACCGGCAAACGCCCTCCATGTCTCAGGGCTACAGCATTATCTTAAATGATATGCATGGACAGCCGAAGCAGGTTGCCAAGTATCCCCATAACCCGATCCTGTTGACCAAAAATGACGACGGCATCGCTTTTGCTTCCGAACAATATCACTATGTGAAGCCAGGCGATAAAGTACCGGTTATCGATGAAAACCAGGTGATCTCCAATGCATTTATAGGAGTGGAATCGGAAATGCTGGCGGAGCAAAGGCAAGTGAAAGATATTACCAACGGCGGTAAGATCGAGCCGGATCTTTCGGGAGGATCCTTGATCATGTCATCCCCTCCTGCCGTGTTGCCCCTGATCTTTACCACGCTGACAACGTTCGGTTACTACCGCAATGAACAGATCCTCCGTACCCATGTTACTACCAAGATCATCCGTTACCCGGCCATTCTAAAGCAGGTGATCAACCGGGCCGACGGGGTGGAACATATTACGGTCAATGAAGTCTTCGACAAACATACCGGCAACCCGGTGATCGTCCGGTCATATGATGATTTCGACCAGCGATATTTCAACCAGGATGTGATGGCTTCCTGGGCTTATAACAACATGAGATCGAAGGCCATTAATGAAAGGATCCAATCTTCCGGTACCTATGCATCCGATGCCGGTGGCGAGTACCTGGCGTTCGATCCCATCCAGGGTTGTGATGAACTGGACAAATTTACCCGGGGAGATCTCCTGGAGGTGATCAATAACGGATTTGTCGGCCTCTATCATGTCGAGGCCGTCCTGCCCACTATGAACAAACTGAAGATCCTGCCCTCCGGGTTGATGCCTCCCGGCTCTGCTCCCGCCGATCCTTCCGTAGGGGTAACGGTTCTGCAAAGTGGTTATACCAACCAGTTGAATGTTAAGGCCGGTAACCTGGTGGTGCATGGGGAAGATTATTTCGAGCCGGTACTGCCTGGCACTTCTGCCATTTCAGGGCGGCTGGCTTTGGTGAATGTATTGAATCAAGCCCTGGCAGATGCGTTCAACAACCCGGGAAGTTATCAAACAGTGAACGGCAGCGCTATTGGCAGCAGTACTCAATTGATCGATCCAGCGACAGGTCAATGTATCCCGGACGGGCAAACTTTCCAACAGGATGTGAACCTGAAAGTGGACAATGGGGAATTGACGGTTACCATCGATGATGCCGCCAACATTGTCATAGATAGCATATATGACGCTCCTGTTCAGCAGGAAGCTGATTTGGCCGTAGCCCGTTTGAATGAGGTGATGAATACGTTTTGGGGGTATGAGACAAATGATAACGGGAAATATACCTGTTCGTTTGACAAAAAACTGGTTTCGGATAATGGTTTCCAGCGGAGGTTATATCGACCTGACACGTCCGGGGCAAGCGCCAAGTGTGATAACGGGACCATTAACAATCCGCCATTTCTTTCCTTACAAGATGATATATGGCCGGTTACCAATTTGGGAAACCTATTGGCCGCAGAATACGATCATATCAACGGCGCCTTTGGAACACCTCTCGATCAACTATTTATGATCGGAAGCCCGTTTGAGATCAAGCAGAATGAGTCTTATACCATCCATCATAATGGATTTCAAGACGCAGACTCTATCATTAATATTATAGTAGCACTCGGATGCGACGATGTTAATTCTCAAATAGCAAAGGGGATCAATACCCGGCTGATCATTTCAAAGGCACAAAAAGCTAATGAAAATGCTTGTGATCCCGATACCTATTTGGAAACAGGATGTGGAAGTGATAATGATGAGTTTTATTGTTCCGATGATGCGAACATTACCAGGCTGAGGGTCCAGGTCGACCTGGAACACAAATTCGAATACGAATTAGCCATCCAGCATAATAACCAGGATTGTGAGTTCGATCCGTTTATCACCACACCCAATGCGCCTGGACAAAAGAATTATACGGATGTCGTTGGAGCTTTCCTGGTCGACAACGAAGGATTCCTTAATTATAAGATCGTCGATCAACAAGCATTACTAAACCAGATCTGTCCGGCTCCCACAGACACGACGCCATGCGGAGATCCGGTTAAAGAATTCTATATTCCTTTCGATGACGATGATCCTTTATTACAATATAACTTACCCTTATCTGTATTCCAAAACGCCCACCCCGAATACTTCGATACCTTGACCGTATGTGGCTACCGTTTTTTCCGGGTGGAGGAAACCCTGAGTAACCCAACTTGCGTTACCATACCGGTCGATCCGGCCATCCAGGGTGAATTCGGCCTCGATCCGGCCACCGGAGATATCGTGTATTATCCATTGCCCGGCCAGTGCTTCCCGCAAAGAGTCGATTGTTTCCAATCCTGTCCCGAAATACTGGAAAATACCGCCCGAGTCGTAACGGCCAGCGCCGTAACTTTCGATGAAACCTGGAATTATCCGGAAAATGTTTACCTCACCTCCGTCGATAGCGCCGGCAACCTGTCCAATTCAGCCTTCCTGGCCAATGCCAACATCTTTGAGAAAGGGATGGCCAATAAGTTCCGGCCGGAAAGTCAATTCGTTTATCGTGAAGCAT
>JANQFB010000548.1 GCA_028278085.1 Chitinophagales bacterium
AGTGAGAAGCAATTCGAGCTATCCTCCGACGCGGTGTTGGCCATCCTGGAAGAATCCGGCCAATGGGATTATGAACGGGCGTTGGGCGCTGCCATCCAGCTTCATTTGGGATTTTCGTTCGCCCTCGATATGAGCTTGCAGGAAATGGGCTACTTCTGGTCATGGGTGTTTAAGGGTTGGTTCCCCAGGGCGGTATACCGGGATCCGGACATGTCTGAAGCTGCCCTGGAAAAATCGAAAAACGAAACGATGGCTGCCTTTGAAGAGAATTTCGACCGGCAAAAAGATAACATTATCGGATTTCATGAACAGCTATGGGAAGCCTTCCGGGAGAATATCGAGATCGAGCAGGAATGGCTGGTCCGGTGGATCTCGGGGATGCGGGAGATCGGTAAGCAACTGGCCGAAAAACAGGAAAAGGGATTGCTGGAATTCCGCAAAGGCTGGTTTGAAATGGATGAAAAAATAGGGATCCCCTTGTCGCGTCAGCAATTATGGATCATCCTGGAAAGCTATGTGCATATGACCAATAACCGGCTGGGGATCCTGAATCGCGACGAAGGATTTTTGGGCTACCTGATCATGGAAAGCGTCAAGGCTATGCTGGAGGCTAATCCGGATAAAAACCAGGCGGGCGCCGGGTTGTAGAACTATTAGCCGTCCTTTTCCCGGTGGATGATACCGGATCGGGCGGAAGATAGAATACCTGGGTAAGTGTGCCATTGTACATAATTATTAGTACATTAGTTTGGAAGAAAGGATTGGTTCTATGATACATGAGGTTAATTTCGCGAGTCTGAATTATGGAACCCCAAATGATACAACGCGTTTACGATGAAGCGCTGGCTATCGGTGATGACCTGTTATCGAAAGCCCTTCCTGCCGGGCAGGGGCTTTTCTGGGAAACCCTTGGATTGACAGCCGACCTGAAGCCAAAATGGGAGGTCGGGGAAAGTATTTACACCGGGAATACCGGGATTGCGCTTTTTTTGCTGGAGCTATACCAGGTGACCGGCGAGGAAAGGTTTTTGGATGCAGCGAAAGCCGGGATGGTTTGGACCCTGGATTACTGTGATAAACATCCCACCGATTATTATGCCCTCTACACCGGCAGAATGGGTGTTTCCTATGGCTTGCTGCGATTTCACACCCTAACGGGAGATCCCCATTACCTGGATAATGCCCTCACCATCGCCCGGGATTGTAAAAAGTTTACGGAAAGAAGGGTAGGTGTCGACGATCTGATCAACGGGTTTTCCGGAACCCTGATCGGGCTGTTGCATCTGCATGCCGCATCAGCGGAATCCTGGATCATAGACGCTATCGATCACTATGCGGATATATTGATCGATAGAGCCTGGCCCGGGCCTGCGGGCCTCTACTGGGACCGTTCCGGGGAAAATGTTCATGGCCTTTGCGGTTTGTCGCATGGCGCTTCGGGGATTGGCCTGGCCTTCCTGGAATTAGGCCGTTACCTGGACAATCCTGCTTTTTTAGAGCTGGCCAAACAAGCCTTTGCCTATGAAAACCATCATTATGATCACCGGATCAACAACTGGCCGGATTGGCGAAGGGGTATTTATGGCGCGGAAGACCGGCGAAAGCATACGGATGCCTTTTTGAATGGCAATATTGATTTTTTTACCCAACACGGTGATATGAATGCCTGGTGCCATGGCGCCGCAGGTATCGGCCTGAGCAGGTTGCGGGCTTATGAAGTGCTCAGAGACCCGGCATACCTGGATGATATTGACAAAGCCGTAGCCAAGATCCGGGAAACCGACCTGAATCCAAACGATTATTTGGATGAACCGCCCATCAATATCCTTTGCCATGGTTTGGGTGGTAATGCCGACACCCTTATCCAGGCCTATGTGCAATTGGGTGACCCATCCTTCAAACAATTGGCCAACGACCTGACCGGGATCGTGCTGGCCTCCAAAAGCCGGTATAAAAAATTCCGTTCCGGGTTTGCGGATCTTAAAAATGAGGAAGATACCAGCTTGTTTATGGGTAATGCGGGGATCGGCTATTATTTGTTGAGGATGATGTATCCCAACAAAGTCCCTTCGATCTTAGCGCCCCGGTTAAGGAAAGCGAAACAGACATTGCCGTCAACCGAGGCTTACAAAGCCCTTCATTTAACACCATCCGGCACCTATCGTCGTCTACTGGAACAGGCGTATCCGCGAACCCTGGATTTTATGGATCAGCATCACCCCGAATTGCTGGCGTCCTTTATGGATAGCCCGGTCGGGGAACTCAGGGAAGCAGGTGCGTTTAACCGCTTTATGACAGGAGCTATCCATTCCCTGGAAGCTGCCAGTGGAGAAATATTGGAAGATGTTTTCCTGTTGGAAAAGCAAAAGGGAGACTTCGACCGTCAGATCAGCAGCCATTCCTTGCTGAACATTGCCCGAATGCTTTCTGCCGAAGAGGCGAAGGATATCCTGGAAGAAGGGCTTAGGGATAGCCGGAAACTATGCCTCGACCCCTATTCAAAGATCATCACTACGAAATGGAATTGGGATCCCGATGCAGGTGATTACCTTGAAAATCCTACTCATGAACCCGATGAATACCCGGTGATCCTTTCCCAGTATGCCGAGGGTATTCGTGAAATCAGCCTTAACCCGCTTTCCGCCATTATCGCCGAAACTTTTACCGTTGAAAAGTTGACCTCCACAGGGGTCGATGGTATCCTGGAAAGTGTTGAATCGTCGGATCCCGAAGAACTGGAGGCAGTCCGGCAACAGGTTTTGGCACAGCTCCGGGAATTGATCACCGCAGGCCTGATCGTTGGAAGTTGTCATACCCATGCCCAGCCTTTCATATAGGCTCATCCGGGTGAATGCCCATGCCATCTCATCGCCGCTAAATCCCCTAAAATTTTGGGGGATTTCAATTTATAAACTTAAATTTGTATACTGCGGGTAGAATTGATGGGTATCCCTTGTTAATCTTTTAATCTTTCCTTATGAACTGTATAATCGTTGATGATGAATTGATGTCCAGAATGGCTGTTGAACATTGTGTCGAACAAACCAACACCCTGAACCTGGTTGCTTCTTGCAGTAGCGCCATGGAAGCCATTAAGATCCTGGAAAAGGAAGAGATAGAGTTGATTTTCCTCGATGTGGAAATGCCCGGGATGAGCGGCCTGGATATGCTGAAAAACATTAAATCGATTCCGCAGGTTATCCTCATCACCTCCAAAAAAGAATATGCCGTTGAAGCTTTTGAATATGATGTGGTCGATTATATCGTAAAACCCGTGGATTACGGCAGGTTTCTGAAAGCGATCAACAAAGTAAAGGAAAGGGTTAAGGCGCAATCGCTGGAAAGCGTTGATTCGGAAAGTATGTTCGTTAAGACCGATAAGCGCCTGTTTAAGATCAATACGGAAGATATTTTGTGGGTAGAAGCACTCGGCGATTATGTCAATATCAATACGGTCGAGCGGAAATACATCGTTCATTCAACGATGAAAAGTATCGAAGCCAAACTACCTTCCAAGCATTTTGCCCGGGCTCACCGGTCATATATCGTCAATGTCGACCGTATCAAGGTCATTGAAGATACCATCCTTGCCATTGAAGAAAAAGTGATCCCTATCGGACAATCCTACCGGAAGAATTTAATGGAAAAGCTTAATATCGTCTAAACGGTTGCCAGCTTTCGCCGGATCTCCATAGGATCTATTTTGAGGATCAGGCTAACCTGCCCGGTCC